>CAZUHX010000156.1:0-5039 GCA_964620795.1 uncultured Chitinophagaceae bacterium
CAGACAGCAGGTAGAAGCCATTGCTGAAGGATTTTATGCCATGAAGAGGGGACTGGATAAGGAGCGCATCGCTATGGAGAAAATCTGGAAAGAGAGGGAAAAACAAATTGAAAAAGTATTGTTGAATACCACACGGATGTACGGTTCAGTGAAGGGCATTGCAGGATCGGCAGTAGGAGAGGTGAAAGCCCTGGAACTGGGCGATGAGCCTGAAGAATTGCCTGTAGTCTCATGAAATCTTTTCAAGAACATCTTTTCAGAACGGAAGTATCTGTTCCAAAGGCTTCATTTGAGCTTACCTATTCAGACGGAGTTCTCACCCTTGGCTCGTGTTTTACGGAGCATATGGGCAGGCAGCTGCAGCGCATGATGTTTCGCAGTCTGGTGAATCCTTTCGGACAATTGTACAATCCCGCCTCGCTGAAAGCTGCTGCACTTCGGATGGTCTCCGGAGAGGAATACAGAGAGGAGGATTTGTTTGAGCATGACGGGCTGTGGCATTCGGCAGACCATCATACCCGCTACTCGGGAGTTAATAAAGCAGAGGTTCTTAATCGAATCAATCTCGATTTGAAAGAGGCTTCTTTGTTCATTCGCTCTGCAGGAATGATGATCATTACACTGGGCACAGCGCATGTTTTCAGACGAAAATCTGATGAGCTGCCCGTGGCCAATTGCCACAAGATGCCGCCTCAGCTTTTTCAGTCGGGATTGATGGAATCTTACGAAGTAACTGCAGCCTTACAAGAACTCATTCAGGTCGTGAGGAGTGTAAATCCTTCACTGAAGTTTATGCTGAGTATAAGTCCTGTGCGTTACATGGCTTTTGGGGCTTTTGAAAATAATCTCAGCAAGGCTCGCTTGTTTGAAGGGGTTTATGCTGTTCTAAAATCAGAGAATAATATATATTACTTTCCTTCTTATGAGCTGGTGATGGACGAGCTCAGAGATTATCGCTTTTATGCAGAAGATATGCTTCATCCCAATCATCAGACCACTCGTTTCATTTGGGAAAAATTAATTTCTGCATTAACCGCTCGTGAGACCCGGGAGCTGATGAAGGAAGTGGAAGAAGTAATCAGAGCTGCTGAACATCGTCCGAGGAATCCCGAGTCGGTCGTGCATCACAATTTTGTTCAAACCACCCTTTCTAAGATTGACCGTCTGGAGGGATTGGTGCCCGGCAATTTGAATGAGTTGAGGCAAAAACTGCAGAGAAGCACGAACCCCTCAGCATACAATCTGTTGAATGATGAAAATTTATGGCATGAATCAGTTGATGTATCATAAAGCGGTTGGGCGCTGGCTCATTCTGGGCTGTGTGCTGGTATTTTTTCAGGTGGTGATCGGCGGAGTAACCAGGCTTACCGGTTCAGGACTGTCTATCACCAAGTGGGAGATAGTGATGGGAACCCTGCCACCGCTCAATGAATTTGATTGGGAAGAGGCCTTTGCCTTGTATCGCGAAACTCCTCAATTCAGGCAAATCAATTACGACATGAATTTGGATGAATTCAAATTCATTTATTTCTGGGAATACTTTCACCGTTTTTGGGCACGCTGGATGGGTTTGGTTTTCTTCTTCCCTTTTTTGTATTTCAATCGAATGGGATTCATAGATCCTCTGCTGAAAAGACAGCTGTTCACAGTGGTTGGATGGGCCGCTGTGATTGCTTCTTTCGGCTGGATTATGGTGGCCAGCGGACTGATCAATAAGCCCTATGTTTCGCCTTTGAAGCTGAGTTTACACCTTACGCTTGCGCTGGGTATGTTTACGTATCTGGTACACATCACCGTTGCTTATCGGGCCCGCCATACAGGGCATGAAAGTCAGGAGCTAAATACGATCCGCTGGTGGTATGCAGCACTGCTTTTGTTGTTTATCCAACTTTTTTTCGGAGGAATAGTGAGTGGCATGAAAGCCGGTCTGGCCTTCAACACATGGCCAGGTATGCACGGAGAGTGGATGCCGGCAATGATCCGGAATTCTTCCTGGTCATGGGGTCCGTTTATGTATTACGATTCTGCAGATGTGACGGCGAAGGCGGTGATACAGTTTTTTCACCGAAATACGGCCTTTGCTTTCTGCTTGCTGGTTCTCTATGTATCTTTCAGAAGCTGGCCCGTGGCTTCCGCCATCCAGCGCCGTGGAATTTTGCTTATTCTGCTTGCCGTGTTTTTTCAGATAAGCCTCGGAATTCTTACGGTTTTGCATTGTGTGGGCAGTATTCCGGTTTTCTGGGGTGAAATGCATCAGATCGGCGCCATGCTTTTGCTTTGCTCCTTCAGCTTTGCTATATTTCATTTTCGTTCAGCCCCCAAGGCTTTTCGCGCATGAAATCACAAAACAAAGTCGTTTCCAACCGCAGTGATCTTGCCGCTGCAGGAATTATCATTGTTGCTGCTTTAGGCTACTTTGTTGATATCTACGATCTCATACTGTTTAATGTGGTGAAGATGGAAAGCCTTAAGGCTCTGCTCCCTTCTGCACCGGACTCAGAATGGAAGGAAACCGGAATTTTTCTGTTTAATATGCAGATGAGCGGTATGCTGATCGGCGGGGTTTTGTGGGGTGTATTGGGAGATAAAAAGGGCAGACTTTCGGTTCTCTTCGGATCAATACTTCTTTATTCACTGGCCAATGTAGCCAATGCCTTTGTTACCGATATTTCCTGGTATGCTTTTATTCGCATTATTGCCGGCATTGGTTTGGCCGGCGAACTGGGTGCGGGGATAACGCTGGTTTCAGAAAGCATGAGTAAGGAAAACCGCGGGTATGGCACCATGATCATTGTTGTTTTTGGCGCTTTGGGAGCCGTTGCAGCAGCCTTGGTCGGTTCGGAGGGAGAAGGCTTCGGACAGCAGCTTGCTTCGGTTTTGGGCCTCGAGCTGGCCAACTGGCAGATTGCTTATCTGATTGGTGGAATTTTAGGTTTGATGTTGCTGGCGCTTAGGGTGGGCACACTGGAATCTGAGATGTTTAAAAAGACCAAAGCTTCGGAAGTGAGCAGGGGAAATTTATGGATGCTGTTTCAGGACAGACAGCGTTTTCTGAAATACATCAGCTGCATCATGGTTGGAGTACCCATCTGGTATATGATTGGATTGATGATTGCCAATTCGGAAACCATATTTGCCCCGGCCATTGGCGTAAAAGAAAAAGTACTGAACGGAAGGGCGCTGATGTATTGTTATTTGGGCCTTTCGGCCGGCGATCTGCTGAGCGGTTTGCTCAGCCAGTGGTTGAAAAGCAGGAAAAAGGTAGTAGTAGCTTATCTGATTTTTTCGCTCGCGCTCGTGATTTACTATTTGTATTTCAGCCGGGGGATCAGTGCCGAAGCTTATTATCGTTTATCATTTTTGATGGGCTTGGCCACCGGTTACTGGGCTATTTTTGTAACAATTGCCGCAGAGCAGTTTGGTACCAATATCCGATCTACCGTAGCCAATACCGTCCCCAATTTTGTCCGGGGTTCAGTTCCCCTGGTCACAGGTATTTTTGGTTTGTTAACGGGTATGGGTTTTGCGGGCACCCATGCCGCGATGGTGGTCGGTTTGGGCTGCATCCTTGCCGCTTTGGCGGCTGTTTTGAATCTCAGGGAATCATTTGGTCAATCCCTGGATTTCACAGAGCAGTAAATTTTAGGCCCTTGAAGGGGTTCTCCACAATTCGTGGACAATCTTTTGTCCTTATCATGGGGTTCAGATAATGTTTTCTTAACATCATTTAGGCACTTTTGCATAAAATAATCAAGATATGTCAGCAATTGCCCTTCGGGCCCGCCTTATGGGTTTATTCAAAGGAACTCTTCTAATTGCCTCCATTCTGCTGTCAGCAGCCGGTCATGCCCAGTTGAATTCAGGGAATATTGTTGCTCTGCGTGCCGGAGATGGATCAGGATCTTTAACCAGCGCAGCAACAGCTATATTTCTTGATCAGTACAATACAAGCGGAACTTTGGTGAATACTGTTAATATTCCCACTACCGGTACTTCTGCACTTACGATTAGCGGCAGCTCAACTACCGAAGGCTTTATATCCCTCTCCGCTGATGGGTCGGTGGTAGTTATTCCGGGATACAGAGCCAATTCAGGAACAGCATCCATAGGGGGTACAACTGCGAGTACGGCCAACAGAGCCGTTGGTATGGTGAATGCATCCGGAACATTTTCCGTTCCGGTAACAAGTTCATCCTTTTTTTCAAGTAACAGCATCAGGGGAGCAACCGCAGAGAACAGCAATAACTTTTATGGAGCCGGAGGGTCAACGGGAACCGTTTATTTTGGCAATGGTTCAACAGCAGCTACACTGCAGTCAACGGTAACCAATACCCGGGCTATTGGAATATTTTCAGGGGCTCTCTTTACCAGTACGACCTCTACAACTCCAAGGATTTTAAAGATAGGTACAGGTGTTCCTCAAACAAGCTCCCAAACAGTAGGTTTGGTATTCACGGCAACAGGTGGTACCGGAACACCTGATATTTATGGTTTTTATTTTAACGCAGACACTTCTGTCTGTTATGTCGCTGATGGCCGCTCTGCAACCAACGGTGGCGGTATTCAGAAATATACCCGCTCCGGCAGTACCTGGAGTTTTGCTTATCGACTTGGAACAGGAGGATCAACAGGTTGCCATTCCGTGATTGCTGATTTCAGCGGCAGCGCCCCTGTTATTTATGCGACCACTACTTCTTTTGGTAATAATGCCATCGTAAAAATCACCGACAATGGATCTGCCGCTACTTCAACGGCTTCATCCATCGCAACGGCAGGTACCAATAAATGGTTCAGAGGTCTTGCTTTTGCGCCTATCTCAGCTCCTGCAACCCAGGCATCATCTATTGTATTTAGCGGAACTACTTCTTCCAGTATGACAGTCAGTTGCACAAAAGGATCCGGTACTCTTCGAATCATTAAAATGAATACATCCAATTCATTTACCAATCCCCTTGCCAATACACTTTACACAGGCAATTCAGTTTACGGCAGTGGTGAGCAGGTGGTTTATGCAGGAACCGATTCTTCAGTAAACATCA
>CAZUHX010000157.1:0-5011 GCA_964620795.1 uncultured Chitinophagaceae bacterium
AAATCAGGGAATACCTGCGCAAGATGAATCTGGAAGCCGAGCCTGCTTACTTTTTACCCTGCAACACAGAAGATGTGATCCGCGAATTGCTTTTGAATCTGCTGGAAATCAATGCCGGAAAAAATACGCTGCTGAGAGATCTCAATGCGCTGCTGCGCGTGCTCGACAAAGAGCAGGAATGATGCATTGTTTAGAGGCAATGACTTAATTGTATTGCAACAGGGATAGCATTGGGGCTTGAAGAGCTTGCGTGGATTTATTACAAATATTTAATTTTTACATTCATTCAATTTCAGGGCGCCTCCCCCGGCCTTCTTCGCCTTCGGCTCTCTCTGCCGGGGGCCACGTCTTGCAGGGCTGCGCTTCGCTCCGGCCGTGTGCGTTTGTCGCGCATATGTTTGCGCAGCAAGCTGCGTCTGGCTTGCAATGTCCCCGCACACGGCTGCCTGAGGCACCCTTACAGCCGTTGGCGCGGCTTTCTGCCAAATGAGACCAATTGCCGCGGGCATTGAGCTTCAGCCTTGTCATTCATTGAAATTTCTCTGTCAAGACTAATGTCGGATCCCATTCAAAGCACCATGATGAGTATAGCTGTCGGAGAAACCTGAGCGGGGAACATATATTTAAAATTACAGCTAATGACGGAACTTGATTGGATCACTGAATAACCCAAATTCGTAATCCGTTATCCGTAACTAAGACTTCTTATTGGTAGCGTGCAGCAGAAAGGTCTTGATGAAATCATCCAGATCTCCATCCAGCACCGACTGCGGATCAGTACTCTCAAAACCTGTACGGGTATCTTTCACGAGCTTGTAAGGATGCAGAACATAATTCCTGATCTGAGATCCCCATTCAATCTTGAGCTTGGTACCCTCCAGCTTATCGCGTTGCTCGTTTCTTTTTTGCACTTCAAGATCATACAACTTGCTTTTCAGCATACGCAGGGCCGTATCGCGGTTTTCGTGTTGTGAACGCGCAATCTGACAGGTAACAACCAGTCCCGAAGGCAAGTGCCGCACACGAACCGCCGTCTCCACCTTGTTTACGTTCTGACCGCCCGCTCCGCTTGAGCGGAACGTATCCCATTCCAGTTCCGAATCAGCCACTTTAATTTCAATGGTATCGTCAATAATGGGATATACAAAGACGGATGCAAAAGAAGTATGACGCTTGGCATTGGAATCAAAAGGCGAAATACGCACCAAACGATGAACACCATTTTCTCCCTTCAAATAACCGTAGGCAAAATCGCCTAAAATCTCCAGCGAAGCCGATTTAAGACCTGCGACATCTCCATCATTTCTTTCTACTTCCTTGATGGTGTAGCCGTGTTTTTCAGCCCACATCAGATACATTCTGTAAAGCATGGAAGCCCAGTCGCAACTCTCTGTTCCCCCGGCTCCTGCATTGATTTCCAGAATGGCCGAAAGCTTATCTTCCTCTGCGTTCAGGGTAGACTTAAACTCCAACTCCTCAAGCCAGCTTAAAGTGGACTTATACTGGGATTCCAACTCGTCTTCTGTAGCCTCTCCGGCATCATAAAATTCACGGAGCACTTCCAGCTCTTCATAAGATTTCCAGGCATCTTCAAAAATGTTGATCCAGTTTTTATTGATCTGGATTTCCTTGAGAATTTCCTGGGCTTTTTCCGGATTGTTCCAGAAATCGGGATGAAGGGTCAGCTGCTCGTCCTGAGCAACTTTCATTTTGCGGCTATCGACCTCAAAGATACCCCCTCAGAGCGAAGAGACGGCTCTTTATATCATTTATGTTTTCTAAGTTCATGACCTTTTTTGTAAAGCGCTAAGGTAGGTTTTTCTTCCCATATATCCGGCTCCGGTTTCTCCAACACAATATGAAACCACTCTGGAATTAAGAACCATTCAGCGCTTCAAGGTTTCTGTACTCCAAAACCCAGTACGTCAGGGCATGACTACCCCTAAGTCCGAGTTTACGCGTAATCTTATAACGATGATTTTCAACCGTCTTCAGCGTGATATTCATCTCCTCTGCGATATCGCGACTTGACCATTTTTCGGAGATTAAACGCAGAATTCTCATTTCCGTGCGGGTTAACTTACTCAGTTTTCCCGAACCTGTATTCTTCACTTTTACTTCCTCTTCTTCGCCGAAAATCTTCTTGTTAATCTGGGCAAGACTCCTCACATATCTGAGCGCCAGACGTGTTTTGACGGCCTGAAGGATATCAGCAGAACTGGAAGGTTTTTTCAAATAATCATCTGCTCCTGCAGACATTCCCTCCCTTACGTCTTTCTCAGTGTTGCATTCACTGAGGAATACAAAAGGCAAGTCGCAAAACTCATCCGACGATCTGAGTTTTCTAAGCAATGCAAAGCCATCCATGTAGGGCATCGTGACCTCCGATATCAAAAGGTCAGGCTTTAACCTGCTCACCATGTTCATGCCCACTTTACCATTATTGGCATGCAGAACTTCATAACCTTGCAGCTGAAGCATTTGGGCCAGATCTGTCCTCGAATTAGCATCGGCATCTACAATCAGAAGCTTTTCTTTCATGGCGTTGCCAGTTTAGAAATTTTAATTTAAAATGATTTTACTTTAAATTCGTTAAACAAAGAAAAAGGTTACAAAAAAACCTAATATCCGGTGAATACTTTCTCATTGCGCTTGTTTCAGACAGCTTATTGGAGCACCAACCGATGAACCTGCTCTAGCGTTTCATCCTCCAGCCTCAGATAGTATAGACCGCGCTCCAGCTGTTGTAAATCAAGACTGAATCGCTCACTTCCATCATGGTCTTCCAAGCGGAGAGTTATACCAATGGCATTTACTAAACGGTATCTCTTTACTTTCTCCACTCCCATCACATGGAACAGTCCGGTAGATGGATTCGGGTAAATCAAAACGGAAGCAGGTGATTCAGTACGGCAAGGCAGATAGACCACATCTGAATAATCCCGGCTCAGATCATAATCTTCCTGCATCACGCGGTAGTATGGATAGTCGGCTCTGACTTCTTGTACGTATCTTCTGATCTCCGAACTGTTTCCTGCGCCTTCCACACGGGCAACAGAATTCCAGACTCTGCCGTCTTCACTTCCCTCAATTTCAAAGTGCGAATTATTGATCTCTGTGGCGGTTGCCCATTCAATTCTGGCATTCTGACCTGCACATTCTCCCTTCACGTAGAGCCAGCTTACAGGCAAAGCCTGATTGCCGTTGATGGCAAACGGAGAAAAACTACCCATATAACCCGTGTAAGACAAACAACGTCCGTTCATGGAAACCGTTCCGGGAAGCTGATTCCAGACAATTCCATCGTAATGCGACAAATAGAATGTTGTTGGATTCAATGTGTCCTCGCTGGTATTCCACCAGAACTTAAAGTCAATACCGGAACCGGCATTGGCCGTTCCATTGCCCTTATCAATATCCCAGGTACGCATAATCCTTGGATCAGATGAAAGTACATTCCCTGTTGTTCCACCTGAATAAACTTCATCAAGCACACGGATACAGAAATTGTCTGAACTGCCTGTGTTATTGGTGATCTCTACCGGATTATAAGCCTTTCTTCCCACCGGAAACTTTCGCAAACTTCCGGCATTCACCGACATACAGAGTTTACCCGTACCGCTGGTCTTCACATAGTTCAGAGAATCTGCTCCGATGATGGAATCTTCTACACTCAGATCATAATCGCCCAAAACCACCGGCTTACCTGCACCGTGGAAACGAAGAACAGAGTATGTGGTGTTTTGAGTAACCGGCAATGGATAAGCGGCAGATGAATCTACCTCCACCCTGGAACCGGAGGAAGGCAAACATCCTCCAAGCCAGTTTTTGGTATCCAGTCCGTTGGAGGAAAGTCCAAGCCATACGGATGGAATACTGCTCAGACTAAGACTTGAGGATACGGCCGTGCCACATCCATTTCCTGAGGAAGAAACCAAACAACGGTAAGCAAAGGTTCCGGTGGCAGCTTTCACATGCGTGCTAACGGTCATCGCTGCCGATGTGGTATTGGCATAGCTAAATCCATCGGGACTTTGATTGGCCACATTAACCCACTGCCCGTTCTGATCAAACTGCCACTGGTAAGTGAGTGCAGAAATCCCTCCTGACGCGCTTACTGTAGCCGTTTCTGAACTGCCCGGACAAATGGTGTCATTGCTGAAAGATGCTGAACTGATGAAAGGGTCTGCGGCCACTATGAGGTTTACCACACCGGTGCTGACTGTGCCGCAACCACTGCCCCCTGCCCCGACCAGAGAGCGATAGTAATGCGTACCTGCCACAGAACCTGCATCAGTAATATTGAGTGCGCTTGTTGTCTGACCCGAATAAACAGCTCCTGTCGGGCTTCCATTGGAAACATTGGCCCAGCCGCTGCTTCCGTTGGCCGAGTATTGCCACTGGTGCGTGAGTGTTGGATAACCTCCGGCAGCGCTGTAGGAAAAGCTTGCATTTCCGCCTGCGCACACCGTTCCCGCGTTAGCAGGCTGAGCGGTGATGGAGGGATCTGCCAGAACGACCAAACGGCTGGAGGTACTGGCTGCAGGGCAGCAAACTGTATCTGAAGCCCGTACCTGAGCACGGTAGAAATAGGTACCGGCAGTGCTGATTCCGCTCACGGCAAAACCGCTGGCGGCAGTGGCATTGGTATAAGTTGCTCCGGCGGGAGTGCCATTGCTCACATTGCTCCAGCTGCTGTTGTTGGCAGAATATTGCCACTGATAGAGCAAATTGGGGCGGCCATAAATGGCGCTAACAGAAAGTGCCGTTCCGGTACCTCCCTGACAGATGGTATCTGCAGGAATGGGATTGGCGGTAATCTCAACGGGGCTTAGGTAAATTTTCTTTACCGTGTCCTTAAAATCTCCGCGCCCATTGCCGCCGTAAAACCAAACGGCGGGCGTAATGACTCCAAGCAGAATAGAACTTCTACCACTGCCCACCGAATCACCCCGGCCAATACCACCGTAGAACCAGGTAGCATTGATTGCTGTGCCGGCCATATTCCGGC
>CAZUHX010000158.1:0-4959 GCA_964620795.1 uncultured Chitinophagaceae bacterium
CACGGGCTTTCCTGAACCACAAAGGGCATAAAGATATTTTTTCAACAAGAATGAATCTCATTACCATTTTCTCTTTGTGTTCTCTGTGCCTTCTTTGTGTACTTTGTGGTTAATCCGCAAGTTTATTGAACCACAAAGGGCAGGATAGATTGCCTGGTCTTTCTATCAGTCAGGAGGACCGGGCCAGGGGATGGAGGGGCCGAAGGGTGGCGGCGGCCGGCAAACAGCCTGATTCTGGCCGATATGTTTGGGTCGCCGGCACGGAACCCCCGCAATACCCGGTGCCCGGCTCGTGCGAAGCACGGGAGGGCAGGCCCCCAAAAAATGTAAAAATTTTTGCCCATAGGCATGTGAACAAATGCTTAGCAAATTGGTAGGGGCATTTGAACAATTCGGATAGATTTACAGCAAAATTTTCGCTAAATGAGTCGTTTAGAGTTGTTTTTCAGGAACCGGATGTTATCGGTATTGTTGTTTTTGCTTGGTTTTCCGGTTCTCGGAGGATATGCCCAGGAGGCTGTTTTGAAAGGAGTGATCAGGGATGTGAAGGATAAGTCGCCACTCATTGGAGTGAACGTGCTGGACAAGGGAACCAGCAATGGCTCTGTGAGTAATCTGGAAGGAGAGTATTTTCTGAAATTGAGTCCGGGTCTGCATCGCATTGAGTTTACTTATGTAGGTTACGACAAGCGTACGGAAGATGTGTTGCTGAAGGCGGGAGAGGAGAAGGTGTTTAATATGAATATGACAGAGATTCAGAAAGAGCTGGATATTGTGGTGGTAACAGGCTCGAAATACGAGAAGAAACTGGGTGAGGAAGTGGTGAGTATGGAAGTGATGAAGCAGCAAAGCATCACGCAGAGCAATTACCGCATGGAGGAGGCCCTGAACCGTATTCCGGGAATCAATATGGTGGGCGCCAATGCCAGTATCCGCGGCGGCTCGGGATTTTCTTCGGGAGCGGGCTCTAAGGTGCTCGCCTTGCTGGATGAGATGCCCCTGATTAGTCCGGAGAATGGCGGTATTCCCTGGGAATCGCTGCCGGTGGAGGCTGTTGAGCAGATTGAGGTGATCAAGGGTGCTTCTTCTGCGCTTTACGGTTCGGCGGCCATGAACGGTATCATCAATGTGCGCACCATGAATCCGAAGAACGAGCCTTACAACAAGTTGCTGATGAATTACGGATTTTACGCGCAGCCGAAAGACAAGAGCTGGAGCCGGCACTGGAGGGTGAATGATACCACTGCATCGGGAAAGGTGAGAAGCAGGGTGCGCAACCGGCCGATGTTTGGCGGTTTTCAGTTTACACACATGAAGAAATACGGCGATTTTGATGTGGTACTTTCTGCCAATTACCAGTATGACATGAGCCATTTGCAGAGTGCCGAAAAGAACCGGGCGAGGGCCTTTTTTAAGTTGCGTTATATCCCTAAAAAACTGAGCAGACTCACGGTGGGTGTTAATGGAAATATGATGTACACCCGCGGGAAGGATTTTTTTATAATGAGAGGGTTGGGTGATAGTGCATATTTGCCTTTTCAGACGGCGTCTTTGGTTGATCAGCGTTACATCAATATTGATCCATACATCAACTATTATGATAAACACGAGAATAGACACAGTTTGAAGTTTCGCTTTTACAATGCTGAGCTTAATAATGGTGACGAGATATTCCCGAGGATTAACCCCGGCGATTCTTCTAAATCTTTCATGTATTATGTAGATTACTCTTTTTATCGCCATTTCAAGAAGTCTGATATTCATTTTACGGCAGGGTACAACGGGTTCTACTCGACCATTGAAGGGAAGGCTTTCGGTGAAAAGTACACGCTCAACTCTGCGGTTTATGCGCAGATGGAAAAACGTTTCTGGAAGCGCCTGACGCTGTCTACCGGTTTGCGTTTGGAATATGTGAAGCTGGACTCATCAAAGACCGAAAATGAGCTGTGGCTGATCAATGAAATGGTAAAGAGGCAAGCGAACCCCATTAGCATTCCTGTTAAGCCGGTCTTCAGATTTGGTTTGAATTTTCAGGCGACAGAGGGGACATTCCTGAGGGTTTCTTTCGGGCAGGGTTATCGCTATCCGGCCATTGCCGAGAAGTTTGTGACAACACGCAGGAGCGGATTACCTGTGATTCCGAATCCCAATCTGAAGCCCGAGCATGGTTTGTCGGCCGAGTTGGGAATTAAGCAGGGATTGAAGTTCAGCAACTGGTTGTGTTTTGTTGATCTGTCGGCCTACATTACCCGCTACAAGGACATGATTGATTTTGTGCCGGATGCGCGTTTCAATTTCCAGGCGCAGAATGTGGAAGACAGCAGAATATGGGGTGCAGAGTTTTCAGCCTTCGGTCAGGGAAAGATCTTTGGCATTCCTTTGAACTTTCTGTTGGGCTACACTTACATGAATCCCCGCAAGTTGAATTACAATCCCAATTCAAATGGTACGGATTCCAAGTATCTGCGTTACCGTATGGAACATACTGCCAAGGCAGATATCCAGAGCAGTTACCGGAACTTCAGTTTTGGCGTAACGGCCGTATATCTTGGTTATATGAAATGGGTTGATCCTATTTTGTTGGGTGTCTTCAAACATCTGGAGACCTTCCGTTCGCAGAACAAGAAAGGGTTTGCCTTTATGGATGTTCGCCTGGGTTACAACTACAAGGACAAGCTTAGCATCAATGTGATTGCCAAGAATGTAACCAATTCTGCCTACTGGCTTCGTCCGGGAGCGCTGGAAGCGCCTGCGAACTACAGTTTTCAGGTAGGATACCAGTTCTAAGGCAGTTGTTTTTCAGCTTGGTTGCCGGCATAAAGAGAGGCAGTATTCAATTGTGAATCGATGTGTGGATATTCAGTCCGGCTTATCTTTAGAATGAGTCGGTTAAAATTTACATTTTTGTGATGCTCAGGTAATCAGGCAACATCAGTTGCCGGATTTTAAAAGGGAATCCCGTGTAAATCGGGAGCAGTCCCCGCTGCTGTAAGTTCCTTTGAAAGGAAGTGCTCAAAAAGCCACTGTGAAAACGGGAAGGCGCACTTTCGGAACAAGCCAGAAGACCTGCCGGAGCAAAATGTTTTCAAAGCTTTCGGGATGAAAGGCGATGGAATAAGCACCCTGGTGTATTATTCTGTTTGTTTTATTCCGATTGGTTAAAATTTAAAACCAATCAATGATGCGCAAACTTGCGTTTTTGCTCTTCTTGCTGGCCATGAAAGGAGCCATGGCACAAATCCCGGTGAAGAGAGTGTTCACGGGCTCAGGCGGTGTTTTTGAATTTGCACCTCCTTATTCAGATTATGTGACGGCCGGATATTATGATCCCGACAGCAGGCAGTTTCAGACCACCGATACAGTGCGCACCCAGTCGGTACAGTATGCCCTGGCAGCGGGTGAAGATGTGTTTCTTCTGGCTCAGGATTCGGTGATCAGGTACTCTGCCTGGAACGGAAAGCGGCTTGCTTCAGGATATTTTGAGGGTGGCAGTCCGCAGACGGCTGTTGCAGATGCGCAGCATCTTTTTGTGGGAAAGTGGTATGGCACGGTTGATAGTTTTTTGCATGTGTTTAACCGTCAGGATCTGAGCAGGATTAATGTTGTGGGTGCATTGAATAAAGAAGTAAAGGGAATGCTGGTGATGGGAGATACGCTCTGGATTTCGCAGAACATTCCGGGAACCGTTGATGCTTGTCCGCCTTTTGGATGCTTCAGCGATTCCATCGGACAGCTTGCTGTTTACCGGATATCTTCGGGCAGTCTGCTGGGCACATTTGATTTGGATTCCTGTGCCGGTATTGCGCAGTTGTATGCATATCAGGGCCGGATTGCCGCGGTTTGCGCGGCTCAGGAAGCCATTGCCCTGATCGAACCTTCGGGATTGCAAACAGAGGTGTATCCTCTCTCCGGAGATGTGGGTAAGGGCCTGGGGCTGAGCAACGGGGCTTTGCATTTGAATTTCAACGGCAGCCCTGCCATCTTTGATTTGTCTTCACTGAGTCTGGCTTCCAGCGCATTATCACCCATTGCTTATCCTGCAGCCGCAGCCGCAGATCTGAATGCCGTTCGTTATTTTCAAACGCTTACCGATTACTCCAGTTATGGCCGCTGTTATGTGGCTGAATCAGGAGGTATTGTAGATTCTTTTGATACCGGTGTTTCTCCGGAGGCCATTACCTATTTTGAAAAATTGAACAATGCACCGGTAGCCGAGAGAGATTTCATGGAGCTTGATTATGCCAGCGATTCAGTGTTGAATGTGCTGATCAATGATTCGGATGCAGATGCACTTCCCATTGAGTTGAGTCTGCTCAGTCAGCCGCTCATCCCCGGCGCCACTGCCACACTTGAGTCATCAGGCAGTATTCGATACACTCCTGCGGTAGGATTGATCGGTGCCGATTCGGTGCAGTACAGCATTTGTGATCAGGCGGGATATTGCGATACGGCCTGGATGGTGGTGAATGTATATTATGCAGCCTCTGCCGAAGACCGCAGTATGATCAGCTTGTCTGTGTTTCCCAATCCGGCCACTGCATTTGTGCAGTGGAATGCCGATGTCAAAATGGTTCAAGTGATGGTGCTGGCTCAGGACGGCAGACTGAGTGCAATGCACAAGGATATGGAAAGAGGAATTTCTGTGTCTGATCTGGCCCCCGGCTTATACCGGCTGTTGATGATGGATGAGCAGGGTAGGCAATATGTGTCCGCTTTTCTGAAGCCATGATGAGAGCGATCTTCTGCTTGTTTGTTTTGATGCTTGCTGCAGCGGTTTCAACGGCTCAGTTTGCTCCTGCGGCGGGTCTTCCGGGCAGCACCGCCATTTCTGCTGCCGATCCTCGTATCCTGGCATGGGCAAGTTTGATTGAGTTGAGGACGGGCCCGCAGGATATTTCAGATAGTCTGAGTCCGCCTGCAGCTACCGGTTTGGCCGGTTCGGCTGCGGGGCCTGCAGAT
>CAZUHX010000159.1:0-4849 GCA_964620795.1 uncultured Chitinophagaceae bacterium
GCGAGGAAAACTCACAATTAATGCCGTCAATGGATCATTTCTTTCTTTGAGCCATGCGCCACATCACTTCCTTACCATAAACAACCTGCTTTTCAAGTATTCCATGTTGATACATTGATTCCAGCGCCAGGTCTGCAGTATCCGGTTCCAGGTCCGTGAGGAAGGCGTATTCCTTTGTGGTCAGTGAAATGAACTTATCAAAAACTCCTCCCTGCCCCTGGCTGACTGAATTTTTCTCCAAGCCGGGAATAAATGAATTCATTACATCTTCAAAAGCCTCATAGGTTTGAAAACCCTTCAGGACAACAGATTTATCAAAACGATCTGTAAAAATAAAAGTGGGCAGCACTTGAATAGAAAGTTCTGAAACCAATTTTAAATCTTCCTCAAATAACCTTTCCGCCTTCTCAACAAGATCTCTTTTCAAGCGGGCAACATCAAGCCCGGCCTCATAGGCTTCATCCAGAATTAAATCACGGTCGGTAATGTTTAGCCCTTCGAGAAACAGCAATTCACTCAGACGCCTTAAAAATATTACGGCTTTATCAGTGTCCTGCATCTGTGCTGCCTTAAAGGCAATGGCGGGAGGATAGGATGACGCCAGAGGATCAGATTGCCAGACTTCCGGATTTACGGGCATATCATATGCACCGGAAAGGCTGACCCAATAATTGTAGGCATCTTCGCTGCTTCTGATCTTCCCTTTATTGTAGGTAGACCAGCTGGGCAAAAGTCCTCCCATGCAATATTCAATTTCCAAAAAATCTTCATACTCCATCTTAAGTTTTCTCAGCTGAGGTTGAATGGTCCAGCAGGTGGAGCAAACCGGATCGGTAAAATACAGCAAGTGCACTTTTTTGTAGCGCGGACCTGTTTTTTTGGAAACCGATTGATGGGTAATCAGCGGTATTTTAATCTCATCGAGATGTTCCGCACCGGCATTCAGGAACTTGTGTTTGATGTCCCTTCCCAGAAGTAAATGTTCCTTCACCTCCGGACTGCGCTTTCTGTAGAAAGAGGTGAAGGCTGAAGGAATATCCGGCTTTTCTGCCATCAACTTCTTAAGATCACGGGCATCAATGAGCGCATTGGTAGTGCCGGCACTGGTAAACGGGAGCGCCAAATGCGCTGCATCTCCGATCAGTATCGCATTTCCCCTGTGAAAAGAAGGCAAGAGATCAAAATCTGTAGCATGCCAGACATAGGCATCATTAAAATCTGAACTATTGAGAACCCTGCGCACCACTTCCGGGAAATCTGCCAAGAGCTCAAAACACATATTACTGACTGATTCCGGATTTTCATTATCCAATGCATACAATCGCACATCGTACTGCATGAACCAGACCAGTTCTTCATCTGAAGTTGGAATAAAACCAAAAGACAAACCCTTTTCACCCGACAAAAATTTCTGAAAGGTTGTGGGCGTTTCTGCGATCAGCTCAGGATTTCGGGCTATACCTACAATCTCACGAACCTCAACCGGACTGAATCCGGTGGCGCCAAACAATTGCTGACGCATCTGTGAACGTGCACCATCAGCACCAATAAAAACATCTCCGGTTTCAATCTCTCCGTTTTTGAAAACTGCAGCCTTTACCTGATCGCCTTCCATGTTCAATTCAGAAAGCTGCCGGTTGGTTCTGATAAGTTCAGATGGAAGCAGGCGATACAGAAAATTGATAATATCCTTTCGCTTGATGCACTGCCAGGGCTCCATTTTCAGGTACTTGATTTCTGTACCATCAGGCCTGCGCAGAATAAACGTATCTATGGTTTTACCCGGCAGATGAATGGACGCACCATGCGGGGCCAGTTCCCGCAGTATTGACAATCCTTCCGAATGCATGAGAAAAGCATTTCCCCTGATAGGTATTGAGTTTTCTCTTTCACAAACCACCACCTCACACCCTTTGCGATGAAGCAGAATAGCCATAGAAATACCAGCTATACCGCCACCAACAATCACAAACTTTTTATTCCTGTACTGCTTTGGCATGTGCTCAAATTTCCTCCTGATTCATTACTGCCCTGATTCTTCCAAATGCTTCTTTCAGCAACACTTCTGAGGTGGAAAAACATATCCGGATATGCCCTTCTGCCTTATCACCGAACCAGCGCGGCAAGCCGGGAACAACAGCTACCCGGGCTTTTTCCATAAGCATGCCCTGAAGTGCCAACGACTCCATACCCGTTTGCGATATATTGCAAAAAAGAAGATAACATCCCTGAGGCGCAAAAGCACGGAAACCCCGAATGCTTTCAATTTCCCTGAGCGAGAGATCTCTCATCTGCTGAAGGTGATTCACGAAATCTGAAAGCCAGCCGGAGCATTCATTCAAAGCAGTGGTAGCAGCCACCTGTGCCAATACATTACAACCATGTACAGTTGAATGATGAAGAGAAGCTTCGCGTAATCTGCCAAACAATTCAGGATCTGAAGCCATCAACAATCCCGCCCGAAGACCTGCCAGACCGTAGGATTTACTAAAACCGCTAACAGTAATGGTTCTCGCTGCGGTATCATCATCCAGTGAAGCAACTGAGGTGTATGTGTGTGGTTTAAAAACAATATCACTCCATATCTCGTCAGACAAAATCAGCAGATTAAACTCTCGGGCAATATCCGCAATTTGTTGCAGTTCATCTTTGGTAAAGACTTTACCTGTGGGATTTACGGGATTGCAGAGACATATCATTTTGGTCTTAGGGCCAATCAGACTTCTCAGCTTTTCCAGATCAAGGGGTGCCTCCGGATTGAGAGGAATAGGAAGTGCTTTTGCTGTGGCTCCTGCCTGCTCTGTGCAATATTTGAAAAGGAAATCAACGGGATCGAAAACGATGGCTTCATCTCCTGCTTTCAATACCGCCTTGCAGGCTACGGCAATGCCAAAGGCCGCACTATCAACAGGAAGAATAAGATCAGGAGAAATTTTAAAGTGGCGGACGCGCTCATAAAAAGCTGATATGGCCTCGCGAAAAAAAAGATAACCCTCTGCCGGGGCATAAGGAAAATAACGATCTCGGATAAATCGACACAAGGCCTCTGAGATAGCCGGGGCAGAAGGAAAATCAGGATCGGCTGCCGTGAGGGGAATGACACCTTCCGGCACATTGGCCCAGCGCAGATTAAAAGCCCTTTCCCGGAGCAGTTTATAGTTGATGGTCTGATCTGTAAAAAGGTGGGTCATAGGATAAACTGATCAAAATAACTCCGAAACTTAACACAAAATTATCCATGATTTTAATCATATCAGATAATGTATTGCTGTAAAGTTTCGCAAGAGGTGTTTGGCGCATCAATCCATTAAAATTTGAAAGTCCGGGCTGCCTCTCTGCCGGCCCTGATTTTCACCGGCTGCTTCCGTTATCAACGAGCCATCAGATCATGAGTCCTCTTCCTTGAATTCGTTTTAAACCCGCTTTTGAATTCTCTGCCTTAAGCCTCTGATACCATTTTGAATTGAGATAAGGTTCTCGGGACTTCATTTCCCAACGAATTTAGGCGCCTCCCCGCTGCGCGGGGCCGGGTGTTGCGGGGGTTCCGTGGCGTACTGTCGGGGCGGAAAAATTACGTCAAGACAGGCGCAAGATTTTGCGCCCCTACAGCACGCCACCCGGCCAAAGGCCGGCCCCTCCACCCCCTGGCGCGGCTTTCCGTTTCCACAAGGTCCTGTGTTCTGTCAAAAGAAAGAAATCAGAGAACCTCTCGCGACTAAAGACACCCACAATACATGAGCTACTCTAAAAGTATTGAGGTATTTAAACTCAAAGCCGCGGCAGCGGGTGGAGCTGCCGGGCCGCAGGCCCGGGCCCGAAGGGCCGAAGCGAAGCGGAGCAGCGCAACACGCGCAGACAGCCTGCCGCAGCAAAAAGTCTCACAAACAGCAAAGGCCTGCCGGCAGGATGGATGGCCGCCCCACTTCAATGATCTCAAAAAAAATCTCAGATAAAATCCGGTTTCAGCGGTTGATGGACAGTACCTTGCGGTGCAGCATGGGCACTCCCACACCTATCAGCGCACCCACGGCATAACCGGTGAGGATGTCGGTCCAGTAATGCTTGCCCGCTTTATAGCGCATGAATCCGGTAAGAGCAGGAAGAATGGCGCAGCCGGTCCAGACCAGCGGACGCAATTTATTGCCCGGATGGTAGTGGTGGTAGGTCATGGCAAAGTAGAAACTCATGGAAGCGGCCGTGGAAGTATGTCCGCTGAAATAGGATTTAAAATTGTCCTTTTTCATTTTGCGCGACATCGGTATCTCGGGATTGTAAAGCAGCGGCCGCGGGCGACCTACCAGTTCTTTGACCAGATTGGTCACGCCCAGGTTGAGGAGAAAGACTTCGGCTCCCATGGCGGCAACGGTGCCAAAATCTTTGCGGCTGTTTTTGTTGATGAGGTGAAAGGCCGGCAGGGCCATGGCCATATACATACCGGCATCGGAAATGATGGCTGCGGCATGGGAATTCTGCCGGGTAGCACTGCGGTCGAAGCGGTTGATGGTATTTGGATCCAGGGCGAGCACCGTGGCTTCTGAGGGCATTTTGAAGCGGCTTCCGGCATAGAGAGAACCTCCGAGCAGGGCAGCGGCATTAAAAGCGATGGGCACTTCCATTTCCCAGCGCAGGCGGTAGGGAGAATCTTTCCACTGGGCACGGGCCTCAGGCGCCTGCAGCAGAATAAGGGCAAGCAGGCATACCAGCATTTTTCTCATGAAGGGAGCTCTTTGTGCCAGACGTACACATTGCGCTGGTCGGTGGGGTAAACAAGAACATTGGTAATATTCACGTGTTCGGGTGAGGAGGCCACATACAGGGCGATATCGGCAACGTCTTCGGGTTTCAGCGC
>CAZUHX010000160.1:0-4820 GCA_964620795.1 uncultured Chitinophagaceae bacterium
GGTTTTGTATTTGGTGGTGAAAAATGAATGCTGTTAGGAGTCTCGTTTCCAATGGTCATATGCGGTCTCTCGTGATTATACAGACCAACTACTCTTTCAAGAATAATCTGAGCTTCCTTGATATTGTTGACTTTGTATGCAGCTAAATACTCCTCTTTAATGATACCATTAACTCTTTCTGCCACAGGATTTTCCAGAGGATCTCCATTTTGTGTCATGCTGATTTGTATTTTATGCTCTTGAAGAAGCTGGACATAGGCATAACTGCAATACTGTATACCCCTGTCGCTATGGTGTATCAGATTCAAATGGCTCTTTGGCCCCAAGCCAGAAAGAGCCATTTGTAATGCCTTTATGCTCTCAACTGTTTCCAGCGTTCTTGCTACATGATATCCGACTATTCTGTGAGAATAAGCATCTGTTATAAAGCTGATGTATAAATGCTGACCGGTATTGATCTTCCAATATGTAATATCACTTACCCATAATTGATTGGGAGCTGAGGGAACATAATCTTTAATTAAGTTAGGATGCTTCTTAAACCAATGGGATGAATTGGTAGTCATTATGCGTCGTCTGCGCTTTCTGATCAACAGCTGATTAGCAGAGAGTAGATCAAACAGTGCATCTCTGCCCATTTTGATGCCATGATCTGCAATGACTGTACCCAGCAGCTTATGTAGCTTCCTGGTACCCATTCTCGGATGATGTTCTCTGATAGATATAACCTCCTTAATAATCAGATCAGATTCAAGACTTTCAATCAGCTCCTTACGGTTATTTTGATAATAGGCCTGTCTGGTAATACCAAACCATCCACAAAGCTTGGCCACGCTTACATGGGAGAATGTTGTTTTCATCTCTGTTATGGTTTGGTGTTGAGCTTTTTTCGAATGGGTATTTTAAACTCTCGTTCTGCTATGTCTACCATAGTAGAAAATGCAATTGCCTTAAGTTCTGCGTCTTTCAATTGCTTCTCAAGCTCACTGATTCGTTTTTTTAGCTGTAATACCTCAAACGATTCGGATGCGTTGGCGTTATCATTTTTTTCCTCCATTGAATAGGATTTACTTACAATGTTACGTCTTCTGCCTTCAAATGCCGGCAGATATCCCAGCTGCCGCATCCAACGCAACAAATGACCATGTTCTTCTCTATGGCCTGTATACTTACGCCATATCTCGTTTTTGCTACAGCCGGAATTGATCCATTCATTAATAATCCTGTGACGCTCCGCTGTAGTGAATAATCGAGCTTGTTTTTGATTGCTTTTGTCCATTTTTTACACTTTTTAGTGTAAACCTATTTCAGGACAAGTCACGCCACGGAACCCCCGAAACACCCGGCCCCGCTCCGCGGGGAGGCGCCCTGATTCATCTTGAAATCTCGTTTCTTATGAGGCCTGTTTATATTCCATTTGATTTGATATGTTAGCTGATGTACATGCTCAATCTACGGCTGAATACTTTTGCCGTTTCTTAACATTGCCGGCAGTTCAGGCTGCTCATTTTTTAAGCCTTCATAACCATAGCATAACATTGGCTTGATATCGGCTTTGCTTTGCGAAGGTACTTTTGCCCGCAAACGGTCTCATGAAAAAGTTACTCTCTCTTTGCAATCTGCTCCTTTTTTCAGTTTGTGCGATGGCCCAGAGCGGAACTCTTTCCGGACTCATCGTTGATCAGAAAACAGCAGAACCGCTTATCGGCGCCACCGTGATGGTTGAAAACACTTCGAATGGTGTAACTACCGATCTCGATGGCCGTTTCAGCATGGAGCTTCAGACAGGAAAGTATAATATATTGATCAAATATATCGGATATGCTCAGCGCCGCTATCCCGATGTAACCATCAACCCGGGGAAAGTTACTGTTCTGCAGATTTCTCTCTCTGAAGAAAATACGGCACTCGAAGAGATTGTAGTGGTTTCAGAAGCAAGACGTGATAAAGAAAGCGCCATCTTTATCATGCAAAAAAACTCTACCGTTATTCAAAGCGGAATCTCCAATGAGGAGATGAAAAGATCGCCCGACCGCAGCTCGGGTGAGGTGATTCGCCGTGTTTCCGGAGCCACTATTCAGGATGGGAAATTTGCCGTGATCCGCGGACTGGCCGACCGATACAATATGGCTATGCTCAACAATATCGTACTGCCATCTACGGAGCCCGATCGCAAAGCTTTCGCCTTTGATGTATTTCCGAGTAATCTGCTCGACAATATCCTCATCATGAAAACCGGTCAGAGCGACCTTCCCAGCGAGTGGTCCGGCGGACTGATTCAACTCAATACACGCGAGATCCCCGATAAAAATTTCATTCAGGTTTCTATCGGACAAACTTTTACCGAGCAGACTACCTTCAGGCCTTTCATGTCTTATGAAGGCAGCAAAACCGATTTCCTCGGCTTCGATCGTTCGGTGAGGACTTTGCCGGATGGATTTCCCGGCATTGTTGAACTCAATGACATCAAGCTCTCACTTGCCATTCCCAAAGACAGCCTGGTCTCACTGGGGCGCCGCATCAACAACAGCAGCTGGAAAGTAAGAAATCGCGGATTGGCATATCCCGGTCAAAGTCTGCAGCTCAGCGGAGGTTTCAGCAAAAGAATTAAAGACTCGCAACTGGGAGCCATTTTTGCAGTGACTTATTCCAATAATCTGCGGTATTCCTCTGGTACACGTACCCGTTACGACGGTCTGGACAAAGCGCTATACTACGACTATGACGACGAACGCTACAACAATTCTGTAGCAGCTGCGCTGCTCGCCAATCTTGCCGCCGTCATCAAAAAGAAGCACAAACTCAGTTTCAAAAATGTTTATACCATCAATTCAGACAACAACACCTATTTGCGCAGCGGAGTCAACTTTTTTAGTGCGGCAGAACAGAGAAGAACCAGTCTTGAGTTTTCATCAGCAAGAGTCTTTTCTTCCAACCTAAGCGGCGAGCATGTGTTCGGCGAAAGAGAAATCAAATGGCGCTGGAACGGCGGACTGGTGCTTATTTCAAGAGATCAGCCCAAGACGATGCGATACTCATACGAGCGGTTCTATACGTCGCCTGAACCCGGTCTTCCGAACCAAAGCACAGCTCCTTTTATTTATCAGATTCAGGCAGGCGGATCAGACCCCAAACTTTCTGCCTTGTTTTACAGCGAACTCAGAGAAAAAGTATATACCGCCAATACCGATCTCAGTATTCCCTTTTTAGCCGGAACCCAAAAGCAACAACTTAAACTGGGTTACTACTTTCAATACAGAACCCGGACATTCAGCGGAAGAAATTTGTTTTTTGATTATACGTCTCAAAACTATTCGTCTGACACCACATTGCAGGAAGACGTGGATCAGATCATCAACGATCAGAATTTTGTGAACGGGAAATTAACGCTCAATCAGGTGGCCTTCCCAACCGACCAATACACGGCCCGTTCCATGACCAATGCCGCTTTTGTGATGATGGAGAATCATATCGGTAAACGCATCAAGGCCGTTTGGGGATTCCGTTTCGAACATTTCCGTCAGCAGCTGACTTCTCCCACCAATCTGGATTTTGAGGTACTTGACAATCCGGATCCGCAGCTTCCGCCCATCATCAAAACCAAGCTCACCGATTCTACTTATGTAAAAGACTATTATTCAGGATTCTACAAATCTGATAGCGCTGAAAATGTGAAGCCCATTCTTCCCATATTGCCTTCACTCAATGTCATATTTAAGATTTCTGAAGATATGAATTTCAGAATATCCTATTCTCAATCCATGTCTCGTCCGGAGTTCAGAGAATGTTCTCCGTTTTTGTATTATGACTTCATCCGGGACATTCAGCTTGGAGGCAATACCGGTCTTTTACAGACCTTCATTCACAATGCAGATCTTCGTTATGAATATTTCATGGGTAAAGGGCAAGGAGTGAACTTCAGTGTGTTTTACAAACACTTCACCAACACCATTGAGCAAACTGCGATCTCTGCGGGAGGAGTTCAGCAGTTTCTGTATAGCAATGCGCAGCAGGCGCAGCTGGTGGGAGCAGAACTGGAAATTCGCAAAAACTTTGGCTTTATCACGCCCGCTCTTGAAAACCTGAGTTTTATGGCCAACCTGGCCTATATCTATTCAAGGGTCAATCTTGACAACGTAAAGAATAATGCAGGGGAAGAATTGAAACGTCCCATGCAGGGACAATCGCCTTATATCATCAATCTGGGACTCAATTATCTTCATCCCAAAACAGGTACAGGGGTAACGCTACTTTACAATCAGGTAGGTGATCGTCTGTATGCTGTTGGAGAAGTGGGAAATCCCAGCTGGTATGAGCACTTCCGACCGCTGCTTGATCTTCAGCTCAGTCAGAAAGTATGGAAAGACAGACTTACCATCCGCCTAACCTGCAGTGATCTTATAGCAAGACCTACGCTGTTTTATCAGAACGACCGGCCGGATTTCAAAAGAGCCTACCAGAAGGAGCGCGATCTCGTGGTTCAGTCGGAGCGCAACTTCAGGAGCTATACCTTGCAGTTGAATTTTAATTTTTGATAAGGGGTCGAAAGATTTATCGCATTGCATCAGCATTTCTTTGTGCCCCTGGTGTAAAATCTTTGTGCTCTTTGTGGTTGATTTTTTGGGCTTTGTCTTAACCACAAAGAACACAAAGCAGGCGCAAAGAACACAAAGAGATTGCGGCAGATAGATTACATTTTAACTATAAGAACAAAGCGTAAATTCAGCAGAATTTCTTTGTGCCCTTGGTGTAAAATCTTTGTGCCCTTTGTGGTTGATTTTTTGGGCTTTGTCTTAACCACAAAGAACACAAAGCAGGCG
>CAZUHX010000161.1:0-4816 GCA_964620795.1 uncultured Chitinophagaceae bacterium
GACTGTTGCGGCTGATAACGGTCTTCATTAAGTGCGCTCAGTTTCTCGACTTCCGCGTTCCAGAGCAATTCTTTTATTCCGCTACCGTTGAAACTAATGAGACTGATAAAATGCTTTTGCTCAGGGAATTTCTTTTCAACATCTTTAATAGTTTCTACGACTTCATTAAAGCCCCTTATAGTTGGCTTCTTAATGTCATCCATTGAGCCACTCTCATCTAAAATGATAAGATTGTAAACATTGTGCTGTGCTTTTTCGCTTTTCATTGTGTAATGATTTAGTGAGTGAAAAATTTATTTTCTTATTCTATTTTTTAACTCTTTTGCCTGATTGACGAGAGAAATAGCTGCATCGAGTTGTCCTGAGTTGTTTAACTTGAAGGCAGAGTATCCAGCCATATCAGGAGCTAATTGTATCAATGTGTTATTGAATTCCTCCGGATTCCCATAAATAGTAACTCGTAATGATTTATCCTTGGGTTGGATTTTTACAGTGTAAAAATTTGGAGTTTCTACATACTTCTGGGACATCGGATGATAAATCAATTTGCCATTGTGAAATTGTCGTATTCTTAACAAAAATTGCTTCCCTAATTGCGTTAATTCAAATGGCAACTCATTTATAAATCTTGCATCAGCATTCATATTATCTGGATTAGTTTCTGATAATTTTTCAAAGAATTCATCATCTACATCAGACTGCTCCCTGAGTAGACTTATTTTTTGCCACCGTTTAGTTTCCTCATTAAAGTATTCCCAAAAGTTCCAACCGTTTACACTTGTTCCGCCATTTACAGCCATTGCTGCCGAAGAAGGAGATTGATGATATTCCCCATTCACATAAATACTACCGTTATGAATGACAGCTTCATACTTTTGTTTTCGTGACCACTTCTGCAACTTTGTTCCCTCTGGTAAACTTGCTCCACCATAAACCCAATTTCGGACTACAACTGCATTAACATCCGCAATTCTATGAGACATAGCCCTTGTTTGATATGCTGATATTTTCTCGCTTATCTCACTAACCTCATTTGCTGCTTTAGTTTCATCGTCCAAGGTCAAAAACGGAAGCGAGACTTTTGAATCTATCGAACTTTTATAGACCCGCTCTATCCCTAAAAGTCGTCTTAAAATGTTGTTTTCGGATTCATTAAAGTCGCTTCTTGCATTCTCTATACATCTATGAACGTCTAAGTCAATTTCAATTTGTTTCATTTTCAAGTCATTTATAGCACAAATATACTTTCTAAATCTAAATATGCAACATTTTCGAGAAATTATTTTCTATATTACTCTATTATGTAGTTTTTATAAGTTCATTCAACCACGCATTTGCACACACTTTGCGCTTTTGCCCCACACAAAGCAAACGCGCAAAAAGCGCAAAGAGAGTGCAAGCTCACGCACGAGTTCGCAATTTATCCGACAGGGACTTTTAGACACCCATTAACCGACTGGTAAGCCCTCTGTAAAGTATGGCAGCAGCCAACAGCGGTTTGGCGCAATGCGGGGTGACGTGCAAACGTGAAGGTTTTTGCTCCTATTCAGCTTTGGTGCAGGTTGACAGCTTAGTGCTTCTAAATCCCCCACTGCGCCAAGCGCAAAAACGTCAAACATATCGCGGATCTCCCAGCACAGCCATCTTACTCATCCGACTTACTTCTAAAGTAAATACTCCATACTCTTCGCTCAGCTTTCCCTGCAGAAGATAAAAACCTCTGCCCTGCATGGGATACTGCCTGATGGAATCCGGAAAATGTACCGTATCAAACAAGCGGCCCGCTACATCGAGGAACGTACCAAACTGCATATGTTCGCCCTTGAGGGTGCGAACATGCTTTGAGGCAACATAATAGGCAGCTATACTGATCTGCTGAGCGGGCTTGCCAAACAATTCGGCTGAGGGGCGCAGGCTGCTACCGGCCTTTTCACGGTCGAGCAAAATAAAGGGATCTCCCAGCGGGAAACCCAGCAATTCCAGCTGGTCATAATAGTCTTCCACTTCCTCATCCCTGAACTCCGGCAAAGCCCAGTTTTCATCTTCCGAAGCAAATAGCGCAGCCTGCCGTTTGGGAGCTGTGGCAACAGCCTGCTTCATCAGTCCGGTCTCCCAGTACAAATGCTTTTTGCTCCTGCCTGTAAATCTAAATGCACCGGAGCGGATCAAGAGCTGAAGCTGTTCGGGACGAGGCGACAGCCGGGCACAGAAATCTGCAAGACCAAGATATGGCCCACCGGTAAGGCGTTCCGCAAGAAATTGCTCTACAAATGCCCTTTCCAACTGATCTACATGAACAAATCCCGCAAAGATTGTATTGCCCTTCAATCGATTAAGAAGTAAAGACCGGTTCAGACAAGGCGGCTCAATCACGGCACCCATTCGCCTGGCTTCATGAAAGTAGAGTTCCGACGAGTAAAATCCGCCGAAATTATTCAGTACGGCCGTCATGAATTCCAGAGGAAAGTATGTTCGCAAAAACAAGCTCTGGTAGCTTTCTACGGCAAAGCTTGCAGAATGGGCCTTTGAAAAAGAGTAACCCGAAAAACTCTCCATCTGCCGCCAAAGCTCAGTGGTGGTTTCTTCTGCATAACCTCTGGCCCTGCAGTGGGCAAAAAATTTATTGCGGATCATGGCAAAGCCATCTGCCGAGCGAAATTTGCCACTCATGGCCCTTCTCAGCACATCCGCTTCGCCAAGATCAAGCCCGGCAAAATGATGCGCCACCTTGATCACATCTTCCTGATACACCATCACACCGTGGGTCTCCCGCAATAGTTCTTCCAGACGAGGATGTAGATATGAATAAGAGCCCGGATGATGATGCCTGCGGATATATTCTCCCATCATGCCACTGCCGGCTACGCCCGGCCTGATGATGGAACTTGCCGCCACGAGAGTGAGGTAATCCCTGCAGCGCAGCTTGCGGAGAAGCTGGCGCATGGCGGGAGACTCAATGTAAAAGCATCCGATGGTGTCTCCCTGCTCCAGTAAATCATTGATCTGCTTGTCGGACTTAAACGTTTCTGTCTGTGAAAGATCAACTTCCCGTCCTCTGTTTTCACGGATCATCTGCACGGCATCGCTCAGGTGCCCGAGCCCCCGCTGACTGAGCACATCATATTTAAAATAGCCATTCTCTTCAGCCACAAACATATCCATCATCACGGTCGGGAAACCCTTGGGCGGAAGCATACAGGCCGCATAAGTACTCAATGGCTCTTCGGTGATAATCACTCCACCGGCATGTATGGAAAGATGATTGGGCAGCCCATCAAGCATTGCGGCATAGCGGTAAATCAACTGCCCGATCCGGTCGCCGGGCAAGGGAGCATTCCTGCGTATCAGCTGATCAATTTCTTCCTTGGGCAGACCGAATACCTTAGCCAGCTCACGGATGGTAGATCTTCCGCGGAATGTACTTACCGTGGCCAGTAAAGCCGTATGATGGCTTCCATAACGCTTGAAGAGATAGTCAAGCACTTCATCCCTCTCCTTCCAGCTGAAATCAATATCAAAATCGGGAGGTGAACTGCGGTAAGGATTGATAAACCGCTCGAAGTACAAATCCAGCTCCAGCGGATCAACATCCGTAATCTGCAGGCAATAGGCCACCAGACTGTTTGCCCCGCTTCCCCGCCCCACATGCCTGAACCCGCGGCTTTGGGCATAGCGAACCATATCGCAGGTGATCAGGAAGTAGGCGGAAAACCCCAACTCCACAATCACTTTCAGCTCAGCTGCCAGACGGCGTTCCACCTCCCGAAAACGGAGGCCATAGCGCCGCCGGCCGCCTTCTGCAGCCAGCTTATACAAAAGATCGGCATCGTCGCGGGCATTGCCCGTGAACGACTTCCTGTTCTTCGGGCTGTCGAGATCCCAGTCGAGTGTGGTACAGCGCAGAAGCAAGGATTGTGTGTTGTAAATAAGCTCCGGAAAGGCCGCATAAAGTTTCATCAGAGACTCTGCCGAAGGCATACTTGCATAAGCCGGTGCCACCGAGTCATTCTCCAGTTTTGACAGCAGTGTGTTTTGATCAATGGCCCGCAAAAGACGGTGCAGCTGATACCCCTCCTCTCCTTCAAAAACCACCGGATAGCTGATGAGTCCGCGCTGACGGAGAAGAGGACGCAAAGCAGGACCCAGGCCGGGTAAGTCCTCCGGTCGCACCCCCAGCATGAGCTGTTCATTGTTCAAGATGAGCTGCCGTTCTTCCTTATCCAGGCGCAAAAAGAAAGCAAGAGGTAAAACAAGACTTACACCTTCCATAGCCGCCAAATCAGACCAGAGCGGATCACTGCAGCTTGCTTCTGTTTGGCTCAGGTAAGCCGCCAGCTGTGCAAATCCTTTCCGGTGGTGGGCCAGCGCGTGAAATACCGGTCCGGCGGTCTGCCGAAAGCTGATACCGGCCACGGTATGCAGGCCTGCTTTACGGCCGGCGCGAATGAAATCAAACAAGGCAAAGGTGGAATGATAATCGGCCAGTGCCGCCATGGTATAGCCGTTTTCCTCCAGCAGCTGAACAAGGCGTTCGGGGCGAATGGTTCCGTATCTGAGGCTGAAGCAGGAATGGAGATGAACAAACACGATGCTAAATTAAATAGCAATTGCGTATTTTATTAGCAAATAATTTTCATTGATATAAATGTAGCTCAGTCATTGAGGCCGGTCTCCATTTATGTTACGACGGTTCTCCTATTCCCTTTGGGTATCCGTTGAAACGGAAAGCCGCGCCAGGGGGTGGAGGGGCCGGCGCAGCCGGGTGGCGTTACGCCACGGAACCCACGCAACACCCGGCCCCGCGGGGCGGCTTGGG
>CAZUHX010000162.1:0-4739 GCA_964620795.1 uncultured Chitinophagaceae bacterium
CCCAACAAATCGCCCTGCACCCCTTTAATACGAACTTCCTCCTCTCCCATTTCAACTGCTCCTTTCATGTTTTTGAGTATCAGCTTATCATACATCACTTCTGAAAAAGAGGCCCTTGCCGTGAAACTCACCGAAGCCGGAACTTTGGTGTAAGTTGTTTTGGCTGTATCTGTTGTTTTGCCCGCTTCTGCACTGCCCATCAGTTCATTCAGATTCAGCCTGTTGCCTGAAAGTGTCAAATCGCCTCCGAGCGTTCCCTTGCCCAGGGCATAGGGAATAAAATTCTCCAAAGACCCGCTTGCCTTCAAATCAGAGTTACCCAGAACGGCCTGCAACTCTTTCAGTTCTGCGCGCGAAGGGTTAAGCAATAATTGCAGACTTTGAACAGTGACGGGCACCGGCAGTTCGGAGCCGCTATAAACCATTCCCGACACATTGAACTGTCCGCTTGCACTTACCTTTTCGTAGCGTTTTTCTTTCACATCACTCATCTTTCCTGCAAATGCGAGATCGGCCAGTACTTTACCACTCAGCTTGCGAGCCTGGTCCATGGGATAATACTTTGGCACATTGGCCAAGTTCAGATTCGCATTCAACTTCAGCTCAAGATCGGGATCCGACATTGGATTCCGGAGTTTTAGCGAAGCATCCAGCCTGTCCTGCAATGCCTCTGCATGAAATGAAGGGATGCTTATCATCATCTTGTCGAGCGCTCCCTGTGGCTTGCTGATATCCGCCACAAAGGAAATATGCTCTACGCCCACCGGTAGTGCCGGATATCTGAATGAAGCTTCAATAGTTTTAATTTTGATGTCAAAGGCGGGATAATCTGTTCCTTCCATTTTCCCTTTCAAAGCTGCAGCAAAAGACAGCATCCCATCCGCCTTTACCGAGGCAAAATCTTTTTGAAAAATGGCAGGCACCAGCGAGAGAAGCGATTTGAAACGGTTATTTTCTGAAGACAATTTTAGATCCATCTCATAGACCGAATCATTGAGCAGCCTCACAAAACCCTCGCTTTTCAGGCTGAAATCATTGAGGCGGAAAACATTTTCTGCCAGGCTGTATTTCCTTTGGGCATTGTCGGCCTTCAGCTTCATGCGGGTATCGAAGCTTGCCTGATCAAGCCAGCTCAATCCGCCGCTTCTTAGATTAATTCCACTGCCGGAACTTTCAAAATCAAAATCGTAAAGGGCTTCAGCTACATCGCCGCTTCCGCTGAAATTAAACTCCCGCATACTGAATGAAGTACCCGAAAGACTGTCGGCATAGAACAAACGAAACCTTTGGATTTCATAGCGGCTGAGCTGAAGACGGTATGGTTTTGACTCTTCAGGCTCGGCGGCAGGGCCGGGCTTAAGGATATCCCAGCTGGCTTTTCCCGATTTGGCAAGTACCGCATTCAACTGGGCATCGGCAATCCTTATTCCTTTGATTTGAAGCTGATTCCCCGAAATCACTGACTTCAAATCCAATCTGAGCACAAATTCTTCTACCCCAAGCAGGGTATCGCCCTCAAACACACCAAGCCCGATGATACTCAGGCCATTCAACTTAAACTCCATATCCGGAAAACTGCGCAGCAAACTGAGGTCAAAATCGGCATAATTGATTCGCGCATTCAGGCGCTTGTTGGCTTCGCTCTTGATCAGGGCATTGAGTTTGCCTTTAAAGAACATCGGGAAGATCAATACAGATCCGACCAAAACAATCAAAAGGACCATCAAACCAATCATCACTTTTTTCATATACAGCGATTTTTTTCAAAAATACAGGTTTTAAACAGGCAGGGGACAGTATTGTGAGCTATTATACTTTACACAACGTATCATTGCAGGCAAAAGCGTGGCATGAAAGGAAAAATTCTGATCATAGACTTTGGTTCCCAATACACCCAGCTCATTGCCCGCCGTGTGAGGGAGGCCGAGGTTTATTGCGAAATCGCCCCTTACAACCATCTTCCGGCTATTGGCGATGAATGGGCGGGAATTATTCTTTCAGGTTCACCGGCTTCGGTCAATGAGGCCGATGCTCCTCAGATCAATGTTGCCGAATTGCTGAACAAAAAACCGGTACTGGCCATTTGCTACGGAGCCCAGCTTTGCGCAAAGCAAAGCGGTGGAAGGGTTGAAAAAAGCAATAAGCGCGAATACGGAAGAGCCTTCATCCACCTTAAGCAAGAGAGTAAACTTTTCAAGAACCTGAATTCGACATCAGAAGTATGGATGTCGCACGGAGATTCCATTCTTGAGCTGGGACCCGGGTTTCAGATTACAGCCGGCACCGGCAGCATTCCCGTGGCGGCATACGAATCCATAGAAGGCGCTTTCCCCTATCCCTTTTTCGGGCTGCAGTTTCACCCCGAGGTGACCCATTCGGAGGAAGGCTTTCATCTCATCAGAAACTTCCTTTTCGGAATTTGCGGATGTAACCATCAGTGGACGCCGGCCTCTTTTGTGGAAGAATCGGTGGCCATGGTGAGAGAAAAAGTGGGCAGTGAAAAAGTTATTCTGGGCTTATCGGGAGGAGTTGATTCCTCTGTTGCGGCTCTTCTTTTGCAGAGAGCCATCGGAGACAATCTGCTCTGTATTTTTGTAAACAACGGATTATTAAGAAAGAATGAATTCGAAGAAGTGCTTGAAAAATACCGGGGCATGGAGCTTCGGGTGGAAGGCGTTGATGCTTCCGAGCGCTTCCTTTCCGAATTGAAGGGCGTTTCGGATCCTGAGCATAAGAGGAAAATCATCGGCAGGGTCTTCATCGAAGTTTTTGAACATGCAGCCTTGGCTCATCCGGAGGTAAAATGGCTGGCACAGGGAACCATCTATCCGGACGTTATTGAATCGGTTTCAGTGAAAGGGCCTTCTGTAACCATCAAGTCTCACCATAATGTAGGAGGCTTACCGGAAAGACTTAAACTCAAAATCATCGAGCCTCTGAGATTTCTTTTCAAAGACGAAGTGAGAAAAGCGGGCAGAGCACTGGAACTGGATCCCGAAATTCTGAACCGTCATCCTTTTCCCGGGCCGGGGCTGGCCGTGCGGATACTGGGAGAAATCACGGAAGAACGCGTAAGAATTTTGCAGGAGGCCGACCACATTTACATTTCAGGCCTGAAAAAACACGGGCTATATGATCAGGTATGGCAGGCAGGCGCCATTCTAACGCCATTGAAAAGTGTGGGCGTGATGGGAGACGAAAGAACCTACGAGCATGTACTTGCCATTAGAGCGGTCAACTCGTCAGACGGCATGACGGCCGACTGGTCGCATCTTCCGCACAGCTTTCTGGCAGAAGTTTCCAACGCCATCATTAATGAAGTAAAGGGAATCAACCGGGTAGTCTATGACATCAGTTCCAAGCCGCCGGCCACCATCGAATGGGAGTAGGCATTAAATTTGTACTAAACCTTCTATGTTAATTCACTCCCGAAAAGTTCTTCTGATCTGCCTTCTGGCAGTTTCAGCAACATTGTTTGCCCAAAACAAGACTTCGCTTAAAATAGGATTGGTTTTCCCTTTTAAGGCCGAAGAAACCGGACTGCTGTTGGATGAATTCTCCACCAAAGAACATCATAAAATATCTGCCGGAAGCAAGTATCTGGAAGAAAGCCTGGGCCTGATTGACTTTTACCAGGCTGCGTTGATGGCAGCAGAAATGCAGGCGGGTGAAGACGATATTCAAATAAGATTATACGACAATTACGGTCTGGACTCCGTAAACCGTGAAATCATTGCCTCCGGCGAATTGAGCGATCTGAACTGCATCATCACTCCGCCGGCCTCATCTCAGGTTAAAATGCTATCCGACTATTGCCTTCAAAAAAACATTCCCTGTCTCATTCCCTTTACGCCTTCAAAAACCCTGATACGGCAAAATCCGCTGGCCTGTAAGTTTGCTCCGCTGATTGATGCCCATATCGAAACCTTGTTCCGTCTGGCTGCAGACTCCTTCAAGGGTTATGAACTGGTTATCATTCGGGAGGCTGGAGACAAAAACGGCTTTGCCGCAGACTATCTCTCGGCACTCATTGATTCACACAACCGGAGCTTTCCCAGAGCAGCCATTTCAAAAGTAATCCTTGAGCCCAAAGGCAACTTATCTGTTTTACTGAACAGCCGGCTAAACAGCTCCGCCCGCAAGCTGGTTTTCATTGCCTCTTTTCAGGATCCATTCATTCAGGCCTGTCTGCGCACACTCAGTCAAAACCAAAAAGCAGACAAATACACCCTCATGGGACTGCCTGGCTGGCTGGACTCCGAAATACTGCGACTCGACTATCTGGAGCAACTGAATTATCACTTTACTTCAGCATTTTATGCAGACACCAACCTGGCGGAAGTAGAGGAATTCAGAGTGGCCTTTCAGGAGCGCAGCGGACATTTACCCGGCATGCAGGCTTACATGGGCTATGATCTTATGAGCTATACACTGAAGGGATTAAGACCCAACATACTTGCAGCTCCTCATCAGGTAAAGAGGCCTCAAACAAAGGGACTGGGCTTCGATTTCGACTTACAGCCTTATTTTGAAAACGGTCAGCAGCAACCCTCCTTTTACACCAATCCGAACCTGCGTGTATTCAGGCTAAGGAACTATGAAATCGTTCAGGTAAGGTAAAAAAACCGCCTCAGACGATTTATCAACAGGAATATTTTAAGCGCAAGTCAATTTTTTTGCCCTTATGGTATCTTTGCACCTGATCAGAACGGGGCGAATCTTGCATATAAGGGACACCA
>CAZUHX010000163.1:0-4717 GCA_964620795.1 uncultured Chitinophagaceae bacterium
AAATCAGTATCAGCACGGGCATGATCCATCTTGCATTGATGTAAGGAGTCTTGAAAGATCCTTTGGGCGCATGAGGATCCATTTGCAGCCTCAGAATTCCGCCGCAGACCAACACAAAAGCAAAGAGCGTACCCACACTGGTGAGATCAATCACCGTATTCATATTGAGAAAAAGTGCAGGTATTCCTACTACAGCTCCGGTGAGCAGGGTTGAAAAAGAGGGCGTGCGGTATTTCGGGTGGATTTTGCTGAAAACCGGCGGCAGCAATCCGTCTCGGCTCATGCTCATCCAGATTCTGGGCTGCCCCAGCTGAAAAACCAGCAAAACACTGGCAGTGGCAATAACGGCAGATACTGAAACCACAAAAGCGATCCAGGGTTGATTAACCGCCTCAAAAACATAAGCCAGCGGGTCGCCCACATCCAATTGAGAATAGTTAACCATACCGGTCAGCACGAGAGCCATCATGCAATAAATAATGGTACAAATGATCAGAGAATAGATCATACCTCGCGGCAGATCCCGCTGCGGATTTTTGCATTCTTCGGCAGTGGTTGAGATGGCGTCGAAACCGATGTATGCAAAGAACACAGCCGCTGTTCCTTTGAGCACACCACCGAGTCCGTGGGGAAGAAAGGGCGTCCAGTTTTCCGGCTTAACATAAAAAGCGCCCAGTCCGATGATAAGCGCGATCACGGCCAGTTTAAGAATCACCATTCCGTTGGCCCAGGCGCGGGATTCCTGAATACCGATGTAAGTGATACCCGTAATGAGCATTACGATCAGGAATGCAGGAAGATCACATACGATTCTGATCCCGGCCAGCTGAGGGGCCGATGCCCAGGCGCTGAGCGCTTCAGGACTGGCGCCTTCCTTAGCGGTCCAGTAATCCATGCACATCCAGCCGGGGATGTGTAAGCCGCAGGATTGCATGAGGGAAGTAAAATAATCTGACCAGGAGATGGCCACGGCGATGTTGCCGATGGCATATTCCATGAGCAGATCCCAGCCAATGATCCATGCAGCCAGTTCGCCGAAGGCCACATAAGCGTAGGTGTATGCACTTCCGGAAGCGGGAACCATAGAAGCAAATTCGGCATAGCAAAGAGCAGAAAATCCGCAGGCAATGGCTACCAGAATAAAGAGCAGAACAATTCCCGGTCCGCCGTCGAAACTCGCTTTGCCGATGGTAGAGAAAATACCGGCACCTACTACGGCGGCAATGCCGAAAGCGGTGAGATCCCATACTCCCAGACTGCGTTTCAGGCTGCTATGGGCGGGCGTATCGGAAGCGTCATGAACGGCCTGTAATACAGACTTACGACGCGTTAGGTAGGAAGGTAAAGCCATTGAAACGAATATAGAAGAAAATCTCTCGAAAGCATGTCATCCCGCGATACCGAGAAACATCTGCCTTAGAAGGCTATGCTTGTGTGAACAGAATCAATAGGCTACGCAGCGACCTCTGTAGCAAGTATGTTCAGGCGGACAATTGCTGCTTCTTGCACAGTCATTCACCTGGATGCATTGAGCCTTGCTTACACACCTTTGCAGTCGCTCGCAATAGGTCTGTGTAGGTCCGCAGGCAGGGCGACAAAGCGAACCGGAAAGCTGGCAGCGCTGCGTATGCACGCACCATGTTTGTCCGGTAGGGCAACCGCAGGAGCCGGGAGTACAGGGCAAGTCACCGTTAGGTACATTGCAGGGAGCACAGTTGAGCGGAGCGGCAGGTGAGCTGATTACGCACACGGCTGTGCCGTGGCAGGAACACCATTCATCATGATCAAGACAGCCTTTATGACAGCAGCAATCGCCACATGCCCAGTCCCAGCACTCACATTTGGGACCACATCTGCCCCAGCACTCTTCGCAAGGACTGGCCACCTGCCTGCCTGCGCAACTGTTATTGCTGTTGGTTGTGTTTAGGGGAACCATCCTGTTGTCGGTCGTGATCGTGCGCAATACAATATCTCTTTCTCCGGCAATTGAATAAGCCAAACGATGAATAGCCAAAGCAATGGGAAATTTATTGCCCACAATACCGGCTGCACCCAACTTGTATGACAAAATCGGCAATAAAAAATAGCCCTTGTCAGACATGATCAGGCTATCGTTTTTGGAACTGCCGGTAATGAGTTTGGGTAAATTTTTGGAGGAAACCTTCCCTGTATCCAGCGTGTAGGTATTGGTGAGCTGATTGCCTTTCAATTCGATCTGATATTGAGTCGCACTAATTGATTTTATCTTGAAAATAAAAGATCTGTCGGCCGACTGCAAAGAAAGAACATCAATCATGTAGACTCCGCTTTTGTCTTTTTTCGCACTTAAATCAAACTGCAGTTCATAAGTACCCGAACTCATAGAACCACTAAGTTTATCCTCAGCCTTATTTGCAATTCTGAGTACAGGTGTCCAGGCACTCAACTCGGTTGGTGCATCATAATCTCCACCTATTTTGTTGCATATATCTGCACCGATTCCCCACGCAAGAATCGGATTATTCTGGGCAAAGGAGAAAGAGATAAGGCTAAAACAAAGGCCTACACTGAGGAAATATTTCATTAGTTTATATTTAAGAAGTCAATAATAGCACTTTACAGCAGTTAAACAGGCGCATTGATCAAAAATTAAACCAAACTGCCCACGCTTTGATTACCGAGAATCGTTCTCCCTGTCAATCTTCTGTTTAAATCTTTCCGCACTTGTCTTGCATATGCCAATGATTTTTATGTGAATATTTTTAATATAATTCTCATCCCATCTGTTCGTTGCTTTTCAAAGATCCGGGGACCAGGCCAACGGAACAAAAAATGCCATTCAAATCACCTGCTTACTTTAAATCAATTTCCATACATGTGTATCGCATGCAAAAGGCTCTGCTATAAACCCTCAAGGCACAGCAGAAATTCTTCAGCCAGCATATGAGCTGCGGCAGGAATTCATTCCTTTGCAATATGTCTTTTGAACAACCTTCTTCATCGCCTCCTTCTATCCCCCTGGCCGAACGGCTTCGTCCGAAGCAGCTCGAGGATGTGCTGGGGCAGGAACACTTGCTGGGGCCTGCTGCCCCTTTGCGGCGGCTGGTTCAGGGAGGAAAGCTTCCCTCCATCCTCTTCTGGGGACCGCCGGGTGTGGGCAAAACCACCATTGCACGCATACTGGCGGCAGAGGCCGGCAAAGCCTATTTCTCGCTCAGTGCCATCGACAGCGGAGTGAAAGAAATCAGGCTGGTAATCGAAAAAGCCGGAATGGCCGGAGGAGCCGTTTTGTTTATCGACGAGATCCACCGCTTCAATAAATCTCAGCAGGATGCCCTGCTGGGAGCAGTAGAAAGCGGTCTCCTGACCCTGATCGGCGCCACCACCGAAAACCCTTCTTTTGAAGTCAATCAGGCGCTTTTGTCGCGCGCTCAGGTGTACGTTCTGAAAGAGCTGGATAAAGCGGCACTGAGCAAGCTGCTGGAAACAGCCTTTGAAAAAGATGAATGGCTCAAACAATCGGGGGTGAGCATCAGGGAGCACGAAGCATTGTTGCTGTATTCGGGCGGAGATGCACGCAAACTGCTGAACGTACTGGAGCTGGTGGTGAGCCAGGCCATGTCGGAAGGGATTCGGGAAATCGGCAATGCCCTCTGCGAACAGACCCTTCAAAAACGAATGGCTCAATACGATAAGGGTGGCGAGATGCACTATGACATCATTTCGGCTTTTATCAAATCTGTTAGAGGAAGCGATCCTGATGCCGCCTTGTACTACCTGGTCCGCATGACGAGAGCCGGAGAAGACCCTTCATTTATAGCGCGCAGATTGCTCATTTTAGCCAGTGAAGACATAGGCCAGGCCAATCCCAATGCACTCCTGATGGCCACCGCCTGTTTCGATGCCGTGAACCGGATCGGTTATCCGGAATGTGAACTTGTGCTTGCCCAGACCACCATTTATCTGGCGGCTTCCGCCAAATCAAACAGCAGCTATCTGGCGCTTCAGGCAGCCAAAGAACTGGCTGATAAAACCGGAGATCTGCCGGTGCCGCTTCATCTCAGAAACGCCCCCACCCGCCTGCTCAAAGAACTGAATTACGGAAAGGGATACCTCTATCCGCACGACTTCCCCGGAAATTTTGCAAGGCAGCAATATCTGCCCGATGAAATCAAAAATCAGCGACTTTGGTACCCGGGCAGCAATGCCCGCGAACAGGAAATGGCACGCTTTCTGGATTCCCTTCGCATGACCAAAGGTCCAAACGACCAATAATAAGGACAGCCCACCCCATTTTGCGTTTGAAATTCCAAATCAGTCTTCAAATCGCTGATTATCAACATTTTGAACGCTTCATTTTCCACAATGAAACCTACAGACTTTGATGCCGCTTTTAGCGTTAGTAAATTTGGCAAAACGAATGAATCGCATGCGCTTGAAACGCCTTGGAATGGTATTGGCCTTTGCCGCCGCCTCTGCTCAGCTGCCGGCCCTGAATCACTATTCCATGGACTCGCTGTACCGTTGTGACATCGATCCCGTGATCATGAACCTGGACAGCATGTCCTACAGCTCTTTAACCCGAAACAAACTATTTCTCTGCAACGACGAACTGCTTTCCTACATCAACATGAGTCCCGAACAACTTCCGCATTATACAGATGCGGAAATTGAAAAACGGATGAAGCTCATACCCAGTATGGTCAACCTGCAGTACAACCGCGATGTGCGCGCCTTT
>CAZUHX010000164.1:0-4714 GCA_964620795.1 uncultured Chitinophagaceae bacterium
TGAAAGCCCCCGGCAAAAACCGACTGTCGGTTGAAGATTTTCAGAGTGCTTTGGGCAAACGAAATCGCAAAATGCTGCAGGTATTCAATTCGGCATACAATTACCTTCACTTACTTGGCGGCTACGACGGTGATCTCAATATACATACAAGTAAAGAAGGCCTTCGTCTGGCCGAACAGCTCATTGAATGGTGTCGCCCCATGCTGCAGAAGCAAGTGCTGCAGCGGGTTTAAACCGCTGCGAATTCCGGAATTATTTGCTGAACTTAGGCATCAAATTCAAGCCATGCCTTCCGCTTCCCGCTCCGATGATATTCTATCCTTTGATCCACCTTCCCCCGAATTTATCTCAGAGGTTGACCGTTTCTTTCAAATGGTCTTTTCCCCCCGCTTTTTCGGCCTCGAAAATGTGGATCCCAAACGGCCGGCCATGTATGTGGGCAATCATACCATTTACGGCATACTCGACGGCACACCCTTCGGTATTGAGTTATTTAAACATCATGGAATCATCCTTCGTTCGCTGGCCGACAGCAACCATTTTTACGTGAAAGCCTGGGCTGATCTGGTCAAACGGATGGGCATGGTAGAAGCCAGCCGAAGCAATTGCGCAAGACTGATGGAAGGCAAGCAACATATCCTGGTGTATCCCGGCGGCACACGGGAAATCTGCAAGAAAAAAGGAGAAGAATACAAGCTCCTCTGGAGCGACCGAACCGGCTTTGTGCGCATGGCACTGGAGTATGGATACGATATCATCCCCGTGGCTGCCGTAGGAGCCGAGGAGGCCTTTACCATTGTAAAAGACTCTGATGAGATCATGCAAAGCAGCCTCGGAAAGTTTTTGAAATGGAGCGGCATTGCCGACAAATACCTGAAAGGAGGAGCGCTGATCCCTCCCCTTGTAAAAGGCATCGGCAACAGCATTTTCCCGCGGCCGGAGAGACTTTATTTCAGTTTTGGCAAAAGAATCTCAACCAGAAGATATAAAAAGCGTTTTGAGGAGGAGGATGTACAGCTGATGTTCCGTAATCGAGTAGAAGAGTCACTGCACAAGCAGTTTGGTGAGCTCTTTGCCATACGGGAAAAAGATAAGCCTGTTAGCCTCATACATGAATGGCTGAGAAAACAGAAGAAGTAGCAAACTCTTTCCATAGAGAGGGAGGCGGATACCTACAGGTAAAAGCATGGATGAGCGCCTCCGGCAAGCATCCGTTTCCGTTTCAGGAAAGATGCTGGGAGGCATTGTACTCAGGCAAACACGGCTTACTGAACGCCCCCACGGGATGCGGCAAAACCTATGCATTGCTGCTGGGTGTTCTTGCAAGAGCCATAGACGAAAATCTCTCCGCAGGAAATGGACTCCGGCTGCTGTGGATCACTCCCCTGCGCGCGCTGGCCAAAGATCTGCACCGCGCCATAGGCGAAGTGCTTGCGGAGATTTATCCCTCATGGCAGGCCGGCCTGCGAACGGGAGATACTTCGGATTCTGAAAAAAAGAAACAAGACAGAAAAATGCCCGAAGTGCTGGTAACCACTCCGGAGAGCATGCAGGTTTTGTTGTCGAGAAAAGACCATCCTGAGGTACTGGAAAATGTTCGCTGGGTGGTGGTTGATGAATGGCATGAGTTGCTGGGCAGCAAGAGGGGCGTGCAAACAGAATTGTTTCTCTCCAGATTGTCCTCACTGCAAAAAAGAGGGCAAACAAATTTGTGTTGCTGGGGGATCTCGGCTACACTGGCTAATCTGGAAGAAGCGGCCAATGTGCTTTTGCATCCGTTTGAGGGAATCAAAGAAATCATTCGCGCCGATGTAAAGAAAGAGCTTGAGATGTTTACGCTCATACCTGAAGAGGTAGAATTGTTTCCATGGGCAGGCCATCTCGGCTTGAAAATGCTTCCCGGTGTTATGGAAGTTGTTGAAACCTCACGAACCAGTCTGCTTTTCACCAACACACGCAGTCAGGCCGAAATCTGGTATCAGGCCATCCTGGAGGCTTATCCTGAAATGGCAGGACAAATGGCACTCCATCACGGAGCCATTGACCGCGAGCTGCGCAACTGGGTAGAAGAAGCTTTGCATGAAGGCCGGCTGAAGCTGGTGGTAACCACTTCCAGTCTTGACCTGGGCGTTGACTTCCGTCCGGTAGATACGGTTATTCAAATAGGAAGCCCCAAAGGCCTTGCCCGATTCCTGCAGCGGGCCGGGCGTTCCGGCCATCAGCCGGGCGAACGCTCCAGAATATGGTTTGTACCCACCCATTCTCTCGAACTTGCCGAAGCGGCGGCTCTGCGCACAGCACTTCAGGAAAATTATACCGAACAAAGAGAAGCTGTACTCCTCCCCTTCGATGTCTTGCTTCAGTATGCCTGTACCCTTGGATGCGGAACAGGATTTTATGCCGATGAATTGTTTGCAGAACTCTGCTCCACCCATGCCTTTGCGGACCTTCAGCCTGAAGAATTTCAGCAGTGTCTGTTCCTGCTCACCCATGGCGGAGAATCGCTCAGAGCCTATGATGAATATAAAAAGATGATATGTGAGGAAGGAAAATACCATCTGGCTTCCCCGCTTTTAATCAAAAGGCACCGCATGCACATCGGCACCATTGTGAGCGATGCTGCCATTAAAGTAAAATTCCTGAGCGGAGGCTTTATCGGAACGGTAGAGGAATGGTTTATCAGCCGGCTCAATCCGGGAGATGTGTTTACCCTGGCCGGAAAAATCCTTGAGCTGCATAGTGTTCAGGGCATGGAGGCCCGGGTGAAACTCAGCAAAAAGAAAAAAAGCCAGATTCCGGCCTGGATGGGAGGGCGTATCTCCTTCTCAGCCAATCTCGGCGATATTCTTCGCAGGCAAATGGTAGAGCCGGGGCCTTGGGAAGAAAGCCGGGCACTGAAAGATTTGCTTGATGCCCAGAGAAAACACTCGGCATTGCCAGAAAAAGACGAACTGCTGATTGAATACCTGCAGGATAAAGACGGCCATCATCTGTTTGTTTTTCCCTTCGAAGGACGACTGGTTCACGAGGCTCTTGCAGGATTAATGGCCTGGCGCCTGAGCCGTGAAGCACCGATAAGTTTTACCATGGCCATGAATGATTATGGTTTCGAACTACTTACCGACCGGGAATTGCCTTTCGAACAAATGGACTGGAAGAAACTTTTCAGCCTTGAACATCTGAATGAGCAGTTGTTGCAAAGCATCAATGCTTCAGAAATGGCCAAAAGAAAATTCAGAGACATTGCCGTGATCTCCGGTATGGTGTTTCAGGGATTTCCGGGCAGAGAAAAAGCGAACCGCCATTTGCAGTCGTCTTCCGCTCTGCTGTTTAAAGTGTTTTCGGAATTTGAACCGGAGAATCTTTTGTACCGGCAGGCTTTCAGAGAACTTCTGCACGATCAGTTTGAAGAAGGCCGTTTGCGACAGGCCTTGAAAAGAATTGAATTGGGAAAAATCTTATTCAAAAAATCAAAGCAGTACACTCCCTTGTCATTTCCGCTGAAAGTTGACTCTCTCCGTCAGAGCCTCAGCTCTGAACAGCTGGAAGACCGCATCCGCAAAATGAAACTGAAATTGATTGCTTGATGCAAAGCTCTTTGTCTATTGAAATTGCGGGCAATGAATTGCTGCTGCTGCCGGAGAAAGCCATCTGGTGGAAAGCGGAGCAGTGTTTGTTATTGGCCGATCTTCATCTGGGAAAGACTGCTCACTTCAGAAAGAACGGGATTCCCGTTCCCCTCAAAGCGGCAGAGAGCAACTTCAGCCGGCTTGGGAAACTGCTGTCACAGTTTGAAGCTTCCGAACTCTGTGTTTTGGGTGATTTTACGCACAGTTCAGACAATCATGAGAGTGTGAATTGTTCCGGCAACATTTACCCGATTTAAAAATCAATTTGCTCAGCGGCAATCACGACATTTTGAATCCTTCGCGATATCCGGATTTAGGCATTGATTGCTCTGCCTACCAAATCAGAAACGGAATATTGCTGGCGCATGAACCGCTGAAGACTGCAGAAACTTTTGAGTATGCTTTGTACGGGCATATCCATCCCGCTGCGGAGCTTCGCGGAACTGGCAGACAAAAACTGAGACTGCCCTGCTTTTGGATGGGAAATTCTTACGGACTGCTTCCTGCCTTCGGTGCATTTACAGGAATGGGCAAGCTGCCAACCTGGCAGGATGCCAGAGTCTTCGTATGTTCAGACTCAGCCGTTATAGAGATTGGCTGATGGTTTCAGTCGGCGAGCGTCCAGCGCGTACTTCTTCCTAAAAAGCTCAGAGCGCAGATAAATCCGCGCAGATCCAGGTGATTGCCTTTGTAGGTAATCTTACCGCAATATGTTTTTCCGTTGTTGGGGTCATATACCTTTCCTCCGATGTATTCATTCGGATTTTCCGGATTTTGTCTGAAACTATGCAGAATGACCAGTCCGCTGATGGTTTTCTTTCGATACGCAGGCTCCGGATTATTCTCATCTAGCCTGGGTTTACCATCAGGGCCGTAAGGTTTCATCATCCATACAACCTTCCCGCTGAAGGTATTTCCATCCTGATAAATCTGAATTTTCGACTCTTTGCTTTCGTCGTACCAGACTTTGCAGATGGGTTTAGCTTCAGCCTGCCGGATTTCCTGAGCCTGAATAAGCGTGACAAAGGAAAAAGTTAGCATCAGACATGTTAAAGTATATTTCATTGGTCCAAAATAACGCTCCA
>CAZUHX010000165.1:0-594 GCA_964620795.1 uncultured Chitinophagaceae bacterium
GCAGTCCCAGCAGCCTGTATTTTTCATTTTCGATGAACCCACCACCGGCTTGCATTTCCACGACATTGCTCGATTGCTGGATGCTTTTACTCAGCTGATCAACAACGGGCATACCGTGGTGGTGATTGAACACAACATGGACGTCATCAAATGTGCCGACTGGCTGATAGATCTTGGTCCGGAGGGCGGAGATGAAGGAGGACTGCTATTGTATCAGGGAATTCCCGAAGGCCTGACCGAGGTCAGGGAAAGCCATACGGGAAGATTTTTGAAGGAGAAATTGAAGTGAGTACAACTTGATAGATGATGCCTGCCAATGCGATCAAGAATCTGCGGGGCTTGCTTCAGGATGAATGACGAAACTTCTAAAATTCTCACGATTGATGACTTCAAATGAAGATTGATATTCCTGCATAAAAGCGGAAGGAATTCTTTTTCCCTTCTTATGGTTCCACTTGAATTCGAAAGCTGAGATTCGGCCTTCTCTTTCTTCGATGAAATCAATTTCCTGTTTCTGAAGATTTCGCCAAAAATAATTGTTGGTAAAGATGCGGTGGTATTGCTGTTGTTTAAGTCTTTCTGAAATCAGAAAAT
>CAZUHX010000165.1:604-4661 GCA_964620795.1 uncultured Chitinophagaceae bacterium
TTTTCCCGGAGTGCGCCCAAATCGTTTCTGGTATTCATCTCATTGAAATTGTTAATCAGCATATTTCTCACCCCATTGTCATAAAAATAAATTTTTCGGTTGTTTCTTATTTCGTTACGATGGTTTCTGCTGAAACAGTTGAGCCGGAAAACAATAAACGCCTTTTCCAAAAGATCAATGTAGGCGATTACTGTTCCTTTGTCAATTTCAAGAAAACGGGCCAGCTCATTGTAAGAAACTTCATTGCCCAATTGCAAAGCAAGCGCTCGTAGTAATTTTTCAAGAATATCAGGTTTTCGGATACCGCTCAGTGCCAGAATATCTTTATACAAATAGCTGGAAGCCAACTGCTGCAGTATTTCTCTTGCATCATTGCGATGATTGATTACATCCGGATACATTCCATAGATCAAACGTTCTTCGAGTCGGGCTTCCGACTCGGCATATCCCACATGATGCTGAAACTCTTCCCAACTCAAAGGGAATAAAAGATATTCAAACTTTCGGCCCGTGAGAGGTTCTGCTGTATTTTGACTGATCTCAAGCGCCGATGACCCGCTGATCAGCAATTGAACATCCTTAAGTTCATCAATGATCAGTTTGGCAATGATGCCGGCATCGCGAATGCGCTGTGCTTCGTCTATAAAAACCCATCGGTGTTTACCGATGATGGCTTTCAGTCTGGACAGACCGGCACCTTCCAGGAGGCTGCGGGTCTGAGGATCATCTCCATTTAGGAATAAAAATTCGCGATCGGCTAGGCAATGTCTGATCAGTGTGGTTTTTCCCACCTGTCGGGGACCTATCAGGACAATGGCTTTACCCTGATTAAAGCGCGAACGAATGAGCTTTCCTAAGGTTCTTTCTACCATAATCACCAAAAATAGTATGTTTTCAGGGATTATAATCACCAAAAACATATAATAATCGGCGATTTCGAACTTAAAACCGAATTGCCCGGCCGGGGAAATGAAGGAAAATTGTCTGATTAAAATAGGTTCGCTCAAGGCAAAATCCGAATCGTCCGATTGGATTTAAATCAATAGAAACCAGTTGCTGAGTCCGTCGCTTATCTGACCTTCCGGCCTTTGGCAACACGCAGGTTGATGTCTTCTTTACGCAGCTTGCGCAAATCAACCATCAGATAAACTTCCGCTCCTGAAGCCGAAGTGGTGAAATCTTTGCCGTGGTATTTCACTTTGCCTCTGCGGTTTGTTCAATCACTGGCCAGTAAACAATAACGGTTGTTTTGGTTGGGGTTCCGGCCGGATTTCCGGGAGTAATCGTCGCTCTTTTCAAAGGAAATACTCATGGCCTTGTCGCGCGGGAAACCCACCAGCACACCCGGAGTACGCTCTCGGATAATCACTTCCTCAATTCGTTGCCCATTTTCCATTTTGATCTTACCATCCACAATCTCTGTGCTTGCAGAACTGAGCGAACGCTGCAGCACCACCGCATCAGAAGTATAAAACTGAATTTTCTTCATCTGTTCATCACTCCAGCCGTTTGATTGGCGAAGAACATCGGTGTATGGCACCAGATTTTTGCAGGAAGGAAGCAGAATAATCAGGATAAAAAAAGCAAGCAGTCTGTTCATGATTTGATGGTGGTTTGTTTAACTGGTTTCAAACTTTGTGCCAAAGTGCAATATTATCGGGCAATCAGCAATTTTCGCTGCAACTGACGTCCGGCCGCCTCTATCCGAAGCAGATAAAAACCCGGCTTTAAGTCGGTCAGGCTCCATTCAACCATATTCGTTTTTTCTGAATATGTATTCCCCGTAATTTTTCTGCCGCTGAGATCACAGATTTCCATTGCACGAATCGAAATCGGCTCCGGGCAGGAAATGTAAACCATCTCTGAGGCCGGATTGGGATAAACCTGAATCTGCTCGGCAATGTCTATGCTCTCCGCAATACCAACAGTGAGAGAATCTACCACCTCAAACTTATCAATCGCTCCCTCGGTCAAACTACCGGTAAGTTTATCCTGAACCTCTACGATAAAACGCATATCAGCGGTCAGGCTGATGTAGTCTGCAAGGCGATAGCTTTTAAACTTCCAGCTGTTGGTATTGGCCTCGGCAGCGGTAATGGTTTCAAGGATCACGGTACTGGTTCCGTTGTTGACCTTGATCACCATATCGTCATCTGCCGGATTACCACCCGTACCCTGATTGAAATACCAGCGGTAATAATTCAGCCAGCTCTCCGATTGGGCAGTTGGATCAAAGGTGGGCGAAATGAGGGTCACCTTGCCGTTGTCAACATCCGAATTGGTAGGCGCTCCGCCCCCATTGCCCGTCATGTAACAACTTAAAGCAAAATCGGGCAACACATCGCGATCGGGATTGGAAAGATCGGCCCCGGAAATGGTTCCCTGAGGAACCCCTCTTTCCCAATTGCCTGAAGAAGCTGCAGACTGTGTAGTCCATCCGAAGTCCATCACAAAATCATCGTAATAATGCCCCGGCATGATGTAAGCCTGCAGCGGGGCCGAGCTTGAAGTAATAAAATAATCTACCCCGACCTGATGGGTCAGATAACCCCACTTCCCAACATAGATATCATAGTATCCTTCGTAGAGATTGGTTGCTGTAAACTGCCCTGCTCCATTGGTGCTCACTTCAACATCTACAACCCCATCCAGCAAAACTTTGGCATTGGCTACGGGCTGATTGCTGCGCATGTCATAAACGATTCCCGAATAACTGATGGGCGTGAGATCCGTGCAGGCCAGACTGTTTTGAATGCTGAGCCTGGAAGTCTGCAATACGGCCCGCATGCGATCGGCCTGTCCCTGAGTAAACATATGAAGACAACGGTCGTAGCAATAGTCCATATAATTCATAAACATATCGGGCTGATCGTTTACAGATTCCGTGCAGGTGTTGGCGCCAAAGGCCGGACATCCGAAATACTCCGAAGATTCGGGCGGAGTATCGCAGATGTAGTCACCTTCCAGTGCGCAGGTAGAAGGAGTTGTTCCCACGCAGCCGCCCTCGAAATTGTGAAACAATCCGAGCCAGTGACCCACTTCATGCGTAGCCGTTCTTCCGAGATTGTAATTGTTGTTGAAAGGATTGGATGGACTTCGGCCCACATAGCGATAGTCGATCACCACTCCGTCCTGATTGTCGGGGCCACCGGGCTGAGTGGCATATCCCAATTTATTGTTGGCCAGCGAAGTAACCCAGATATTGAGATACTGGGTAGGATCCCAGTAAGTAACCGGTTTGATCTGGGTATCGAAATTGGTAAAGCTGCGATTGAGGCGTTCGATTCCGGTGGTAGGACTTCCGGCGGGATCATTTTTGGCGAGGCAAAATTCAATTCGGCTGTCGGCAGTGAAACCGGCAAATACGCCGGGCACCAGGGCGATATCTACATTCAGTTTCCGATAATCTTCATTGAGCACCTCAATCTGAGATTGAATCTGTGCATCGCTGATGTTCTTGCCGTTTCCGATGGGTTCTCCGGAATGAATCACATGAAACACCACAGGGATCCGAATAATTCCGGCCCTTGATCCCCCGGCCGGACTTGCTCTCAGATAAGCTTTCAGGCGGCTTTCTGCCGAATCCAGTGAAGCGGCCACTGCGGGATCCCGGCGCAGCTGCTGCAGATATTCGGTAGTTCCGCAAGTAGGTAAAGCGGGTTGAGCCGAAGCCCAATAAGCCCAGAGCACCAGGCCGCTCATTAGAATTTTTTTCATACTCAGGCGATGCGTTTGCCGTCTTTATCGTAAATCTTGGTATCGGGCTCCTTCTTCTCCTTCAACCGCGCCAGCTTTTCGAAAATACTGTTAAGTACCGAGAGAACCAGACTAAACAATAACGCCCACCAGAACGAATTCGTTTCAAAGGCGTCATTCAGCAACCAGTCGGCCACCAGAATTATCACAGTATTAATGACCAGCAAAAACAGTCCGAAACTGAGAATGGTGGCAGGAAGGGTAAAGAGAATGAGGAGCGGCTTCAGCGATACATTCAGCACTGACAAAAGAGCTGCAAAAACAATAGCATAGCCAAAGTTTTCGATATAAACCTCAGGAG
>CAZUHX010000166.1:0-660 GCA_964620795.1 uncultured Chitinophagaceae bacterium
GGTACTCAAAAATTATGTCGCCATAGCTTCCGGCGCACTCAGCGGACTGGGCTACGGAGAAAATGCACGTGCCTTGCTCATTACCCGGGGTATGGCCGAAATGGTCTACATCGGCAAGGCCCTGGGCGCAGATAAAAAGGCATTTCTGGGTATTGCGGGAATAGGTGATCTGATTGCCACTTGCTCAAGTCCTCGTTCACGGAATTTCAGAGTGGGATATCGCCTTGCTCAAGGCGAAAAACTCCATGATATTTTGGCCGATCTGGGAGAAGTTGCCGAAGGGGTGCGCACCGTGAAAATCTGCAAACTGATTGTTGATCTTGTTAAAATCCCGGCACCCATCCTGCTCACGCTCTACAAAGTAATGTTTGAAAACATGGAGATGGACCGCGGAATTAAAGTTTTGATGAGGTACCCGGTGTCAACAGACTCAGCATACCTCGATCTGTAAAACTTCATACCCAACCGCTTGTTTAATTTGTATATCCTTGCAGCATGTCTAAACCTCTAATTCTTGTTGTTAATGATGACGGTATCACTGCCCCGGGCATAGCCGCTTTGGTTGCCGCCATGAAACCGCTGGGCGAATTGCTTGTAGTAGCGCCAGATAGCCCTCAGTCGGGTATGGGACATGCCATTACCATCGGTGAGCCTCTTCGG
>CAZUHX010000166.1:670-4653 GCA_964620795.1 uncultured Chitinophagaceae bacterium
AAATTTTTGGAAATGTAAAAGCTTTTGAATGCTCAGGCACGCCCGTAGATTGCGTGAAACTGGCTGTAGACAGGGTGCTGCATAAAACACCTGATATTTGTGTGTCAGGTGTAAATCACGGCTCGAATTCCTCAATCAATATTATCTATTCGGGTACTATGTCTGCAGCCATGGAAGCCAGCCTGGAGGGCATTCCCTCAGTGGGATTTTCCCTGCTCAACTTTAGTTATGATGCAGATTTTACCACGGCAAAGTATGTGGCTCAAACAGTGGTAATGAATATTCTTAAGCACGGCTTGCCTGAAGACACATTGCTTAATGTGAATATTCCTTACCTGCCGCTTAAGGATTTGAAAGGAATGAAGATTTGCCGTCAGGCCAATGCCAAATGGGAAGAAGAATATTTGGAGCGCATGGATCCCCACGGTAAGCCTTATTACTGGCTCAGCGGCAAGTTCGTGAATCATGACCATGGCACGGATACCGATGAATACGCTCTTTCTCACGGTTATGTGAGTATTGTTCCCGTAACACATGACCTCACTGCACATCATGCCGTAGGTACACTCAATCAGTCATGGGAATTGCCGGAAAAACCATCTGATGGTGAAATCTTACTGAGTACCGATCAATTTAATATATAAATCATGCTCGATCGCCTTTTTAATCAAAGCCCATCGATGAATCGCTGGGACAAAGGGTTTACCGGTTTCATTCCCGGGCTCTTTTTGCCATTGGGCGCTATACCGTTTTTCTACTTGGCTAAATTCAGCCACAAGGACTTCGCTGAATATCTCGAGATGGTTAAACAACCTTTGATCCTTTCGCCGATGCTCAGTCTTGGATTGATATTAAACTTATTTTTGTTTTTTTCATTCTTATCAGCCGATTATAATAATGCAGCAAGGGGAGTTATCTTCTCCACTATTTGCTATGGCATTCCTATTGCGGTTTTTAAGTTCTTCTTTTAATCTGAAAATAAACCGGCAGAATGAAATACTATCTCATTGCCGGAGAAGCATCGGGGGATTTGCATGGCTCTAACCTCATGAAAGCCCTGAAGCTGGCTGATCCCCTTGCACACTTCAGGATATGGGGCGGTGATCATATGCAGCAGCAGGAGCCTGAAGGCCTGGTTAAACATATCCGTGAGCTTGCTTTCATGGGTTTTGTTGAAGTCATCAAACACCTTCCTCAAATATTGCGCAACATCCGTTTTTGCAAGGACGATATTCTGAGCTGGCAGCCGGATGTGGTCATATTGATAGATTATCCCGGATTCAATTTTCGTCTGCTTCCATTTTTGAAAGAGCATGGTATTCCTGTGGTGTATTACATTTCACCTCAGCTCTGGGCATGGAAAAAAGGAAGAATCAGCAAAGTGAAGCAATATGTGGATCTCATGATTCCAATCTTTCCCTTCGAGGAAGAGTTTTATAAGCAAAACGGAGTTGAAGCACGCTATCTCGGGCATCCGCTCACCGATGCTTTGCCGGTTTCTTCGGCAGAACAACAAAGTTCACGGATAATTGCACTTTTGCCGGGCAGCAGAAAACAGGAAATCAGCAGAATGCTGCCGATGTTTCTGGATGCAGTAAACGGCATTGAGGGATTTAAAGCAGTAGTGGCAGGAATGTCGCTGCACGGACGATCTTACTACGAGTACCTGGCTGCCGGAAGGCAGATGGAAATTGTGATGGATCAGACACATGCTCTGCTTGGCCGAAGCAGGGCAGCACTGGTCACCTCCGGCACAGCTACGGTAGAAGCATGTCTCATGAATGTTCCGCAGATTATTGCTTATCGAGGGAATAGCTTGTCTTTCATGATTGGTCGCCGGCTGGTTGATGTGCCTTTCATAGGTATGGTTAATTTGATTGCCGGGCGTGAAATTTGCAGGGAATTGTTGCAAAAAGATTGCCGGCCGCTTCAGCTCCGTTCAGCGCTTTTGGAATTGCTGGAAGATGAGGGGAGAAGAAATCAGCTTGAGGGCTATGAAATGGTGAGACAAAAGCTGGGACCAGCAGGAGCTTGTCAACGTGCTGCTCATGCAATTCTTGAGCTTCCGCAACTCAAAGCTCATCTCAAAGGATAACCGGATTTCTTTCAACGAAAAGCCGGGGCAGCGATCGCAGCGGTTATGCCGGCGGAATTATTCATTCCTCATATCAAAGCCGCCGGCATTTGAGCGGAGAGCGCGGCCGCGACGAAGGAGCGGGCCCCCATTTTTAAATAAATTAAATACATATATTATCTCATCTAATCGGTAAACGGTTCCTTCATGTCAGGGTGCAGCAAGATGTTTGTTCTGAGTCAATGCCGCATCGGTAAGCGATTGCAGAAATGCCAGCAGTTGAGCCTTTTCCGTTTCACTGAATCCAAATCCGCCCGTTGCCGGATTGAGCAACGGATCTGCTCCGGCAGGAATCTCTTCCGAATAGTGCCTGATGACCGCTTCCAGATTGCTTTTTTGCCCGTCGTGAAAGTACGGTGCAGTGAGCGCCGCATTTCTCAGGGAAGGAACTTTGAATTTCCCCAGATCTGAAGGGTTTTGTGTAATCCGCATTCTTCCCTCATCGTTTCCTCCGCTTCCGTTGTTGCGGTAGCTGTAATCGGTGAACAGAGGTTCGGCATGGCAGGAGGCACAGCGGGTTTTAAAAATAGTATAGCCCGCAGCCGCTTCTGCAGCCAGAGGTTTGCCGTCTCTCAGAAATAAATCATATTCCGATTGGTCAGATATGATGTTGGCCATATACCAGGCCAGCGCCTGCAGTAGTTTCTGATCATCAGGCCGCGTCACTCCAAATGCTTTGCGGAATTGCGCGGTGTAGGCTTCATCCATCTGCAGCCGCCTGACTAATTCGGCCATACTGATGTTCATTTCCAATGGATCGGTAAAGGGCGCCACCGGCATGATTTCAAGATGGTTGATGCCGCCATCCCACATGAAGGCCGGACTCCAGGCCAGGTTGAAAAGCCCCGGCGAATTTCTGAATCCCAATTTTCCCTGAACCCCTCGGCTTAATGCATTTCCGGCATCCGAAAATGCCAAAGCCTGATGATGGCAGGATGCGCAGGAGGTGCTGCTGTCTATGGAGAGTGCCGGATCGTAAAACAATTTTCTTCCGAGTTGAAAGATTTCTTCCGACGGATTAAATCCGGTGGGGCGGTAATGCAATTCAGGGAAGTGGGAAGGAACCTTCAGCGCAGTGAACTGCGCTGAAGGCTCATCCGCAAGTTCTTCCTTGCAGGCCGGCATCAAAAAGGCCAGCCCGCAAAGAAGAAGTTTTCCTGCTTTCATCAGGGATTCACCAGATTATCGAATCGGAACCAACCCCAGAAATCTGCAGCCATGGTCTTCGCAGTCGTTCCTGGCATGTGAATCACCGCGCCATTGCTCACACTTCCGAAGGTGTGAAACAAGCGCGCAGGATTGGCCTGCATGGTAATGGTGGAGGTGCTTCCTTCGCCCACAATTAGAGGTGTAGCTCCAAAACTGAAACTCCTGGCGTTTACAACATTATTGGGTCCGCTGAATCCTCCCAGATGATAGGAGAAGTTGCCCGATCCGGATTGTGGCGAACTGCCTTCTGCCTTGAGCATGATGTAGCCTGTAGTCCAGCTCCAGAACATATCGTTGGCAGTACTAAGCGCACCGCTTTGAGCTCCGCTTACATTGCGTGTGCTGTCAACTCCAAAGGTGATTTCTATATCTGTATAGCTGCCTTCGGGAATAGAATCAATATTCAAACTGAGCGAAGAGGGTATGGAGGCATCGAGCAGATAAAAACTTTCCGGCCTCGAAAACCAGCTGCCGTCGGAACTCTTCAGACGGATGTTGCTGAGGTAATATCTGAATTTGCTAAAGTTTAATGTATCTCCGCTCATCGGATGCACAAAAACAGTACCTAAACCAAAAGGTAATAGATCCATGCCAAAAAGATGATCCACTTTTACTACGGCATTTCCATAATGCATGTGGT
>CAZUHX010000167.1:0-4538 GCA_964620795.1 uncultured Chitinophagaceae bacterium
TCTTACCTCCTGCCATTCGCACATCATATACCCTGCTCAGGTTAATGTATCGCATTGCAGTAGTGTCATCATACAACAGGCAGCCTTGACTAAAGTCAGTCAGCATCCAGCGGTTGCCGTCTAAAGGGAAAACATAGGCATTTGAAGAAGAAAGATTTTTATTTAAAATGATACGCACATTGCTCTGCGGATCATAGATGGACGGAGTGCCGTAATTGGTACAGATCATCTTACCGTCGGCACGAAAGAAAAAGTCGTCGATGCTCTGCAGTCGCAAATGTTGCTGCCACTGATTGCCCACTCTTTGCCACAGCTTCCCCCGATTGGTCAATACCCAGGCATTTCCCGCCGGATCAAATTTAAACCTCCATAAAAGCTCGGCGGTATCGGGAAGAGCTATGGCCTCCCAAAGATTGCCGTTTTGACGGGCAATGCCATTGTCGTAGGTCCCGATCCAGATATCTCCCGTTATGGGATGCACAGTCACTTCTTCAACGGCCAGCGACGGCAGACCGTCAGACTTATCCATGAAGCGGGCAGTGGGGTTCGGTTGATCGGTCGGTACCCGGGCAAGACCGCCATGACCGGCGATCCACAGCTCATTTTGATGAACCATCATCCGCTTAATGGATAGAAAATTTCCCAAATGCTGCCATTCAGAATTTGCGGCCTTCAGAATAAAAGGCAGGCTCAGTAAAAGCATCATTAATTTTTTCATGGCATAAATTTTAGTGAAGTGAAAAAAATATATATGCGTAAATTACTTGATTCAATTTGCTTTATAAATTAAACTTGTAAGTTTTACACTATTATGATATTTGTTTGCCATATATATAGTTTAATTGCTGTTTATTAAATCTGAATGAAAACTCCTTCCTCAGATCTTTTTGAGCTCTTTCAGCAAATGAGCGCGGCCGAAAAGCGGTATTGTGCATCTATGCTGGAACAAGGCAGCAGATACCGGCAGCTGTTTACTGCTATGAACAAACTCCATAAGTGGGATGAAAACCTTCTGCGGGAATGGTTGGATATGGAGAAAAAACCGGGCGATTTTGCGGTACTGAAGAACCAGCTGTTTGATCGCCTACTGTCAGCTTTACAACAGTTTGACCGCCACAGCAATCCTATTCAACGCTTATATCACCGAATTCACGGATGCCAGGTTCTGATCAGAATGGGATTGTTTGCCAAAGCAGATAAAGAACTGGCTGCCGTGAGAAAAGAAGCCGATAAATGGAAAGATCCCAACGGAGCTCTAATGATTCAACAACTTCAGATACAGCTTTGGGCAAGAGTATATTTTAAGGAGATTGCTGAAGTAAGAATTGATGATTGGCAGATTGAAAATCTCAGAATCATCCACGAACTCGGTGAAAATTTTAAGTATAAGCAACTTGCAAGCAAACTGAACCGGCTTCAATATGCCAGCGGTGTACGCGGACGCGAACTGGCGGGAAAAATGAAACCCCTGCTTGCACTGCCCGAGTTTGTGAGCGAACCCGAATCGATGGGCGCTAAACTGGATTTCCTGCAGGCACGTGCTCTTTATGATTTTACACGTGGTGAGATAGAAGGTGCTAGAAAGAACAATAAACGATTCCTTGAATTACTCAATGATGATCACAGCCTCAGGGAAATTCATGCCGACCGCTATTTTTCTGTATTCAATAATTTCCTGATCGACTGTTTGCTGCAACGGGATTTTGAAACCATGCTCAACGGCCTGGATCGCCTCAGAAAACTTCCGTCAGAACCGGGATTCAGACACCTGAGCAACATTGAAGCGAATGTGTTTCGGCTGGGCATGCTTCTGGAACTGAACTACCTGCTCGGGCAAGGTAAATTTGAACAGGCCGCCGCTTTGTCGCCGGTGCTTTTGCAAGGCCTTGAACAACATGGAGACCGCATCGTAAAAGTTAACCGTATTACTCTGCTTTATCTAATGGCTTACGCTGTTTTTGCTAAGGGAAAGCCCTCTTTAGCCCTGGATTATCTGATCAAACTTCAATCGGAAAAAGCAGGTGCAGCGGCGCTTCAACTTCAGCGTGCGGCAAAACTCCTGCAAATGATATGTCATTTTGAATGCGAAGACCTGAGCCTGGTGGAAAGCCTGGTGTTGTCGGCTCGGAGAGAGGATAGGGATAAAACCGCACCGGCGATACTAAGACAAACCTGGAGTTTCCTCTTGACCGCCGTGCGAAAGGAGGTGAAATGGGAAGCCTATGTGAAAAGTCTCCAGAGACTGGCTGATGAAGAAGGATCTGCCGAGCTGCTCAACCTCTTTCAGCTTCAAATCTGGGCCAACGCCCGGCTGAATAAAATTTCTTTTGCCGCCGGCTGGAAAAAGTTTCAGGAAATCCGCTAACAGATTACTCCCCTGCGATCAGGCCGAAATGTCCTAAGTTTACTCCCGTATGGAAGAAAAGCCATCACAGCTTGGATCACTGCTGCTGCAAACCATGTCTGGCGGACAAGATCTGCCCGCTGCTCCGGACAACAGTGCGGCCTTCAAACAGTGGCGTCTCTGGCTGATTGCTTCGGTAAAAGATCTTTTGAAAAACAATACCGATAAACTGATGGGGATTCTTTACAGAATCGATGTGAGTGAGAAAAAACTGCAGGAAGCGCTGGCACTGAGAGGCGAAAGCAGTCCTGAAGAGGTGATTTCAGATCTCATCATTGAAAGACAAATCCAAAAAATAAAAACCAGAAAACAACAAGGAGATTCAGTAAACGACTGGGACTTCGATATTTAAAAGATATGAAAAACATATATTTAAATTCTACAGACAATGGATTTGGTACAGCCAATATTCCATTCGGAATCGGATCCTGTCGCGGCAGGGTTTTTGCGGCAACGCGCATAGGCGATCATGTAATTGATCTGAGTCTCATGGCTGCCACAGGTGCTTTTCTCACCACAGACGGTTTTGATCCGCTCACTCTTCAGCAACCATTTCTGAATGCATTCATTGCGCAGGGTAAAGAAATTACTTCTTCCGTACGGAAAACCATTCAGGAAATTTTTACAAGAGAGGAACTCCCTGTTGCACTGCAGCTTTATCCGGTAGAGGAAGTAAGAATGCACCTTCCGCTGCATATTCCCAACTACACCGATTTCTACTCCAGTCGCGAGCATGCCACCAATGTAGGCATCATGTTTCGTGGAAAAGAAAACGCGCTCATGCCCAACTGGCTTCATCTTCCGGTGGGTTATCACGGTCGGGCTTCCTCTATCGCAATTAGCGGAACGCCATTTCACCGGCCCAAAGGACAAAGCAAAAAAGATGAAGATCCCGCACCGGTTTTTGGTCAGAGCCGTCTGCTCGACTTCGAACTTGAAATGGCTTTTGTGATTGGAAAAGGCACCCGCATGGGTGAGTCGGTTCCTGCCGAAAAAGCCGAAGACTATATCTTCGGACTTTTGCTCTTCAACGACTGGAGTGCCAGAGATCTTCAGAAGTGGGAATATGTTCCGCTCGGTCCTTTTCTCGGTAAAAATTTCTTCTCCTCCGTCTCTCCCTGGATCGTGACCATTGATGCCCTCGAACCTTTCCGTTGTGCAGGTCCTGAACAAAATCCTGAGCCGCTTCCGTATCTCCGCACTTCCGGCAAACATAATTTTGATGTGGCACTTGAAGTGGGTATCCGGCCGGAAAACGGAGTTGAAACGGTGGTGTGCCGCAGCAATTACAAATATTTATACTGGAATATGTGTCAGCAACTGGCGCATCATACCGTCAATGGCTGCAACATAGAAGTGGGCGATCTATACGCCAGCGGAACCATCTCCGGTCCGGATGAGGGATCCTATGGTTCTATGCTTGAACTGAGCTGGCAGGGAAAGAATCCTGTTGCGATGAACGATGGAAGTATGAGGCGTTTTATTGAAGACGGCGATACGGTTATCGTGCGGGGAATGGCTTCAAAAGACGGCTTAAAAATAAGTTTCGGAGAACTGAGCAACAAGGTACTGCCCGCACTTCCGTAAAATGAGACTGCTGCTTAAAATTTATGCTCCGATTCTGTTTTTGTTTCTGGCCGGAAACATGTTTTATGTTGCATATCTGGGCGCTTCAAAGGAGCACGAAATGAAACCCGGACCCACTGAAAGATTTTATCTGTTTTCGATGTTTGCATGGATGGGGATGATCATCTGGAGCATTGCGCTGATCCGGAAAAAGGATATGCCCCGGCACAGACTTCAGTCTGTTTCGCTTATCTTGTTGTCTTTCACTTTAATGATTATTTTATATTTAAAATCTGTCTGAATGCATTCATTTGTCCCATCTGAAATGCCGGTGCCCCGCTTGCATCAATATCTGCTGGGTGCAGTGGCGCCGCGTCCTATTGCCTTTGTTTCTACCCAAAGCAGAGAGGGCAATATCAACTTATCGCCTTTCAGTTTTTTTAATGTGTTTGGATCTAATCCGCCGGTACTTGTTTTTTCTCCGGCACGCAGCGGCCGCACGGGAGCAAGCAACCACACCCTGGACTATGTTCAGGAGACCGGCGAATGTGTAGTGAATATCATCAAT
>CAZUHX010000168.1:0-4517 GCA_964620795.1 uncultured Chitinophagaceae bacterium
CCAGAAGGAAGTCGGTTAATAAAGATCTCAATTTTGAATGCGGAATACAGCAGTACGGAAATGCGCGGATTCCTTTTTCTGTGAAGTATTTTCTTGTAGCTATCCTGTTTGTGTTGTTTGACGTGGAAGTGATTTTCCTGTATCCCTGGGCAGTTAATTTCAGGGAGCTTGGAATGGACGGATTGATGAAAATGTTGTTGTTCATGGGCATGTTGCTCATCGGCTTCTTTTATGTGATTCGCAAAGGCGCCCTTGACTGGGAATAAAATTGAAATGCAATGTCTGATCAAGTAACAGGTTCTTCCGACATCAAAATGGTGGCAGCTCCTCCGGGATACGAGGGACAGGGTTTTTTTGCCACCAGTCTCGACAAAGTGGTTGGCTTGGCGCGAAGCAAGTCGCTATGGCCCTTGCCTTTTGCTACTTCCTGCTGCGGCATTGAATTTATGGCAACCATGGCATCTACATATGATCTGGCCCGATTCGGCTCTGAGCGTCCGAGTTTTTCGCCTCGTCAGGCCGATATGTTGCTGGTGATGGGAACCATCGCCAAAAAAATGGCTCCGGTTCTCAGACAGGTTTACGAGCAAATGGCTGAACCCCGCTGGGTCATTGCTGTAGGTGCCTGCGCGAGCTCAGGCGGCGTATTTGATACTTACTCTGTTTTGCAGGGTATTGACAAAGTGATTCCCGTAGATGTTTACGTGCCCGGCTGTCCTCCTCGTCCGGAGCAAATTCTCGATGGCATCATGAAACTACAGGAAGTGGTGAAAAACGAACCCATGCGCCGAAGAAACTCTCCTGAATACAAAGCTTTGCTTGCATCCTACGGCATCACCGTCAATTGATTGAAAATGGCATTTACAAACCAGGATATACAAGACAAACTTCAGGCCGCTTTTCCGGAATCGGTTTCCGGATTCAGCGAAGCTTCCGATTTGTTTTCTTTTGAAGTGAAAGCCGGTGCAGTGGCCGAAGTAATGGCTTTTTTGCGCGACGATGCTACGCTTCGTTTTAATTTTTTGACCGACCTCTGCGGAGCCCATTTTCCGGAAGAAAGCGCAGACCGCCGCTTTGCTGTGATTTACCACATGCACAACTGGATGGACAACGTGAGGATTCGCTTCAGAGCATGGCTTCCCGAAGATGCACCCGAACTGCCCACTGTTTCTTCAGTTTTTGCTTCTGCCAACTGGCAGGAAAGAGAAACCTACGATTTCTATGGAATTCAGTTTACGGGACATCCGGATCTCAGAAGGATTCTCAATATGGACGAAATGGTTTCTTTTCCTCTACGCAAGGAATTTCCCCTCGAAGACCAGGGAAGAACCGATAAGGACGACCGTTACTTTGGTCGAATTCCCGTTAACGGATAATCAGCTGCATCATGACCACTACCACCTTAGCTCCGCGCACTGTAGAAGAAAAGTTCGAAGAACTTGTCAGGCAGCGCAGCAATGAAGACGGCAGCGAGCTGTCGATTCTCAATCTGGGACCCACGCATCCTGCCACACATGGCATTTTTCAGAATGTGTTGCTCATGGACGGGGAGCGGATTCTGGATTCAGACCAGACCGTGGGTTATATCCACCGGGCTTTTGAAAAGATTGCGGAAAACCGCCCCTTTTACCAAATCACTCCGCTCACCGACCGTTTGAATTATTGCTCGTCTCCGATCAATAATATGGGTTGGTGGATGACTCTTGAAAAACTTCTTCAGGTAGAAGTGCCTAAACGTGTTGAATATCTGAGAGTTATAGTAATGGAGCTGTCGCGAATTGCCGATCATTTGATTTGCAATTCCATTCTTGCGGTCGACAGCGGAGCCTTCACAGGATTTCTGTACATATTTCAGTTCCGCGAGAAGATCTATGAGATTTTTGAAGAAATCTGCGGTGCCCGTCTCACCACCAATATGGGCCGCATCGGCGGGTTTGAAAGAGAATGGAGCGAAACGGCTTTTCGCAAACTGAGGAAGTTCTTGGAAGAATTTCCTCCTGCGCTCAAGGAATTTGAAGATCTGGTTTCCCGCAACCGCATCTTCATGGATCGCTGCGTGAATGTGGGCGGGATATCTGCAGAAAAAGCCATCAGCTACGGATTCACTGGTCCTAACTTGCGCGCCGCAGGGGTTGACTATGACGTGCGCGTCATGAATCCCTATTCCTCCTATCAGGATTTCGAGTTTGAGATTCCCGTGGGCAAAAGCGGCGATACTTATGATCGCTATGCTGTTCGTCAGGCAGAAATGTGGCAGTCGGTCAGCATCATCCGGCAGGCGCTCGAAAAACTGCCTGAAGGCCCTTACCATGCCGATGTTCCTGATTATTATCTTCCGCCCAAGGAACAGGTATACAACAACATGGAGGCCCTTATTTACCATTTCAAAATTGTGATGGGAGAGATACCCGTGCCAAAAGGAGAAGTATACCATGCAGTTGAAGGCGGAAACGGGGAGCTCGGGTTTTACCTCATCAGCGACGGATCACGGGTTCCTTACAGACTGCATTTCCGCAGACCTTGCTTTATTTATTACCAGGCATTTCCCGAAATGATCAAGGGAACCTTGCTCAGTGATGCGATTCTCATTCTCAGCTCGATGAATGTCATTGCGGGCGAACTGGATGCCTGATCAAAGAAGTACAACCATGGGACTTAATATCAAAACCGGACAAAAAGCAGCTTTAACTGAAGCTACGCTTAAGCGCATAGAAGAACTTAAAAGCCGTTTTCCGGAAGGGAAACACAAAAGTGCCCTTCTCACCATTCTTCACGAAGTACAGGATGAAAACAACGACTGGCTGAGTGTGGAAGCCATGGATCAGGTGGCTGAAATCCTTCAGATCAAACCCATTGAAGTATATGAGGTAGTGAGTTTCTACTCCATGTACAATCAAAAGCCGGTGGCTAAATACATGTTTGAATTCTGCCAAACCGCCTGTTGCATGACCAAGGGAGTTGAAGATCTCATGGATTACACTTGTAGCAAACTGGGTGTTAAGCCCGGAGAAATCACTTCAGATGGTATGTTTAGTGTGAAAGGCGTAGAGTGCCTGGGAGCATGCGGTTATGCGCCCATGCTTCAGCTGGGCGATTTTTATCACGAGTTTCTTACGCCCTCAAAGATCGATCAGCTCATTGAAGATTGCAGAGCAGGAAAGGTCGAGAAGTTGTCTAAAGTCTGAAGCGGAATAACCCCAATCAAAGAGTAAACATGGCAGGAAAGAAAATATTGCTCGAGCATGCAGAGGTAGAAGGCATTCACACCTACGAAGTATATCGCCGTCATGGCGGTTACAATTCGGTGGAGAAAGCCCTTAAAATGGCGCCCAACGATATTGTGGAGGAAGTGAAGAAAAGTGGCTTGCGCGGCAGGGGAGGAGCAGGTTTCCCCACCGGAATGAAGTGGAGTTTTATCGACAAGAAAAGCGGCAGGCCGCGTCACCTGGTTTGCAATGCAGATGAGAGTGAGCCCGGAACTTTTAAAGATCGCTTTCTTATGGAAAAACTTCCGCATTTGCTGGTGGAAGGCATGATCACTTCAGCCATCGCGCTGGAGGCCAACCTTAGCTACATCTATATCCGCGGAGAATCCATGTGGGTTTCCCGTATTCTGGAGCGGGCCATCAACGAAGCTTATGCCAACGGCTGGCTTGGCAAAAACATCAAAGGCAGCGGGTATGATCTTGATCTGCATGTAACCTGTGGCGCCGGAGCTTATATCTGCGGAGAAGAGACGGCCCTGATCGAATCTCTGGAAGGAAAACGCGGCAATCCGCGCATCAAACCACCATTTCCCGCCGTGGTAGGTCTTTATGGAAATCCTACGGTTGTCAATAATGTGGAAAGCATCATGAACGTGCCCTGGATTATTCTCAACGGGGGAGATGAGTATGCCAAAATTGGCGTGGGACGATCAACCGGTACTAAACTTATCTCGGCTTCAGGCAATATCCGCAAACCGGGTGTTTATGAAATTGAACTCGGCATTACGGTTGAAGAATTTGTGATGAGCGATGAGGGGGGGGGTGGTAGGGAAAGCGATCGCCCGCTCAAGGCCTGTGTGCCCGGAGGAAGCTCGGTGCCCATTCTTCCTGCCAATTTGCTTTTTAAAACAGCCAAGGACGAAACCCGTCTGATGACCTATGAAAGTATGTCTGACGGAGGTTTTGCCACCGGTTCCATGATCGGCTCCGGCGGTTTTATCGTTTACGACGACCGCCAGTGTATCGTGCGCAATACTTGGAATTTCAGCCGTTTTTACCATCATGAAAGCTGCGGTCAGTGTTCTCCCTGCCGCGAAGGAACAGGCTGGCTGGAGAAAGTGACCTGGAGGCTTGAGCATGGTCACGGACGAATGGAAGACATCGATTTGCTATGGGACATTCAGCGCAAGATTGAAGGCAATACCATTTGTCCGCTCGGCGACGCGGCAGCTTGGCCGGTGGCCGCTGCTATCCGCCATTTCCGCGACGAGTTTGAATGGCACGTGAAAAATCCTGAAGAATCGCAGACAC
>CAZUHX010000169.1:0-4452 GCA_964620795.1 uncultured Chitinophagaceae bacterium
CGCTGATGAAGGCTACCGGATATGAGCGTGTTTCCCGTATGATTGCTGCAAAATCCAATCTGGCATATGTAAGGCAAATGAATTATCCTGAATTGAATCAATGGGCTGCTCTCTTTGGATTCACCCAAGATGAACTTGCCTGGATTCAGCCGGGCTATCCGCCACAAACTACATTTGAAACCCTGGGCGAAGGCACCAACAATGATATTTATTGCCTTTATCCCGGCAGCGACGGAAATCTGTATGCAGGAGGTCGCTTCACTCAAACGGCAAGCGGTTCTAATATCAGCGGAATTGCCAGGATCAGGAAATCCGGTACCGGCTTTGTATGGGAAAGTTTGGGAGCTGGCCTGAACGGAATCGTAAACAGCATTACCGAGTTCAATGGTAAACTTTGGGCGGCCGGCGAGTTTACCTTAAGCGGGAGCACAGACCTCAGCAATGTGGCTTATTTTGATCAGGGCGGCTGGCAGCCCGCAGGCTGTCTTTATGGTAAAGTAAAAGATCTGGAAGTCTATAACGGTGAACTATACGCAGCCGGCGACTTTGATGTCTGTGCAGCCCTGGCTCAGGTTGACTTCGCGCGTTGGGTTCCCTCTGAAAACCGCTGGCAACAGTATCCCCAGTATGACGGCCACATCAACGGATTATACGTTTGGAAAAACAAGCTCTGGCTGTACGGCGATTTCCAAAGCAATCCCGGCCCTCCCTGCAAGGAAAATCTGGTGGCCTATGACGGCAACACCTTTACGCCTGCTGTTTCTACCTGCACGGGCAACGAGATTCACAGCCTGTGCTCTATTGAAGACACACTCTATGCCGGTCTGCAGTTTATGGGGCCCTCCGATACGGCTGTGATCAAAAGACTGATCGGCAACACCTGGGAAACCCACCTGGCCTACAATACGCCTTCCAATTTAAGCGGCTACACCGGCAACGCCATGTATGCCCTTCTTGCCCGCAATGGCATACTTTGTTACGGAGGCGACTTTACGTACATGGAAATGTTGACCTGGTCGCAGAATTTTGTTGCCAATGACCCTCTGGCATTTCAGGAGAATTTCGGTCTGTTCAACGGCCCGGTGCGCTGCATGGCATGGTGGGACAACAAACTTATTCTGGGCGGTGATTTTACCCGCTCTATGTCACAAAATCTGGCGCACATAGCAGCCAAATCCAATCTCCCTTCACTTGAATCCATTTCAGGCATTTTGGAATCGGGAGAGATCCCTTTCAGACTGATGCCCAATCCTGTTAAAGCCGGAGATATTTTGAAACTAAAGGCCGCAGAAAGGGTTCAGCAAGTGCAAGTTTTCGACCCTTGCGGAAAGATGGTATTCGGTTCTGACTACTTAAATTCAGATGAAATCAGACTTCCCACGGCGATGTCCGAAGGAGTGTATCTGCTTTCTGCCGTTTTGGCCAACGGATCCAATCTGCGCGCAAAACTGATGGTGAAATAGTAATTTTTCAACTATGATCAGGCTTGTCCGGTGAAAGTCCCGCCGTTCACTGCCGCTTCTTTCTCCATCACTTTGGCCTGATGATAAATACTCTCATTATGGATTTGTCTGAACAGCTCCTGGGTAAAACCCTCTGAAAGACCTGTTACCCTGGCTTTCGCAAGACTTCTCCGGTAGATCTCTGCCCAGCGCTGTGCCTGGTGAATGGCCAGATGATGCTCTTGTTTGTATGCACCAATCTGAGCGGAAATATCCATCCGCTCTCCCAGCAACTCAATGATGTAATCATCCAGCCGGTCTATGCGGGCCCTCAGCTCACTCAGCAACTGATGTTGTCCGGATTCAATTTTGGGCGCTCTGATGATAAGGTGTTGAAGAATATGGTTAAGCTCCAAAGGATCTACCTGCTGCGAAGCATCACTCCATGCCCTGTCCGGATTGATGTGTGTCTCAATCATAAGTCCGTCGAAACCCATATCCATGGCCTGCTGCGACAAGCGTTGTATCAAATCTCTTTTCCCTCCGATGTGTGAAGGATCTACCAGAATCGGCAGGCTCGGATAGCGGCGTCTCAATTCGATAGGTATTTCCCAGCGCGGCGGATTCCTGAACTCCGACTTTTCATAGGCAGAGAATCCGCGGTGAATCGCCGCCAGTTTACGTATTCCGCTGTCGGCCAGCCTTTCCATTCCCCCTATCCACAATTCCAGATCAGGGTTCACCGGATTTTTAACCATTACAGGCACATCTACTCCCCGGAGAGAATCGGCGATTTCCTGCACCAGAAAGGGATTCACTGTTGTTCTGGCTCCAATCCACAGCACATCAATACCCGCTTTCAGCGCAGCTTCCACATGATCTGCCCCTGCCACTTCCACCGCTACGGGCAATCCGGCCTCAGCCCCGGCCACCTTCAGCCAGGGCAACCCAATTTCCCCCACTCCTTCAAAAGTATATGGCCGGGTTCTGGGCTTCCAGATTCCCGCACGTATCATACTCACCCGAGGACTGGCCTCGCGAATGGCTGCCACCGTTCGGTGTATTTGCTCCTCGCCTTCCACACTGCATGGCCCGGCAATGATGAATGGATTATTGCTCTGCCCAAACCACTGCTGTGGACTTGGAATATTTTCGAGTAGATTTGACATGCTGGCCGGGTTTTATGAAACCAACGGGCTCATTCCTGTTGATTTCACAAATAAACAACAAAAACTTCCCGGGGTTTAACAAGAAAATGAAAGAGACATACGACTACATCGTGATCGGCTCCGGTTTCGGAGGAAGCGTTTCGGCCATGCGGCTTGCAGAAAAAGGATATTCCGTGCTGGTCATCGAAAAAGGAAAACGCTGGCAGGCCAAAGATTTCCCGAAAACCAACTGGAATCTGCGCAAATATCTCTGGCTACCCGCACTGCGCTGGTACGGGATTCAGAAACTCACTTTTTTCCGCGAAGTATTCGTGATTTCCGGTGTAGGGGTTGGCGGCGGTTCTCTGGTATATGCCAATACGCACATGATGCCCAAACCTCCGTTTTATACCAATCCCATCTGGAGCCATTTTAAAGACTGGAAAACAACACTTGAGCCGTATTTCAAAACAGCCAAGTTTATGCTGGGCACCACGACCTACGAAAAGGAAAATACCGAAGATCATCTGCTGCGGGAAGTGGCAGCCGATATGGGTAAAGCTGACAGTTTCAAGCCGGTTGACGGAGTTGGCGTGTACCTTGGCGACCGCAATAAGCCTGTTGATGCCTATTTCAACGGTCTGGGGCCCCTGCGCACCGGATGCACCGATTGCGCCGGTTGTATGGTGGGCTGCCGGCACGGCGCCAAAAACACTCTGGATAAAAACTATCTCTGGTTTGCCGAAAATGTATTTGGAGCCGAACTGCTGGCCGAAACCATGGTAGAAAAAATTGAATATATTGATAACGAATATGTTATTCAGGTAAAGAGTTCGACCTCAGGCGGAGGTGACCGCACTTTCCGAAGCAAAGGACTGGTGGTGAGCGGCGGCGTGCTCGGTACCATGGAGCTCCTTCTGAAACAAAAGCATATTCACCAATCACTTCCTGCATTATCCGACAAACTGGGAGAAAACATACTGACCAATTCTGAAATGCTGAGCGGAGTGGTGGGCTCTAAAACCAAGCTCAATCACGGCATCGCTATATCCAGGGTCTTTTCGCCCGATGAAAACACCCAGATCGAGATTTGCAAATTCCCCGACGGCTCAGGAGCCATGATGCGGCTGGGCGTGATGGCCGCAGGCAGCGGTCCCGCTCCCGTCAGGGTAGCCAAAATGCTGGGCAACATGCTGCTGCATCCCATCAATACGCTCAAAATCTTATTGGCACGCAATCCTGCCCGAAGCGGTGTTATCTTTCTGATCATGCAAACCCTGGAAAATTCCATGCGCATGAAACTGAGCAAAGGATTGTTTGGATATTCCCTTCAGATGAAAAATGATTCAGGGCAAGCCGTACCCACTTACATTCCGGTTGGTCAGGAAGCATTGTATCGCTACGCCGAAAAGGCCGGAGCAGTGCCCATGAATGCTTTCTCTGAGGTATTCTTTAATCTCGCCTCCACTGCTCACATCCTGGGCGGCTGTCCGATGGGCGCCACAAAATCGGAAGGCGTGGTTGATGAATATTTCCGGGCACACGGATATCCGAATATGTACATTCTCGACGGTTCGATCATCCCTTGCAATCTGGGTGTAAATCCATCGCTCACCATCACCGCTCTGAGTGAATATGCCATGGATCATATTCCTGCCAAACAAGGCTTTTCCGGAAAAAATCTCGATACCCGCCTCAGGGAAGTACAAGCATCTTAGACTGAAGGGATATTGTGTTCTGTTGACAGAGCATGAGATCTGCCGAAACGGAAAGCCGCGCCAGGGAGTGGAGGGGCCGGCGCAGCCGGGTGGCGGCAACGCCACGGAACCCCCGCAACACCCGGCCCTGCGCAGCGGGGAGGC
>CAZUHX010000170.1:0-4436 GCA_964620795.1 uncultured Chitinophagaceae bacterium
CCCATAAGGAATAATCATTATGACTTTCTCCTTTATGTATCCGGTCGTCGAAGGCAGAGTAATATCGCCCGTATTCAGAAAACTCTCTTGGGAAAAGCAAACAGTGATACATGCAGGAATAAAATATACGTCTGTCCCGGCTGGAGCCGCCGCTGATCTTTATTCGTGAAAGATGATTTTCCCATTTTTCGGCGGTTTGCTTTCTGACCTCCTCAAAACTCTTGCCCAAAGATTCTTTTTTCAGATTTTCAAGCGCCTGCCTGTCATCAATGAATGAAGTTCCCGTATAGATCAAGACGGTGTCCTGTTCAGGATCAAGGTCCAGCCAGGCGCCGCACTGAATTCCTTCCGCATGAACGGAATCGCTTAGTTTACCCTCAGTCCAGGTTCCCGAACGGATGATTTTAGTCTGAACTTGTATTGTGAAATATCCTTTGAAACCGGGCAGGGGAGGACCAAGATGCGCGCTTTGACGGTCTTTATTCCAGCCTGTCACGAGGCCGGTTTCAGGCTCAATGCGCACAAAGCCTGAAGAGTCTCCCATTTGACTTGCCTCTATGTAAAGTCGGTGAGCAGCTCCTGCTTTAAAAATCACTCTGAGCAGACCGGTTCTGGAGGTTGCGGTCATTTCAACAGAAACTTCATTCTGCGAACCCGGATTGAGCAGCACATGGTAGTAATCGGGACCGGCCTTCTCATGCCGATGGCTGAATCGGGCTGAAGGAAGACCGGGAATGAGCGATTTACCGGTTTCCGGCCTCAGGCTTACATGGCCGTAATCGCCCATCCACATGGCCGGTTTATGGCTGGCTCTGAACCCTCTGATCTGATGGTCCCAATGGTTGTAAAGAGGAACTCTGATCTTCGCATCTCGCGTACAGGCTGTCCACTGTGTCATTCCGAAAGGAGGCGTTACAAAAGGAGTAGTTCGTCCATAGAGCCATACACCCCGTGTTCCGAGCAAGGTGTTGACTTCTGCAATCAGGTTCTGTGATTCCGAACGAATAACACAACTCAATAAAATCAAAAGAAAACTTATACGTAACATATTCTCTGCATTTTAGCCATTATTTCCTGATTCATGATGAAAACAGCCTCCGTTTTTTTTGCGATTCTTCTTCCGTTGTTTCTGAAGGCGCAACTCCTTTATGGCCCCTATCTTCAGTCTGTCGGATTACATTCGGCTGTTCTGCGCTTTGAAACTTCAGTTCCCGTGAGCGGAACGGTAATAGTGGAACAGATCGGAAATAAAACACAACTCAGTGTACCTTTCCCTTTATCGCATCTGCATGAAGTGACCATCAGCGGATTGACCTCTGCTTCGGAGTACCGATATCGTATCCTGCGTGCAGATGGTACACCTCTGGCCGATCATCCGACACAGTACATCATAACCCATGAGCCATTGACTTCAAACGAAGAGTTGCGCTATTGGGTAACGGGAGATTTCGGTAAGGGAATTCCCTCTCAGGATAGCGTTTATCGTGCATTTCTGAATTATAATCAAAACCGAAAACTCGATGGATGGATTTGGCTGGGCGACAATGCCTATCCCGATGGTACTGAAGATCAATATAAAAAGTATGTATTGGATTTTTATAAAGATATCATGCGGGGAACGGTGTCCTGGCCTTGCCCCGGAAATCATGACTACCACAGTGTGAAAGAAGAAGGAAAGGGACCTTATTACGATTTGTTCAGCATGCCAAAGCAAGCCGAATGTGGAGGCATAGCCTCAGGAACAGAGGGTTATTATTCTTTTTCTAATGGACCCTTGCATGTGGTGATGCTCAATTCCGAAAACAAGGAATGGTATTCAGACACCCTTTCTCCCATGGGGCGCTGGCTTAAGGCTGATCTGGAGGCCAGAACAGAACCCTGGCTGGTGGTTTGCTTTCACAAGCCTCCGTATTCCAAAGGGTCGCACGATTCGGATGTGATGCGCGAAAACATGAAGGAGATGAGAGCTCTGTGGTTGCCCATTCTGGAAAGATACGGGGCAGATGTGGTTTTTTCGGGTCACAGCCACGATTACGAGCGTTCGGGTTTGTTGAATGGGCATTACGGATTTTCTAATTCTTTCGATCTTGAAGCGATGAAGCTTCCGGGTACAGATGGCAGTCTACGCGCCGGAAGACCTTATCTTAAAGCGCGGGGCCGCTCTCCGGGCACGGTATATGTGGTCAATGGTCATTGCGGAACCACCTTGAATACGCCGGGTAAATTGGATCACCCGGCCATGATTTTCGGTCAAAATACTTACCATGGATCCGTACTGATGAAACTTAGTCAGGATACCTTGAAGGTGGAAATGATTGATGATCAAGGGCAGCTAAAGGATGAATTTGCCATGTTGAAAAGTTTGAATCCCCGGCCATTTAGGATGAATCAGATTCAGCTGATCGCAAGCCACAACAGCTACAAACTGAAACCGGATCCCAAAGTCATGAAGTTCCTCAACAAAAGGAAACTGCTGAAGAAGTACGGACTGGATCCTGAGGAGCTGAATTACGGACATGCGACACTGGACAGTCAGCTGACTTATTACAGAGTTCGGGGCTTTGAACTGGATATCTACGCAGATCCTGAAGGCTCGCTTTTTCAACGGAGGCAACTCAATGCCTTTGTTCCGGGTTTATCTGCAAATGCTGCTGAACCAGAGTTGAGTAAGCCCGGCATTAAGCTGCTTCATGTGAAGGATGTAGATTATCGTTCTCATGTACTCACTTTTAAAGCCGCTCTTCAGGAGATCAAGGCATGGAGTGAGGCTCATCCTTTGCATTTTCCGATCATGATCAATATTGAAACCAAGCAAGACGGCCCCGGAAATGAAAGTAAGGCGATGAAATTTTTCGGTTTCAAGCCTGCGCTTGAATGGGATTCTGTTCAGACTGAAGAGATAGACCGCGAGATCAGGGCCGTATTTGGTGAGGAGTTGAAAGGGGTGCTAAGTCCGGGAAAGCTTTCAAAAGGATGGGAGAGTCCGGAGGCCATGGCATTGGGCGGCGGCTGGCCTTTGCTGGATTCGGCCAGGGGCAAAGTTGTTTTCATCATGGAAGGTGAGGCTTGTCCGTTTTATCTCAAAGGCCATGAAAAGTTACAGAACAGGGCATGTTTTGTGTATGAAGAGCCAGGAAGGCCTGCAGCGGCATTCGTTATCAGGAATGGCCCTGAGCGCGATGAAAAGGAAATCCGAAATCTGGTTCGCACTCGCTCCGATTCAGGCTGTAATGAAGCGAGAAAGGGAGATTATTCAAGATTTAAGGCGGCACTGCGTTCCGGAGCGCATATCATCAGTACAGACTTCTACCGACCTGATCCTTCGGTTGGGCCTTTTCAGATTCAGTTTTCAGGGGGCAAGTCGGGGAGGAGCAATCCTGTAAATGGTCCTGCCTGGCAGCCGGTTGAGCAATTGCACTGAATAACAGGGTGTTAAACCCCCTGATTCCTGTATATTTGTCGGCTTTCATGGAAGTGTCCCCCATCCGAATGGTTGATCTGGCCGCGCAGTACCGGCGACTGGCATCTGAAATTCTTCCCGCTATTGAAGAAGTGCTGGAGAGTACTCAGTTTGTAAAAGGTCCTCAGGTAAAGGCGTTTGAAGAAGCACTTTCTGTTTTTCATGGCGAGGGCGTTTACACAGTGAGTTGCGGTAATGGAACAGATGCCCTTCAGATTGCACTGATGGCTTTGGACTTGCCCGCAGGTGCTGAAGTTATTCTGCCGGCCTTTACCTACACGGCCACAGCGGAGGTATTGCTATTGCTGGGTTTAGTTCCTGTATTTGCAGATGTTCATCCCGACACCTTTGTTTTAGACCCGGCTTCGGTTGAGTCACTGATTACGCCCCGTACCAAATTGATCATGCCGGTTCATCTCTTTGGACAGTGCGCCCCGATGGAGGAATTGCAGAGTATTGCAAAACGGCATGGACTTTTGATTTTGGAAGACAATGCGCAATCTATAGGTGCCGACTACGCTTTCAGTACCGGTGAATTGCGGCGGGCCGGAACTCTTGGAGATCTTAGTGCAACCTCTTTTTTCCCCAGTAAGAACCTGGGAGCATATGGAGACGGAGGAGCTATAACCACTCGTAATGCTCAATTAGCCGAACGCTGCAGGCAAATTGCCAACCATGGCCAGTCTGCTTTGTATCTGCATGAAAGGGTAGGAGTAAACTCAAGGCTTGACAGCATACAGGCAGCTATTCTTTTGGTTAAGCTTCAACATCTCGATGAGTTTACAGCTGCTCGTCGGCAGGCGGCCGCGAGATACCGAAGGCTGCTTCAGGCTATTCCCGGACTGGAATTGCCTGCATTGGCTGCACGTTCTACCCATGTATATCATCAGTTTTGCATAAAAGTGTCTGAATCTGAACGAGATGCACTTAAAACAGCACTTCATCATGCTGGTATTCCTTCCATGATTTATTATCC
>CAZUHX010000171.1:0-4411 GCA_964620795.1 uncultured Chitinophagaceae bacterium
TGAAGTCGAGCCCCAGATTGGCTTTGTCTGCCGAGATCAGAGCGCGTACCACTTTCAGAATATTACCACCTGCAAGAAAATGGGCCTCAAGTAAATCGCGCTGTACGTTGATCCCGGCCTTGTGTGCCATGACCATGGCATTGACGATGGCTGCCGGCGGCACCCGGCGGAAGCGCATGAACAACAATTGAATCAGGCTGATTTGTACGTTGGCAAAACGGGCAGACAGCCAGAGCGGTATGGGAAGCAGCCAAAATACCAGGAGTACAAAAAGGATGAGGATGAAGGCCAGGATGAAAACAGGGAATTGCATATCAAACAGATTTTAATGATTTAACGAATATAACATTATCGGCTATGCGAACCACTTCCACTTCTGTGCCGGATTCAATCAGACCTTCGGCAGAAGTGACCGAAACCCACTGTTGACCAAATCTTGCTTTCCCTGATGGACGGAGCACAGTTGTCGCCTGCCCGCGATCACCGGCTTTGATGCCAAGGGTGTCTGCTGATTCTGCATGGCTTTGATCTAATCTTGCCGTGAGCCCGAAATTGCCGGATGAGGCCATTCTGAACCCAAACCCAAGGGCGACAATAACCAGAACTGAGCAGATACCCAGAATATAATGTCCTGTGCCACTGCCCCAGACAATATAAGAAGAGATAATCCCTGCAAGGAGAGACAGGCCGCCCAGTGCCCCGACAAGAGTAGTGCCCGGAACAAAAAAAATCTCCAGAAAAATCAGGATCAAGCCGATGATCAAGAGAAGTCCTATGGCTATGGTTGCCTCCAAGGTTCAGGGTTTTGCGGCTGCTTTTTCTCGCTCCTGAATCTCTTTTTCCCGCTCCCGTTCTTCTGCTTCATGCCTGCGTTCTTCTTTGGCAGTCCATGCTGCTGCCACCCTGATCCACTGAGACTTTGAGGTAATTTCACCTTCGGTGATGCTGTATTCAAGAGAGTCGTTACCAAGCACAATCAGCTTGAGCAAACGTTCGGCTTTTCCGGACGGCTCGATGGGAAGCAAACGAATAAAACCGGGCTTCTTAAAGAAATAGCGACCGGACTCTTTTTGCCCTGCCAAATTGATCATGTAACCGCCTTTCTTGTTGAATTCCATGCGTGGATTTCCGAGCTGGGGAGCATACATGGTCTGATCAGCGGCAGTGAGGCTGATGAGCCGCCACACACCGGGAAGCTCTTTGATCTTCAACTGTGCACTGAGCTGCAGCGTAAAAGCTGAAAACAAAGCAATTAGATATTTTTTATCCATTATATTTTTTTGAATTTGTAAATCACGACCGATTGATCTTTTCTCCGCTCCCATTTCATCCCGGTTTTTCCGGCTTCCAGAATTTTATATTCTTCTGCAGGTTTTCCCGGGGCTGTAATCCTGATCTGATCAGACGAAAGCTGCCAGGTAAAAATGGAGAGGTCTCCGTTGTTCCTGATGGTAAGCTTTCCCTCCGGATCAAATATCCACTTTCTGTTGCTGAGCTGAGCAAGAGCAGCATTGACAGACTCCTGCATGGCGGGACTGAGTTTTTCGGGATACTCCAGATCCACAATTTTCCATTGTCCTTCTATCTGAGAAGTGGTGAAATGATTTCTGCAAGCTCCTAAAAAAAGAGCCATCAGACCTAACAGGGCAATGGATTTACGCATAACAAACAATAATACCCATGAATGCATGAAAGCAGCAAGCTTTATCTGCTAAATTTGCTTAAAGGATGAAGTACCGACTGCTCACTGTGGCCAAAAAGGCCGAACCGGCCCTGGAGAGCCTGTGCTCAAAGTATGAGAAGCGCATCGGCGGTTTCAGGGATTTTGAGCAACTCAACATCTCTCCGGGCAAAGGCGACGGCGCAATATTTGAAGAGCAACAGGCCCTATTGAAAAAACTAAAAGAAGGAAGTTTGCTCGTACTGCTGGACGAAACCGGCAAACAAATCAGTTCGCCGGAACTTGCCCGGCAGCTTGAAATTTGGGAAATGAGGTCTAAGGAGATTGTATTTGTAATCGGGGGGGCTTATGGCTCCGGACCTGAGTTGTTTACCAAAGCAACTTTTACACTCAGTCTTTCTTCCATGACCTTGCCGCATGAACTTGCACGGCTATTTTTTACCGAACAACTTTACCGTGCTTTATGCATCAGAGCCGGACATCCCTATCACCATATATAAAATTTTTATATGTCAACCACCCTGCTCATCATTTTGGTCACCACCGGAATTTCTTTTGCGGCACTGAGCAATCAGACGCTGATGGACCAGCTGGTGTTTTATCCATACCGAATCCTGAGAACCCGCGAATATCATCGCTTCATCAGCGGCGGACTGATCCATGCTTCCTTCGGACATCTGTTTGTAAATATGCTCACCCTTTACTTTTTCGGGGAATACATCGAAGCGGCATTCGACATTTATTTCGGGCTGTGGGGAAGACCCTTATTTGTTGTTTTGTATTTTCTGGCAGTGGCCCTGGCAGATGCACCCAATCTCATTTTTAAAGGCCATGATCCGGCCTATCGCAGTCTGGGAGCTTCAGGCGGCACTTCTGCCATCGTATTTTCATTTATTCTGATGCAGCCGATGGCCACTCTTTATGTTTGGTTTATACCCATCAAAGCAGTGCTCTTCGGAATTCTATACCTGATTTACTCAGCCTACATGTCGCGTCAGGAAAACCAGCATATCGGCCATCTGGCACATCTCACGGGAGCACTTACCGGAATTATTTTCACTCTGCTGCTCAAACCGGACTTAATCAAATCATTTTTTTATCAAATTATTTATTTTTTAAGATGAAAATTATCGATCTCAGAAGCGATACTGTGACCCGTCCCACTGCGGGTATGATTGAAGCCATGATGAATGCTCCGCTGGGTGATGATGTTTTTTCAGAAGACCCTACGGTCAAAAAACTTGAGCAACATTGTGCCGCAATGTTCGGCATGCAAGCCGGATTATTTTTTCCGAGCGGAACCATGAGCAATCAGGTGGCCATCAAAGCACAAACACAACCCCTAGATGAAATCATCTGCGACAAGCTCAGTCATATTTACAACTATGAAACCGGCGGCTGGGCTTTTCACTCGGGTGTGAGCATCAGACTAACCGAAGGCGATCAGGGAAGAATGACAACAACTCAGGCAGAGGCCTGTATCCTTCCGGATCGCGACTGGTTTCCCAACAGCAGAATGCTGTGTATAGAAAACACTGTAAACAAAGGAGGAGGAAGTGTTTACAGCCTGGAACAAATTCGGGCACTCAGTCGGTTTTGCAAGGAACGGGGATTGATTTTTCATCTGGATGGTGCACGTCTTTTCAATGCATTTGCAGCCGGAGGTTATGAAGCTGCTGATCTGCATGGTCTTTTCAACAGTATTTCGATTTGCTTCTCCAAGGGGCTTGGCGCTCCGGTAGGTTCGTTGCTCGTTTCAGATGCTGAAACCATACGCCGCGCCAGAAAAATTAGAAAAGTAATGGGCGGCGGAATGCGGCAATCAGGCATTCTGGCTGCCGCTTGCCTTTATGCCCTGGAACATCACGTAGCCCGCTTGCCTGAAGATCACCGAAAGGCCAAAGAAATCGAAGATCTGGTGCGGAATGCCGCATGGGTGCAGTCTGTATTGCCTGCTGAAACCAATATCGTCATTTTTGAAGTGAGCAATAGTGATATATATGAGCAGAAGTTGAGAGAACAGGGAATACTCAGTTCTCCCTTTTCACCCAAACACATCCGGATGGTAACCCATCTTGATATCGAAGATCAAGCCTGGGAAAGCTTACCGGAGAGGCTCAATAAAGTTCATTAAGGGAAGTTGCTGCGACGGGGAGGGAAATCCTTTAGCAGACGCTGCTGTTCTTTTTCCAGAAATACAACGGGAAGTCGATATGATTGCTCTACCGGTTCATAACTGTTGTTGGCAGAAGATTTGGGATCTGTCAAACGCAGCATAAAACTTTGCTGAACCACTTCAATACGCTCTTGCTCTTCCGTTTCACGAGGAGCTGAGTAAGCAGTTTCGGTCTCTTGATGAAAAGTGACCGGCGGCTCATTTGTCGGACTTTCCTCCGGCTGAGAAAAAGTTGATTGCTGAACTGTTTTCTTGCTTGTCTTTTGCGGTTTAGGAACAAGGGCAGGCAAAACAATTTCAGCTGCCTCGGCGGTCTGAATCGCTGCTCCCTGCATGCCACCGGAAACAGGTTTTGCCATTTTCAATTCCTGATTTAGCGGATCGGGTTTCAGGAAGAAAACAAGAAATAGCAGACATGCTGCCGCGACGGCAGCATAGGGATAGAGCTTGGTAAGCGAGGATGAACCGCCCTGAGGCTTCACAACCGAGAGATCATCCTGAATTTTTTTAAAAAGATCATGTCCCCTAAGAGTTTTGAGAAAATCTATCATCAT
>CAZUHX010000172.1:0-3076 GCA_964620795.1 uncultured Chitinophagaceae bacterium
CTGCCGCGTTCTCTTTGTGTTCTATGCGCCTGCTTTGTGTTCTTTGTGGTTTAAATTAAAGCTTGGTTGACAGCAGAATTTATCTCCTCTGCGTTGCCAGGGCGTCGTTTTCAACCTTGCCCGTCTTCTTCAGCGTTTTTTTGGCTTGCTTGTTGGCGATGGAAATTCCAATAGCCAGAATCATCTTCTTTCCTGCCTGAATGCGCTCGGGATGTTTTTTGCCCTTGCGGAAGTTGTCGAAGAAAAACTTGGAATACAAAATCGCGAATGGAGCGCAGGGATTGTGTGACAGATGCTTGCCAAAAATGCGCGGCACCACCAGATTGTCTTCTCCCTTCAGTTTCATTCCTGCAACTTCTGTATTCTGATACATTACCTCATTGTCGCCATAACAAGCGCAGAGCTGCAGAGGTGCTTTGGGCTTCCAGCCCTCTGCCAATCCGTTTTCCTTCAGTTTTCGTGTGAAAGAGAAGTTCGGATCTTTGGTAAACAAATCCAGCAAACTGTCTTGAACCATGTGTGCAGGCACCTTGGGAAGAATGGAATTTACATAGCCGTAATCTACTTTCCTGGGTTGCTTGAATGCTTCACTCAGCAAACGGTTGTAAGGCGATTTGAATACAGAATAAATATCCAGGCCGGGCATCACATTGTAGGCATACTGATATGAAATTAACAGATATGGCAAATAGTGCGGCTGGTCATAATTCTGGAACATGGTTTTTGACTGCACACCTAGCATATCGTATGCCCCGCTCATGGGCGAAGATGCCGTGAGTTTGACTTCGGGAAAGTAGCCTGACTCCAGCATTTTGTGCGTGGCCAGTGAGGCATGCCCACCCTGAGAATATCCCGTGAGAAACAATTGTCCGGTGGTTTGTTTTCCCACAGAAGAGAGCAGTTCCCGGCTTGCCTTAATCATATAAATGGTGGCCATTGATTCGGTCCAGGCATCCTGATAAACATGCTCCTTTTCACCTCCTCCCAGTCCGTAATAAAACGGGAAAATCGCGACATATCCATCGGCAGCATGCATCATGCAAACCACCTGCTCCAGATCCTGAATGCCGTAGCTTTGATCCAGACCGATGCGTGTTCCGTGGCAATAGGTCATTTCTGAAGAAGGTTCCTGGTTTTTCGGTACATACAAGGCGCCTTTTGCCAGAATGAAAGTGCTGTCAAGCCAAAGGCCCTTGTAGGTCACTTCATATAGATCGACATCATTGCGGATAGGCAGTACCAATTGAGGCATGCCATTCTTTTTCCAGAATTTTTCAAGTGAATCTACCGTATAGGTATAACGCAGTTTATAATCAATCAGGAATTTGGAAGGCATTTCAAATGCCTTAAGTCCGGAACTGAGAATCAGAAGGGCAGAGAGCAGCGTGATTTTGCTGCGGAAAATTGGGTTCATTGGTTTGATTGGGGTTTGCGTACTAAGTTAACCGATTTTAATCGGGCTGTCGCAGTTTGTTGTGCATTTTTGACATTCGTCGCTTGTTAGCGTAAGCTTCGCCTGATTCATACCGGAGCTGATTTTACATGGGCCGGGCTGATGATTTTTTGTTCAAGCCCATTGCCGGATTCCGCTGATGGACTCATAAGAATAGCCTGGGTTGATCTTGATTGGCCAGCACAAGGGTTTGTTGAGGATAATCAATGATTTTTATACTATGCGCTTTTGCAATTTCATCTGTACTGAAATAGTAATGAAATCAACCATCCTTGAGTTGGTAACTTATAACAGTATTGGCACGGAAGTAAATCCGCGTCTGATAGAAGTAACTTCCATGCCAGTTAGTTACTTTATAATGCTATTTAAAATAAGCGGTCAAATCATTGCGTGAGGGATGGACAGGGTGGCCGAAGGCCAGCCACGGCAGGGCTGTCCGGCAGCTAATTCTTTAACCCGCATCGATTTGCAGCCCTGCCGTGGCCGGAGCGAAGCGCAGCCCGAAACAGCCCGACCTGCCTGTGCAGGAAAGCATTTCCTGTTCGTGATACTTATGTCTTAGGCGCAGGCAGGGCACGCCCTTGTTTCAATTATCTTTTTCTATTCTCCATGAACTTTTCGGCAGGCCGCAAAAAAAAAGGCCGGCATCTGCCGACCTTGCTTATTTCTGCAGGAGTCATTATGCGCCTTGCAACAGTTTGGGTGCCGCGGCGCGGATTTCTGCATCTGCCTTTTCTTCGAAGCGGGCAAAGTTCTTGTTGAAAGCCGCCGCCAGTTCGTTGGCCTTGGCGTCGTATGCTTCTTTGCTCGCCCAGGTGTTTCTGGGGTTCAGCACTTCTGCGGGTACGCCTTCGCATTCGGTGGGCATACTCAAACCAAAGACCGGATGGGTCTCAAATTTTACACTGCTCAGCTTGCCGGTGAGGGCAGAGGTGATGAGGGCGCGGGTGTGAGGAAGGCTCATGCGCTTGCCGGTTCCGTAGGCGCCGCCGGTGTATCCGGTGTTGAGCAGCCATACATTGATGTCGCTTCCGCGCAGTTTGGCTCCCAGAAGATCGGCATATTTGGTGGGATGCAGCGGCAGGAATGGCGCGCCAAAACAGGTAGAGAAGGTGGTCTGCGGCTCGGTTACTCCGGCTTCGGTGCCCGCCACTTTGCTGGTGAATCCCGAAAGGAAGTAGTACATGGCCTGACCTACGCTGAGTTTGGAAATGGGAGGCAATACGCCGAAGGCGTCGTAGGTGAGGAAGAATATGTTTTTGGGTGTGCCGGCCATTGACTTCGGCAGGGCGTTGGAAATGAAATGGATGGGGTAGGAGACGCGGGTATTTTCGGTGCGCTCTTTCCATGCATAGTCTACTGAGCGGGTTCCGGGTAAAAAGCCGATGTTTTCGAGTATGGCTCCGTGGCGGATGGCCTGGTAGATATCGGGTTCTTTCTCTGCGCTCAGGTCAATGCACTTGGCGTAGCAGCCGCCTTCGAAATTGAATACGGAATTTGAGGTCCAGCCGTGCTCGTCGTCGCCGATGAGCGGACGGTTTGGATCGGCGGAGAGGGTGGTTTTGCCGGTTCCGGAAAGACCGAAGAACAGGGCCACATCGCCTTCTTTGCCCACATTGGCGG
>CAZUHX010000172.1:3086-4297 GCA_964620795.1 uncultured Chitinophagaceae bacterium
GTTCAGAATGGCGAAGTTGTGCTGACGGGTTCCGTCAAGCGCGGGATCGGCTTTGAAGCCCGGAGCCTGAATGACCACCCACTCGGGATTCATGCTGCTGATTTGTTCGGCCGTGGGGCGAATGAACATATTGGAGGCAAACATATTGGCCCAGGGGTATTCAGTCACTACGCGGATGTTCATCTGGTAGTCGTCCTGCGCACAGGCGATGCAGTCGCGCACGAATACCTCGCGGCCTTCGAAATAGGCTGTGATTTTTTTGTAGAGATTGTCAAATACTTCAGGCGACACGGCATTGTTGAAGCCTCCCCAATCTACGGTGTGCTCGGTAACACTGTCCTTGACAATGAACTTGTCTTTGGGGGCGCGTCCGGTAAATTCGCCGGTGTCTACGGCGAGTGCTCCTGTGTCATTGAGCACGCCTTGTCCGCGGCGTATGGTTTCTTCAATCAGTTCTTCAGGGCTCAGGTTCCAGTATTGGGTGGAAGTCTGTCCGATTCCAAGTGCCGATAATCCGGCCGCGGGGTTCTTGTGTCCTTTGATCGACATGCGTTTGATTTTGGAGCGCCAAAAGTAAAGAATTTAATTGGTTGCCCCTTCATTTCCGGACTTTGGTTGCGGCTTTCGGTAAGTTTCAGCCCTGCGTCAATAGTGGAGCTTTATATTTGTTCTTTCAATTCACTCCCGCATCATGAAATACGAAGCCATTGACTCCCGCCTGTTTATTGAAAACCGGAAGCAGTTCGTTCGCCGAATGGAGAAAAACTCCATCGCTGTTTTTTATTCCAATGATCTGGTGCCCCGCAGTGCCGATGCGGTTTATCGCTGGCGTCAGAATCCTGATCTGTTTTACCTCAGTGGGGTAGATCAGGAAGAAAGTTTTCTGATTTTATTTCCCGATGCACCCCAGCCTCAGTTCCGCGAGGTTCTTTTCGTTCGGGAAACCAATGAGGAGATAGCGGTTTGGGAAGGGGAAAAGCTCACGAAAGCCCAGGCTACCGGGGTTTCAGGTATAGCCCAGGTAATGTGGAACAACCGCTTTGAAGCGGTATTAGGGATGCTCATGAACCAGGCCTCTGTCGTTTATCTGAACCTCAACGAGCACGGCCGAAAGTCGGCTCATGTAGATTATGCCGAGCTGAGACATGCACGTGAGTTGCGGGAGAAATATCCGCTTCATACTTTCAAACGCAGTGCGCCCATCATGCACG
>CAZUHX010000173.1:0-1042 GCA_964620795.1 uncultured Chitinophagaceae bacterium
CGGATTGATCCGCCGGCAGCCGTTCAAATACTCGAACTGCTCAAAAATATATTTGATTTAGAAAAATGTGTATTTGTGCTGGCCATAGATTACGATGTGGTGGTGAAGGGTTTGAAACCCAAATTTGGCGAACTGAATGCAAAAAATGAGCGGGAGTTCCGTTCTTTTTTCGACAAAATAATACAGATGCCATTTTCAATGCCGGTGGCTTCTTATTCCATTGACAGCTTTCTGATTCAGAATCTTCAGACCATTGGTTACCTGAACGAAACGAAGGTAAAAGACAGCGCTCTGGCACAGCATCTTTCAAACTTTTGCAGTTTGAGTGTAGGCACCAATCCTCGATCCTTGAAGAGATTGTTGAATACCGTTTCACTCATCAATATCATTGCCAATCAGGAAGAACCGGGAGATGCATCCGGCGAGGAAGACTATCGGCTGATCTTGAACTTTGCTCTGATCTGCATCCAGATTGCTTATCCTGCGCTTTATAAGGCACTTTCTATGGAAGGGGATTTCAAGAACTGGGATGAGAATCTGGCGCGCAAGCTCAGTTTGAGAGAACTGAATGAAACAGAGAAAGTTAAGCTGAATGAGTCAGAAGAATTTGATGAAGAGTGGGAGCAGATTGTATTCAGGATATGTGAGCGCGATACCTATTTGTCTAACCGCGCGGTTCAGATTTCTCAGATGCTGAATCAGATGTATAAACTGATACCTGAGGGAGAGGATCTGGGCAATATTATGGGCGAGTTGCTTAGCTTGTCTTCGGTAACCGATGTTCAGGCATTTGATAAGCCCAAACAAGCGATCAATAAAGGAGGAGTATTGAAAGGCTTTGCTGCCGGTATTATGCCTCTGTTAAGCAAAAAACTGCGCGACCCATGGCCGGTGGTTCGGTTACAGTCTAAAAAGATACAGTCGAATGTTTATATCGCTTTCAATCCAAACAACTGGACTGATTGTATCGGGATAACTGCCGAGCCGGTAAAAGATTATATTATCTTATATGTGTGGTATCACCCCTGGGCAGTTAAAGTCA
>CAZUHX010000173.1:1052-4216 GCA_964620795.1 uncultured Chitinophagaceae bacterium
GAAGTATGGCGGAAGATATTCTGTCAGCCGGTTTGGACAAGGAATTGGAACAGCTGAAGCTTGGGTATCAATCTATGCTGAATAGGCATAAAATGCTAAGTTTCAGGTATCAGCCTTTTGAGCGCAGCGGCACAGCTAAAGGCTTTCATGTGCCCTTACTGACTTTGCAAATTCAATTTTCAGGAGCAGAAGAAATTTTGGATAAAAGCAGGCTGGAGCAAACCGCAGAAATCATCATGGATTTTATGGACCAGAATGCCAAGTTGAAGGAGTTGATGAGTTTATATGCTTTAAATTCAAATACATAAATAAGAATGACGGAACCACTGAAGAGAAGTAGATTGACAAATTAAAAAATCAAACACATGGCAAGTTCAAAAAAGTCTCAAACCAAGAGCGTAACAGGCTCCAAAAACACCACAAAAACGGTAACCAAAGCCGGTAAAGCTGATAAACGGACCAAGTTGGGTGGTGGGAAAAAGTAGCCAGGTATTATGTCGAAAATAGATTTAATGCCCATTCACTGGTTTGGCGACCGTCCTGCCTATGAAGCTTCACCGCTTCGGGTGGTCACCGTTGGCTTAAATCCATCTGACCGGGAGTTTCGTCCCAATAATGATACCTCAGTTAGCAAGGATTTTCGATTCCCGGATTATGATGGAACGGAGCAGGGATTGGCCTTGGCACTGAACAATTATTTCAAACGCAATCCCTACAACGCCTGGTTTAAAAGCAGCTTTGGTGCAGTGTTGCAAAGTTTTGAGGCATCCTTTTATTCCGGTGCTAAAAATACAGCCATCCATACAGACATTTGCAGCCCTTGGGCTACAATTCCTACCTGGTCGGGTTTGTCGAATGAAGTGAAGCAAACACTGGAGTCCGAGGGTTTGCATTTATGGCATAAACTGATGCAGGAACTGAAGCCGGATGTGATCTTATTCTCGTCTTCGCCGGGGCATGAGCAAAAAATCAATTTCCCTTCTCCGGATTCCGATTGGAAAAAAGTTGATGTTGGTGCTCCAAGGCCTTTATTGGTTAGACGGTTTCATATTCATCAAAAACCAACACAAGTACTTTTTCAGGTACAGGGAAGGAAACCTTTTCTCCAAACATCTAAACAAGAAAAATTAAGGTTTAATCAACATTTGATAGCATGAGCATTCTGGCGGTTCAGCTCAATCATCCCGGCAGGGAGAAGCCTTTTCGATTGGGGGATGGTTACAGACATGATCAAGGTCGACTCATTCGCGAATGGAATAATGATCCAATCCATTACCGCAAATTCCTTCAGCAGAAAGGGAGTTATATCCGCAAAGTGGGTGAGCCGGCACAATCAGCTGACTTATTGTTTTGGGGAGAGTGGGAAGGCAATTCCCTTTTTCAGCCGTTGCCTACATGGAGTCCGAATGGATTACACAAGCCCTTTCATTCATTGCATATCCGGGGCCATCAAAATACCGATCCGTATGTATTTGGAGATCGCTTTCACTATGCGGTTTGCAAGCAGCGCGGCCGTTTAACTCAATTGGATCCGGGAAGCCTGATCTTGTTTGGAAGTTCTTTTAAAACAGGTTTCGCCTTGGATACAGTTTTTGTAGTAGGTGAATATGAAAGCGTTCATGAAGTGGCTGCCTCTTCTGCAAGGAATTACAGTAAAATCTATCGCGAAGTCACCATCGAGCAGTTGGGAAATACTTATCATTCACCTGATCCTAAATCCAATCTGAGGTTGTATTCCGGAAGGATGTACAAGAAGCATTGGGATTACTATAGCTATGTGCCCTGCCGGCCATTGGATGCAGACTCTTCAAAGGGTTTTCAAAGGCTTACTTTTTCTTATGACAATGATGCGCTGGATTTTTCATCTAATCCTACAGGAATAAAAATCTTGGGCGAGGGTATGGAGAGTGTAAAGAATATTTGGGATGCTGTTTTGAATCACTCGTTCAAAGAGCAATTTTTTCCTGCGGTTGTATTGGATGAACCCGGAGCTCTGCTGTAATGGGAAAGTGGAATCATAGCAACGGCCGGCTAGCCTCATCTTTAGCGGCCATCTTGATTGTTAAGCACAAGCAGGTATTCGTGAGTATTCTTTTTGTGCTTTTCGTTTGTATGTCTGCTTTTGCCCAACTCAGCGGCTCGGTTTCTTTGGGTTCAGCTTTGAATCTTGGAAACCTGAACTCCATCAATGCCTTTGTACAATCATCCTTGAACGGCGACAGCGGTAAATTCAACTGGAGTGTAGCTCCCAGTTTTTTGATTACCATGATCAAGCGGGGCGATCGCTTTGAGATGTTCGAGCGGGAGAGTTATCTCACGGCATCTTTTTCGGGCAGATACGGTAAATGGAAGTTGATTGGTTTTTCGGATGCAGAAAACTCATATTTGAGAAAGACTTTGGTGAGATTCTCCGGTGGAGTAGGAGGAGGATACGATCTGCTGGATAAATCCGGTTGGAAAATCTCCTTTTCAGAGGTCTTTATGCCTGAGATTTATTTGTCTGACGATCGCAGCAAGGATCGTCCGTTTTCACTGCGCATGTCGAGCCGGCTTAAAATCAAATACAACGGACGCGTGAATTTTGAATCCATCAGCTTTTTCCAACCTTCCATCTGGACGACAGGCAATGTGCGGTTTGTGGATAATATCAATTTCAGATCAACCAATAATCTGGATTTTCCTATATATAAAAAATTATCCTTGGGTATTCAGGCCATGATTCAGGTATTTACTTTACCCACTTATCTTGATCGTACTGTTGGTATGTATGATTCCAGAATTTCATTGCTGTTTAAAGCTTCTTTTTAAATTATAATATAAAAATAATTGATATGTCTAAGAGTTCTTTTTGGGGGAGTTTCTGGCGGGAGACCGGAAAGAATACTGGAAAATGGGCCAGTAACAAGGTCTTTGGTTCATCCTGGTCAACTCCGATTCGTCATATCATGGAATCTAAACCATCAGGCAGGCAGGCTGATGCTTTTGATGAAATTGATGCACTGATTGAGTCATCATCGAGGCGAAACAGAGCGTCTTCAGTGAATTCGGATGAGTTCATGTTACATGCGGCGAATCAGGTGGTGTTTAATCAGAATGATTTGATAGATATCAGAACCAAGTTGGATGAGTTGCTGGTGGGAGCCAATATGGCGAGAGATAAATGG
>CAZUHX010000174.1:0-4158 GCA_964620795.1 uncultured Chitinophagaceae bacterium
CGATCCGATGTAAATGGCTGTGCGTTCGTGCAATTCGGTGGGTTGCAGATCCAGAATATCCTGCGCCCCGTCTGTTGCTTTGCCTCCCGCCTGCTCTGCCAGAAAAGCCATCGGAATGCACTCATACAACAAACGCAGCTTCCCTTTGGCTTCGCCCCTGTTGGCGGGGTAAAAGAAAATTCCTCCCTTCAGGAATGTCCGGTGCATATCGCCTACCATCGAACCGATGTAACGAAGCGAATAGGGCCTGCCGCCCGCTTTATCTGTTTCTGTGCACCAGCTGATGAACTCTTGCAGCTGGGGGGTGAATTTGCCCGCATTCCCCTGATTACATGAATAGATTTTCCCTTTTGCCGGTATGCGAATATCCGGATGGGTCAGCAAATATTCGCCTGCAGAGGGATGCAGCGTAAATCCATGCAGACCCGCACCGGTGCTGATCATCATCATCACCGTGCTTCCGTACAAGCAATATCCTGCGGCCACGGTCTTACGGCCGGTCTGTAGAAAATCCCGATCCTCAACGGCCCCGGCTCCGCTTATTCTCTCCATCACAGAAAAGATAGTTCCGATAGGCGCTGCAATGTCAATGTTGGAAGAACCGTCTAACGGATCTACTGAAATAATATATTTCCCGTTTTCATGAAAACTAACCAGTCCTTCATTTTCTTCAGAGAGATAACCGGCGCAAGAGTCACATGCCGACAGCCACTTCATCAGAATCTCATTGGAAAGATCATCCAGTTTTTGAACCGTTTCTCCCTGAACATTGGTGTCGCCCGTGCTGCCCAATATTCCGGCCAAACCGGCCTCTCTCACATAGCCGGAGATTTCTGTACAGCCTTTCGAAAGTGCAAGCAAAAGACTTGCAAGTTCGGGAGCACAGGACTGTTCGAGCATTTCATTCAGGCGCTTGGCACTCATAAGTAGTTTTGTTTTCGACCCGCTATTTAAACAAAACTGCGGAGATATTTCATGAATTTGAGGTATTTGAATATTCTGCATAATAGGTGAATTTCGAACCATGCAAAATGAACAGGTTCTGATCCGCAGGGCAGAGCAAAAAGATGTAGCAGGAATGTTTGCGCTGGTGCAGGAACTGGCGCTTTATGAAAAAGCTCCCGGGCAGGTCATCAATACGCCCGAAGCCATGGAAGAAGACGGCTTTGGCCCCAATGCCATTTTTAAAGCCTTTGTGGCAGAAGATACCCATACCGGTAAGCTCTTGGGCATGGCCCTTTACTATACGGCTTATTCAACCTGGAAAGGAAAAATCTTTTTTCTCGACGATATCATCGTAACAGAATCCATGCGGCGCCATCAGCTGGGCGGACGATTGCTTCACGCTCTTCTTCAGGAAGCCATGCATCTTGTCATGGCCCAGATTCGCTGGCAGGTGCTCGACTGGAATACGCCCGCCATCCGTTTTTACGAAAAGGCCGGCCTCGAATTTGATCCCGAATGGATCACCTGCCGAATGAGCGCTGAACAAATTCGCGATTGTGTTGAATCAAAAAGACTGATATCATAAAATGAACCATACGATTCAGGTATTCAAGTTTGGAGGCGCCTCGGTAAAAGATGCAGACGGAATCAGGAATGTAATCGGCATTCTTCAGTCCTATGCCGATCAACCCACAGTAGCCGTTGTTTCCGCCGCCGGGAAAACCACCAACGCCCTCGAAAAAGCGCTGCACAGTGCCCGCAATGCCGGCGCATGGGAGCAGCTGCTGGAAGAGGTTTTTCAGCAGCACCTTCATATTGCAGCAGAACTTCAAATTCCCGATACCCATTCTTGCATCTCCGAATTGAAAGAACTGCATCGGTATGCCGAAGCTTTACTCAGAGATAAGATAACCGAAAGATACCAGTGGCTTTACGATCAGCTGGTTTCCCTGGGCGAATTGCTCAGCCAGATCCTGCTCAGTGCGGCTCTTGATCTTCAAAACAGGAAGCACGAACGCTGGGATGCCCGCCGCCTGATATTCACCGATCAGGCACATACCGAAGCGGGAATCCGCTGGCCCGAAACCGAGGCTGCTTTGAAAGCAAAAGCAACCTCATCATCCGCCGGACTTTATCTTATACACGGCTTCATCGGCTCAGCCCCCGACGGCTCTGTCACGACCCTCGGAAGAGAAGGCTCAGATTATACGGCATCCGTTGTATCCTATTGTCTTGATGCTTGCCAAATGACCATCTGGAAAGACGTTCCCGGTGTGATGAATGCCGATCCCAAAGAATTTCCGGAGGCTGTCTTCATACCCGAACTGAGCTACCTTGAAGCCATCGAAATGTCGTACTATGGCGCCAAGCTCATTCACCCCAAAACCATTAAACCCCTGCAAAACGGAAACATCACACTCGAAGTCCGTTCTTTCCTTCAGCCTGAGACTCCCGGCACACTGATTCGCGCCAATGCAGACACCGCTTATCTTCCCCCCATTATCGTACTCAAGCACAAACAAGTGCTGCTCTCTTTCTCGGCCCTCGATTTCGGCTTCATAGCAGAAGATCACCTCAGTGTTTTATTCCGCGCCTTCGCCACGCAGCGCCTGCACATCAATCTCATGCAAAACGCAGCCATCAGCTTCTCGGTTTGCACAGACGATAAACCCGAAAAACTGCAACAGCTGATTCAGGAAACCAGACGGGATTTTGCAGTGACCATTTACCGCGATCTCACCCTGCTCACCGTAAGACATCACAACGATTCTGTACTTCAGAAACTGACCGACAGCAAAGAAGTTTTGGTGCGCCAGAATTCCCGCCACACCGCTCAGGTCCTGATGCGCTAAGCCTCCGCTCCGGGAAGCATCACGCCTTCTTCATACAAATGGAAACACATGCCGAAAGGATCGGCCACCAATACACTTTTCTCCTGATACCGCTCCATGATCTCACAACCGTATTGCAATAAAATTCCGCAGGCCACGGCAAAATCAGGCGTCTCAAATTCAAAATGAAAATTGCCGTATCCCGGCTTTAAGCCCTTGCCTTTTTCGACATATAAAATCATTCCATTCCAGGAAAACTCTGCCGCGCCCGGCCCTTGTCTCAAAAGCTTTAACTCAAGTACATCCCGGTAAAACTCCAGCGCCTCCGGAAAGCGATCTACAAAAAGAGCCACATAAGGGGTGGCGCGAAACATATCAGCGCAGTGTATCGCTCACACAAGGATCGGCAAAAGCGGTTCCCAGGGCGGCGTTCGAGCGGCTCAGTGCGGTGGCCATCGAAGAATCAAACCCCGGAGCGCCAAATATTTTGGGGCAAACCAGCAGATTGCCATTCTGCGCAACATACAAGCCGGCCTTAGCACCCTGACCCGCAGTTCCCAGAATGGTTCCCATCAGCACCTCATCGTTGATGCTCACCTGAAGATCCTTCACATTTTCATAAAAGATCGTATAGATAGAATTCGATTTTGTCTTAATACCGATTCTCCATTCGCCATTATCCATCTGCTCAACATTGGTTACGATTCCGGCATTGCAGCTCACTACCCGTGTACTCGCATCTCCAAACGAGATCCAGTATCCTTTGCTGATTTCTGCAGTTCCGGGAATGGTATCACCAAAGCGCACAAAACGATTGGCCGTAGCCACACTGGCAAATGGACTCAGCAGGGCAGGAGGAGTTTTGTCTTCGGTGGGCAGGTAATTATTGAAGGCGGTTTCCTCCTTTTTGCATGCCTGAAAAAACAGCAGAACAAGCAGGGCGATAGCGGCAAAACGCAGATTTTTCATGGAAATGATTTCAGGGCTAAAGTAACATATCCTGAGAAATTATCTGAAAGTTGGCAGCAGTAGGGGCGGAAGATTTTCCGCCCCTACTGCATTTCCTCGGAAAATTGTGTTGATCATATCAGTCGATTGCCCTCCGGCTTCAACATGTTTGCACGGTAATAGGGCGCTGCCTACCTTAGTGCAATGAAATACCTTCTGATTCTGTTTCCGCTCGGCTTCTTGCTCTCCATGCAGTTTGTCTCCGCCCAGGAAATACAGTGCCTCCGCAACCAAAAGCAAGCCCGTACTTCAGTGCTGTCCATGTCCGGCAACGGTATGCCCGAAACCGCTCCCTTGATTGAAGTGCTGACTGTTCAGCCTGCTCCCTTCAGCGAATACACCCGCCGCAAGCAGGATCTTCAGGCGCTCAGGC
>CAZUHX010000175.1:0-4094 GCA_964620795.1 uncultured Chitinophagaceae bacterium
GAGCCTTGATGTAGTTGGCATTGAGGATGGCGTAACGACTGGCATCAGCCACGCCCGAAGCGCCAAGCATGCGGATATAACCATATGAAATGAGCAGAATACTGGCACTTCCAAACGGAGCTGCCGAAACACCTCCGATTCCTTTTTCCCCTCCCGTGCAAACCACGGAATGTGAGGGTAAATAGGGTTTGAGGTGAGCAGCCACGCAGATGGGCCCCATGCCGGGTCCGCCGCCTCCATGAGGAATGGCAAAGGTTTTGTGCAGATTGATGTGGTTTACATCTGCGCCAATCAGACCGGGAGAGGTGAGCCCGACTTGTGCATTCAGATTGGCACCGTCCATGTAAACTTGTCCGCCGTAAGCGTGTATCATATCGCACACTTCGCGTATTCGGTCTTCGAAAACGCCGTGGGTAGATGGATAAGTAACCATCAGGCAGCAGAGCTTGTCGGCATATTGTTCTGCCTTGGCCGCCAGATCATTGAAATCAATATTGCCGTTGGGCGCAGTGTTGACCACCACCACTTCCAGTCCGGCCATCACTGCGCTTGCGGGATTTGTTCCATGTGCCGAAGCAGGAATCAGCGCTATGTTGCGGTGCCCCTGACCGATGTCTTTCTGATAGGCGCGGATCACCAGCAGCCCTGCATATTCTCCCTGCGCTCCCGAATTGGGCTGCAGCGATGTGCCTGCAAAACCTGTTACTTCGTTCAGATATTCTTCAAGCTCGCGGATAATCTCGAGATAACCTGCCGCTTGTTCCATGGGCGCAAAGGGATGCATGTGCGCGAACTCAGGCCAGCTCAGGGGTTCCAGTTCTGCGGCTGCATTCAGTTTCATGGTGCAGCTGCCCAGCGGAATCATAGACCTGGTGAGTGAAAGATCTTTGTTTTCCAGGGTCTTGATGTAGCGCATCAATCGGGTCTCGGAATGGTATGAATGAAAGATGGGATGCGTGAGATAAGCGGAGCTGCGCGTCTGTGCCGGATTCCAGCGCGGACGGAATTCAAGTTCCGTGTTTGATGTTTGTTCGGGCGCAGATTTGCCGTATGCTTCGGCAAACAATTTCAGTAAATCGCTCAGATCATTCGGTCCGTGGGTCTCATCAAATGAAACAGAAACAATGTATCCTTCCCTGCAGCAAAGATTGATGTTGCGGCTCAGGGCAAGTTCCCGCAGTTTTTTCGCTGAATCCGGATTTTCGGATAAATCGGCTGTAACGGTATCAAAGCAACTGTTGTTGAGCAGCTGGAAGCCCATTTTTTGAAGCCCTTCGGCGAAAAGTGAAGCCAGGGTGTGCACGCGCGCCGCAATGGCTTTCAGTCCGTCGGGACCGTGATAAACGGCATACATTCCTGAAATGATGGCCAGCAGGGCCTGGGCTGTGCAGATGTTGGAGGTGGCTTTCTCACGGCGGATGTGCTGCTCACGGGTTTGAAGCGCCATGCGAAGAGCCATCTTATTGCGGGAATCAACTGAAACACCGATGATGCGTCCCGGCAGCACCCGCTTGTAGTCTTCGCGGGTGGCGAAAAAGGCGGCGTGCGGTCCGCCATAACCCATGGGAACGCCAAATCGCTGGGCATTGCCCACCACGCAGTCGGCTCCCCATTCACCCGGAGGCTTCAGCAGTGTGAGTGCAAGCAGATCGGAGGCCACACACACCAGAAGGCCATGCTCATGAGCCTTGTTGCAAAAAGCGGAATAGTCTTCAACATTTCCGTTCAGGTCAGGATATTGAATCAGGGCGCCGAAATAGCCTGCATCGGGCTCAAAACTTTTCGGATCTCCGCATACGATGTCTATTTCAAGCACAGCTGCCCTGGTTTTCACCACATCAATGGTCTGGGGGAAGCAGGCAGATGAAACAAAAAAGCGATTGGCCGCCTGGTCTTTGCGGTTGCGAAGCCCCCAGAACATGTGCATGGCCTCTGCAGCAGCCGTGCCCTCATCAAGCAGTGAGGCGTTGGCCACCGGCATGCCGCTCAGCTCAGACACCATCGTCTGGAAATTGAGCAATGCTTCCAGTCGGCCTTGGGCAATCTCGGCCTGATAAGGTGTATACTGGGTGTACCAGCCCGGGTTTTCAAAAATATTTCTTCGAATCACCGCAGGAGTCACGGTATTGTAATATCCCAATCCGATGAAGTTTCGGAATACTTTGTTTTTGGCGGCTTTGGCCCTCAGTTCCTGCAGATAGGAGAACTCAGTGAGTGCATCCGGAAGATTCAGGCCGTCCTTTCTGCGGATACTGGCCGGAACCGTCTCATCAATGAGTTGATCAAAAGATCCGGCTCCAATGGCTTGGAGCATATGCTGCACGGCAGCGGCATCAGGTCCGAGATGACGGTTTCTGAAAAAATCGGAGGAATGGAGAGATACTTTCACAGATTTCGGTTTTGCGACCCAAATCTAACAATTGAGTTCTCCAAAATATCGGCAGTTATTCTACAATGGTGCATTATTTGACCTTCATAAACTACCGGATTTTGGAAAGGATTGTTAAAACCGCCTGCTCTGCGGGAAAAAACCGCTTGAATAAATAGTTTTGAATGTGTTCAAAATGCGCTCACTGCTGTCTCTTCTATTGCTTATGCTGATTGCATGGCTACCCTCAACTTCTTTTGGGGCTAAGGGCGACTTGGTTCAGTTCTCGGGATTTGCGATGACTGCCGACAGCCTCATGGGCGTTCCCTATGCGCATATCACCATCCTGAACCGCGGCCGCGTGGCCACAGCCGGCCCTGATGGCTATTTCTCTTTTGTGGGCCGGCAGGGAGATACGCTTTATTTCACTTCCCTGGGTTACAAACCCTCGGTTTACATCATTCCCACCGATCTGGAGGGCGACAAATATTCGGTCATTCAGCTTATGGCCAAGACGGAATACTACCTCAAAGAGACCATCATCTATCCCTGGGGAGACAAAGACGGCTTTAAACGCGCTTTTCTGGATCTCAAACTGCCGCAGGATGAGCTCGACAGGGCCCGGGCCAATATGGAGCGCGAGCGTCTGGCGGAGTTGGGCCAGCGGTTGGAATATGATGGAAACGAGGCCGGAGATATTTATGCCCGACAGCAGGCGGCCAAATTTTATTACTACGGTCAGCGACCGCCCATGAATATTTTTAACCCCATGGCCTGGGCCGAGTTCATCCGTGCCTGGAAGAGGGGCGATTTCCGGAAGAAGGATTGAAATCTGAAGGCTAGATTTTTCGCTATGATTTGATGTTTTTTGGGCGTGTCCCGGCGCGAACGAATCTGCTGTTCAGGGCTATCTTATTCCTGCGCCGGGTCGGGTTCTTCGCTCATACTCCTCGCTCGCTGCGCTCACTGCGGGGTATCCGCTGCGACCCCTCACGCGGGCTTCGGGCAGATTCGAAATTTGGTGGCAAACATCACTGTAAGGATGGTGTTTTCGCGTCAGCTGACAATTAAGATACATCAATAAAATACGTATAATATTTTTGAGTATTTTATATAGGAATATTTATTGGTCAATGATTTGATTTCAAAGGGTGAATTCGTATTCTCCCTTGCCGGTGATTGTCGCAATAGGAGCCTACAACTCTACACGGTAACTCAGCACCGGAATGATGCCCAGATTTTTTCTCAGTTCGGTTTGCCCGCTGTATGGATTGAATACGCGGATGGCATCGTTACGCCGGTTGATTACATTTTGCGCGTCCAGAGACAGCAGCCAGGAGTACTTTTTTTTGTTTCTCCTGAAACTTAGCCCCAGGTCAGCTCTGAAGTAATCAGAGAGTCTGTCGGAATACATTCTGCTGCGATCGTAAACTGCTGCCCCGCTTACTTTTGATTCTTCAGCAAGAATGGGTGTTTCGCGGCTTCCTCCCCTCCACAGCAAACGCATATTGATCGAAAGAAGATTGATCTTTTTCTTGCCCACCACAAATTCCTTGCCCCCCATGGCATTCATCACGTAGTTGAAATCATAGGCAGTGCTTTTCCAAGCCGACATGTCCGGATTTCGGTACAGCGAGCGAAAAAGTGAGGTGGTGAACATGAAATAATAATGTTTACTGAAAAATTTTTCAAGTGTGAGTTCAAGGCCGTAATTCATACCTGCACC
>CAZUHX010000176.1:0-4048 GCA_964620795.1 uncultured Chitinophagaceae bacterium
GTGACCCACGAGCAAGAAGTGGCAGAGCTCACTCAGCGAACCATTCGGATTAAAGACGGACTTATTTTAAATTCTTCGATGTGAACGCCGACAGCTGGAATGAGATCTTTCATGTGATGCGCAAAAACAAATTGCGCACAGGTCTCACCGCCTTCAGTGTGGCCTGGGGAATCTTTATTCTGATCATCCTCCTGGGCTCGGGAAACGGCATGAAAAACGGAACCGAAGATCAGTTCAGCTCAGATGCCACCAATACCATCTGGATTGATGCCGGAAAAACCAGTCTGCCGTTTGAAGGTTATCGGCCGGGCAGACAGATTCAGCTCAGCAATGAGGATTTGGAAAGTATCCTCCAAAAATATCCTCAGATCGCAATTCATTCGGGCACGGCAAAGGGAAGTACCAATATGGACATGCGCTACGGACAAAAGCGGGGCTCTTTTCTGGTGAGATCGGGAGGCGAAGACCATTCGCAGCTGGAGAACATGAAGATCACCTCCGGCCGGAATTTCAACCGCAATGATATGGCCCAGGCCAGAAAGGTCTGCATCATCGGACCTCCGGTAAAAGATTTGCTTTTCGAAAAAACGGATCCTCTGGGTAAATACCTGAGCGTGGGCGGCATACCTTTTCTGGTGATCGGCACCTTTACCGATCCGGGCAGAGGAGATCAGGACCGCATTTATATTCCTTACAGCAGCAGTCAGCGGGTGTTCAATGGCAAAAACCACCTGGATGTGATCTGGCTGGGAACCGGAAAATTGCCTGTACATGAGGCCTCTGCCCTGGCCGAGGACATCAAAGCATTTCTTGCGGCTCGGCATCGCTTCGACCCGAAGGATCCCTCGGCAGTGAGCGCCTGGAACAACCGGGAGATGTACCAGAAAATCATGAATCTGCTGGGGGGAATTCAGTTGTTTGTCTGGATGATCGGGATCGGAACCATCATAGCCGGAGTGGTAGGCGTGAGCAACATCATGATGATCTCCGTAAAGGAACGCACCCGTGAGATAGGCATCAGAAAAGCCATAGGAGCCAATCCTTTTCATGTGGTGAGCATGATTCTTCAGGAATCGCTTTTTCTGACCTCGGTGGCGGGATATGCCGGACTGCTGGCCGGAATCGGATTGCTGGAACTGATCAGCCGCTACATGCCCCCTTCTGCTTATTTCCGCAATCCCGAGGTAGATCTGCGCATAGCGCTGAGCGGAGTGTTGGTGCTGATTCTGGCGGGCCTGCTGGCCGGTCTCATCCCTGCAATTCGCGCTGCCGGCATTCAGCCCGTGGTGGCCATGAAAGATGAAGTATGATATTCGACAGCGATAACTGGGAGGAAATCTTTGAAGCCCTGCGCAAGAACAAAATGCGCAGTCTGCTCACGGCATTCGGCGTGTTCTGGGGAATCTTCATGCTGATCCTGATGCTGGGCGCAGGCAACGGACTTCGCAACGGCATCATCAGAGATTTCAACGGCACGGCCACCAACAGTTTTTTTATGTGGGCCCAGCAAACCTCAAAAGCATATAAGGGCATGCAGCCCAACCGCAGTTTTCAGTTTAATCTGGCCGATGCCGAGGCGCTGCGCAGCCGCCTCAATGGTGTTGAAATTGTTGCCCCCATGATTCAGCTGGGCGGTTACCAAAATGAAAACAATGTGGTGAGAGGCATCCGCACCGCAGCCTTTTCTGTTTATGGCATTGAACCCGATCTGAGCAAGATTCAGGAATTCAGGCTGCAAAAGGGCAGGCTGCTGAACCGTGCAGATCTGAGTGAAGCCAGAAAGCTGGCCGTGATTGGCGGTAAGGTGCGTGAAAAATTGTTCAAACCGGAGGAAGATCCCATCGGTGCCTACATCAAAATCAATGGCATCAGTTTTATGGTGGCGGGCATTTTGAATGGAGCAGGGAGCGGCAATCAGGCGCGCGAGCAGGATGAGTCCATTTACATTCCCTTCACTGCCTTTGCCAGGGCCTTCAACACGGGCGACCGCATCGGCTGGTTCAGTGTAAAGACCCGGCCGGATGTTCCGGCCGAGCAGGCCGAACAGGAAGCCATGGCGATCCTGAAAAAGCGCCATCTCATAGCCCCTGACGACAACAGAGCCATTGGCCACTGGAACATGCAGAAAGAATTCAGCAAACTCAACGGCCTTTTCAACGGCATCGAGTGGCTGGTCTGGATCGTGGGATTGGGAACCCTTCTGGCGGGCATCATCGGCGTGAGCAACATCATGCTCATTGTGGTGAGAGAACGCACCAGAGAAATTGGCGTGCGCAGAGCCATTGGCGCTACGCCCTTCAGCATTGTGAGTCAGCTGGTCATGGAGTCGGCGGTGCTCACTTCGGCAGCCGGCTATGCCGGACTGCTGGCAGGAATCGGTCTACTTGAACTGGTGAACGTTCTGATTGCGGGCAATCAGGAAAGCATGATCAGTCAGCCGGGAATAGATCTTGAAGTCGCCCTGCGCGCCTTGCTGCTGCTGATAACCGGCGGAGCACTGGCAGGTCTCATCCCCGCCCAAAGAGCCCTTGAAATATCTCCCGTTGAAGCTTTAAGAACAGAATAATATGAAAAATATCTTACGAATCCTCCTCCTCTGTGCCCTTGCGGCCATTCTTGCAGGAACCTTCTACTTCCTCTACAAGAAATCGGAAAAGCCTATACCTAAAACCGAAACCACCCGGGCCTCTATCCGCGATATCGTGCGAAAAACCGTTGCCACCGGGGCCATCAACCCCAGGCGGGAAGTGGCCATGAAATCGCAGGTGAGCGGTATTGTAGATAAGTTGTTCATCAAAGCGGGCGACAAGGTGAGTGCGGGGCAAATCATTGCGCGCGTGAAAATCATTCCCAATATGCTGAATCTGAATGCCGCCGAGAACAGACTCAATCAGGCCAAAATCAACCTGGACAATGCACGACTTGATTTCGAGCGCAACCGTCAGCTGCTTCGCGACAAAGTGATTGCGCAGGCCGAATTTCAAAGTACAGAATTGAGGTTCCGCAATGCCGAAGAAGAGTATTCCGCCGCAGCCGATAACCTGCAGATCATACGAGAAGGGATTTCAGGAAAACAGGGCGGGCAGACCAATACCTTGATTAAATCTACCATCAGCGGCATGGTGCTCGATGTGCCTGTGAAAGAAGGGAACTCGGTGATTGAGAGCAATACCTTCAACGAAGGAACCACCATTGCCTCGGTAGCCGATATGGGAGAAATGATCTTCGTGGGAAAAGTAGATGAATCGGAAGTGGGCAAACTCAAAACCGGCATGCCGCTTCTGCTGAGCATTGGGGCTTTGCAGGACGAAAAATTTGATGCCGTGCTTGAGTACATTGCCCCCAAGGGCGTTACCGAAAACGGGGCCATTCAGTTTGAAATCAAGGCGGCGGTGAGCCTGCGCAAGGACAAGTTTCTGAGGGCGGGATACAGTGCCAATGCCGACATCATTCTTGAGCGCAAAGACCGGGTGCTTTCTGTTCCTGAAGCGGTCTTGATGTTTGAACAGGATAAGCCGTTTGTGGAAGTAGAAAGCAGTGCCGGAAAATTTGTGAAGCGCGCGATAAAAACCGGAATTTCCGATGGGCTGCATACGGAAGTGCTGGAAGGGATTCAGGGCAATGAAAAGATCAAAGTTCCCGAGCGAACCGAGGAGGAAGAACCGGGGGCGGAAGAATAGTTGGCCGGGGTATTTTTAGGCAATCTAAATGAAGGTAGCAGGCGCATTTAAGTAAGAGGGGCATTTTTATTTTTTGTTTGAATTATAGATGTCCCATTTTTTAGGATTATTGATGATGTATTCCGAAATGCGTTGGTAGGATTGTTCATTGCGAATGATGTGTTTCCAATAGTTGCGTTGCCATGCTTTACCATGGAATGATTTCCATCCCAAATTTTTTACACCACGGATATATTCCACGGTAGCAATGGATTGAAACGCACCAATCATATCACCAAGGGTTTTCGGTTTGGGAATTGGGGCAATCCCTTGTGGTTGACCCGATACAATATTTGAGGATACCGTTGAATTTGCGGCGACCACAAGGG
>CAZUHX010000177.1:0-3982 GCA_964620795.1 uncultured Chitinophagaceae bacterium
TCATCCCTGAGGCAACTGCATCTGCTGTCTCTCTGCTGATTTTAGTGCCACTGCGCACCGCTTCCTTTACGGCCTTGTATGCCTCATCACTCAGGAAATCGCGCATTGCATCATCAGTGAACACGTTTTGCCCGTAATATTCCGACACCTTGTTTCCTGATAAACTGGGTTTAGTTACCTGCCGGTTCATGACGGCCTGCAGGGCGCTTTTTCTGAGATTGGCCATTTGGATTTTGTTTCTACAAAGATAACGTAAATTAAAATCCGGATCAAAAAAAACCATGATTGGATAAAAAAATCTTGAAATTCAGAGGTTTTGAATCAAAATTCCAGATGTTTTTCAAGTAATGATGAAAAAAATACACGAATCACCGGAAATTTTACAGATATAAATAAATCTAAATTATTCGAAATTCCTCCTGCAATGATGAGCAAAGCAATTTGTGCGGGCACGCGATAGCGAACCACACTTCCCAGTACGGGAACAGTCCAGCCGATCAGTAAGAGTAAAAGCAATGCAGAAAGCAGCAGGCCCGGCAGCATACTGTTTTCCTTCAACCTACTGAAGTCGGCTCGGCTCAGCAAAAGCAGAAGTAGCAGAAGGAATAGCAGATTGCTTATGCCGCTCAGCCAATGTATAAGTCCTTCCTGCATGCCGGGAAGAGGTAGCATCAGACTCACCCATATAGCCCTGGGTATATCTTGCAGAAAGCCTTCTGCAGTTTGAGTGCCTTCCGGATAGGGAAGCAGACTTCCTGCGCTCTCCGCCTTGGCTGCGGTGGCAAACTCATTGCGCTGGGTAGCCATACGCCCGGCCAGATCCTGCATGGGGCCGGTAAGAAACAATACCGAGGCAAGCATTCCCAAGGCTGCCACACCGGCCAGCCAGGCTCTGAGGCGAAAGTGCCAAAGCAAGGATAGTGTGAGTCCGGCCATACAGATAATCATCAGATATGGTTTGAGCAGCCAGAGCCCGAAGAGTGCAATTCCTATATTCAAAAAAACATAGATGCTGTTGTAACCATGGGTCATGGGCCTGCAAAATACATAGAGCATTAAAGGTAAAGCCAATGTCTCTTTCAATGGTGCAGTGGTCCAGGCCAGTGATTCAGGAACCAAAAAAAGAGCCCAAATCCACAAAAGTTTCTGTTCCGGAAATCTCGCGGATAAATTTCGCCATACTTCGAGTAGTAGTAAATAGCCTGCAAAACAAATCCATAAAACATGTACAGGCATGAACTGAGAGGAAATCCAGTGCAGCATGGCATGGATGCGAATGAAAAAACGGTGATCAGCATGCAGATAGGACCGCCCCGAGCGATAAAAACTTCCCATCTTTTCCTCTACCTCAAATACTTTCGGATCAGACTCATCAAAGAAGCCCGTCATCATTTTCAGATACACCAGCGGTTGTTCGGAAGCTGTTTCACGCAGGATGCGTCCATCTTCAAAGTATTTCCAGATATCGGAACGACTTCGGTCAGTATACAGGTATGTATACACTCCGCTGATCCCAAGGCCCGCACTCAGACGTATCAGGAAAAGAATGTAAAACAGTTTTCTGGTATGCCACAGTTTTGTTTGTCTTAAGTACCAATTGGTGATAAACCATACTGCAACCAGACTTCCCAAAAAAACAAACCATTGGAATAGGGATCCTTCCATTAAAATGAAGTTATGATTACTGATTCTGAGCCTTGGTAATCTGCTGCCATGTATCCATTTTGAAATGGGGTTTTCTTGAATTCAGATCTGCTTCCAACGAATATCTATCAGGGAACCATCAGCCGGGCCGAATACCTGCGACCTTTCCGGTTTTCGGCTTCCAGCATATACATGCCCGATTTCCAGTCGCCGGTTTCCAGCCTGATTTCTTCCGACTGAACAGATTTTTGCATCAGCAGCCGTCCATCGGCATGAAAAACTTTAAGATGGCTGAGCACTTCGTCGCCTTTGATGCGAATGGTTCCTCTGCCTGGATTGGGATATATGGATAGTGCAGAGGCAGCATCATGACTGCGCTCTTGATCAAGTCCGGTGGATGGATCGTTGCTGTAAATACCGCGCCCGTGGGTGGCTATGAGCAGCGGACTACCCGCTGTGCCATTGCCTGTAATCATATTCACAGCCACATTGCCGATGCCCTGCGATTCCCATGTCCAGACAGTATTTGCGCCCTGCAGGTTGCTGCTGCTGAAAAGGCCGCTGCTGGTTCCCACATAAACTTTGGAAACACCATTGGTTTGGGGGGCAAAGTATATCCAGTAAGCTCCGGGACCTGCGCCACTTCCATCGGGAAATTCTTCGAGATTGCCACCTACTGCCGTCCAGGTGTTGCCGGTGTCTTCGCTCAAAAACAGGCTTTGCACTTCATAATTGGAAAATGCGACCATGATTCTTTCTTCATGCAGCGGATCTGCTGCAATGCAGCTCACATAGGCACCCGCAGGGAAGCCCGCATGTGTGAGCGCTCTTTTGCGCGCATTGTTGCTTTTGCAGGAGTCAAGCCGAAATACCTGTCCCTGATCAGTTCCGTAGTAAAGAGTGCCGGGCTTAGCCCGGCTTACACTCACACAACTGATGTTCGAAGCTGCAAGTCCGCTGCCTGTAGCGGTCATATTCAGGGGGGTCCATCCCATTCCATAGGTGTTGTATTCATCTCCCAAAAGCGGAATGTAAGTCAGACTGTCGTTGCGCCACAATTTTTTTCCGGCGGCCAGATACATAATGTTGGGGTCGAAGGGATCTGTGGCAAAGGGGTTGATGAATCCATAACCGCTGGCCCCCGGCGGATCAATGCGTTGCAATCCTTCTATGCGTCCCGTATCGTCAATGGCAAACTTGAAAGTCTTGCCGGTTTGCCAGGAGAGTAAGTAGTAGGAGAAATCCGGACTTATTGAGCAATAGGCACCGTCGCCGTAAAAGACGGGTTTCCATGTTTTTCCACGGTAGGCGCCGGTAAACCAGGTTCCGTTGTCTTGTGCTCCGGCCACTGCATGGCTGAAACTGTTTCCGGGTCCGCCTCCGGCCACGGTGTAAAATTGTCCGCTCTGGTAGCCGTTGTTTCTGGCTTGCCAGACGACGGTGGGTGCAAGTATATCTTCTGTGAAATGCACGCCCCCATCGGAAGCGGAGTAGGCCTTACGCGGATTGGATGGAAGGAATTTCAGATCGTGCTGATCGGGATGCTGATTGGGATAAACATAATTGGAGGGCCTTGCAGAGTCGCACTGATAGCCGCCGATCCAGTCGTAGGCAGGAGTGGTGAATCCATCGAAGGAGCGGTAGATGTTGGTTCCACCAAGAAAGACAATATCGGGGCTGGATGGATGCACAATCACATACATGTCGTAAGAGCTCTGTGAATTGTATTTGCGAAAATCGAAGGTGTAAAAGACTTTGCAGGATTCATCGGGGATGTTGGCGGTGCGGTTGTTCCATTGTCCGCCTGCTCCGGTACCGTTGCCTGAAATGTAGCGATAGTGCCAGAGGTTGTGTCCTGTGGTTCCGCTCCCGGGGGTCTCTGCCAGAAAATAAACCTGGTTTTCATCGGAGGGGGCAATGCCGATGGTGATGCGGTCGTAGGTGCCCGGGAAACCAGCCGGGGTAATGTTGGTCCAGGAGATGCCGTCGGTGCTTCTCCAGATGCCTTTGGATGGAGTGCCTGAAGATAAGGTGGCATAAAGCACACCGGTAGGCGTGATGGCAACTTCGGTGTAGTCGGAAATTCCGTTCACGGTGGTATCCAGCCCGAGCACAGATTGCCAGCTGTTGCCGCCATCGGTGCTCTTGTAGAGGCCATTCACCACAGCGGCATACACTTCATCTTCGTTGAGATTGGTGGGATCGGTCACGATGCGCCAGACATAATCAAAATCCCTGCGGTTGTAAGTGGTTTGCGGGGTATTGGACCGGGTGGCCGGCAGAGGCAGGAAAGCAGAAGAGCCTGCGGTTTTTTTGTAAATGCCGTTGCCCGAATAAA
>CAZUHX010000178.1:0-3902 GCA_964620795.1 uncultured Chitinophagaceae bacterium
TTCGAAAAGTTTTTAAATTGTATAAGGACCTTGGTCTTGAAGTCAATGCCAGTCTATCGAATGTATACAACCGGAATAATGTGTTTTATTTCGACCGAATCACATACAGCAGGGTAAATCAGCTTCCGATTCTTCCCTCGCTCATGATTGGATTCAAATTCTAAGAAATATTCATAAGAAGTTCTGAACCTTACCCTAAAAGATTTGATAATCCGTAAAAGCTTTATTTGTTTTGCCTTACTTTAAGAAAAAAACCTGCATTTGAGAAACCCAAGACAATTCGTCAAGAAAGAAGCTGAACACCGGATTAATGAACTGATCAAAGTCCCCGAAGTCCGGTTGGTGGGCGAGAATATTGAGCCCGGCGTTTACCCTACCCGCAAAGCCCTGGATATAGCCATTCAGCAAGCACTGGATCTTGTGGAGATTTCTCCCAATGCCGTTCCGCCGGTCTGCCGTATCATTGATTACAACAAATTCCTTTACGAGAAAAAGCGGAAGGAAAAGGAAATCAAAGCCAAGTCCAAGCAAGTTGAGGTCAAAGAGATTCGATTTACCCCGAATACCGATGATCACGATATTGAATTCAAGGCAAAGCATGCGAGTAACTTCCTTGCTGAAGGAAACAAGGTTAAAGCATTCGTGATGTTCCGCGGTCGTTCAATCGTTTTTAAAGAGCGCGGAGAACTGCTGCTTCTTCAGTTTGCACAACGCCTGGAAGAAGTGGCTGCAGTTGAGCAGCTTCCGCTGCTGGAAGGCAAGCGCATGATGATGGTGCTCGCTCCCAAGAAAAAGAAATAATCAATCAGTCCGTTTTGCGGCTTCTTGGATGAAACTGCATGAGCGTACTTCGCAGGAAATCTCTGTCGAGATGGGTGTAAATTTCTGTAGTCAATATAGAGGCATGGCCCAGCATTTCCTGAACTGCCCTGAGATCTGCACCACCTTCGATCAGATGTGTTGCAAAAGAATGCCGGAAGGTATGCGGGCTGACTTGCTTCTTCAGTCCTGATTTTTCGGCACACTTTTTTATGAGCATGAAAACATCTATTCTGGAAAGTCTTTTTCCCCTTTTACTCAGAAAAACGGCGTCTTCATGACCTTTGGCAGCAATCATGGGTCGGCGCTGATGCTCCAGGTAAAGTTCAAGATGTTTGATGGCTTCGTCGCCAATGGGAACCAATCTTTCCTTGTTCCCCTTCCCGGTAACCTTGATATAACCGGAATCTGTAAACAAATCATTGATTCGCAGTCCGACCAGCTCAGAAACCCGAAGACCGCAGCTATACAGCACTTCAAGCATGGCGCGGTTGCGCTGACCTTCCGGCAGGCTCAGATCAACAGCTGATATCAGCATAGTAATTTCTTCTACAGACAGCGTATCAGGAAGTTTTCTTTTCAGTTTAGGAAGGGAAAGCAATTCTGCCGGGTTAGAGCTGATGCGGTCTTCAATCTGAAGGTATTTAAAAAAAGCCCGAATACCGGAGATGGTTCTGGCCTGCGAATGGGCATCGAAACCCATTTCTGCCAGCCAATGCACAAAGCCTTCGAGATGATGGAGAGAGATATCCTGAGGCGGCATAGAAAAACCGGAAGCCTCCAGCCAGTTGCAAAGTTTCAATACATCTCTGCGATACGCCTCTCGGGAATGAACAGAAAGCGACTTCTCCAGTTTCAGATAAGACTGAAAACCATTCAAATCAGATTGCCAGCGTTGAGCTTCCGTCTTCATGCAGGTTCAAACACAAGATTTGAAGATAAGAATTCGAATGAATTGACAAATGGCAATGAATCGGAATAGCAGACCGAAAATCATATTTAATCAACAATCATATTTATATCTTTCAGGCATGATGAAAGTATTACTGCTTTTGATATGTTTTTTTCTGTTTGGAAATGCCCAGGCCCAGCAAAACGACCTTGCTGCAGCCTGGAAAAACATGAGCCTCAGTGCCGGTGAACTTCGCTCAAATACAGTATTGCAGGAACAGATTCTTGATCTTGCCGAACCCTCAGTGGCCGACAGTATTCTTAAAGGCAGAAGACAATACCATCGCGTACCCATCATAGGATGGTTTATCCGATTTGCGGGATTTAACTGGAGGCGTGTATTACCTGTCAAGCAAAAATTTGTAGGAACCGCCATTCGGGAGTTTTCTAAAGCAGATGAAGAAGAATATACGGAAGCCGACGTAAACACCAATCTGGTTCCTCATTTAGAGCGCTATCAGGCACTCTCCTACCGGGCTCATCTTAAGCAACTTACGCATCCCAAGGGAAGGCGAAATAGGGATACAAGCAAGCCACCCTCCTGCAGGGCAAGATCCGGTTCAATATGACATTCATTGTGAACTAACTCCGCCCCGGGCCTTTCGGGAGAGTATGGGGCAAATGGTTTACCCCTGTATGAATGGTTCCAACTATGCCAATCATCCGCACTTCGGCTATCGATGGCCGGCAATGGGAGTATATGGGGCTCTGGTAAGCGATTGCAATCATGGCTGTGATCCTGAAATTCATCCTTACGAGTGGCTGTACTGGCTGAATCTTAACCCTGCAAAAGACGGCAGGAAAGGACTGGAATGGGTGGTTTCACTCTCACTGGAAGGAAGCGCCAGGTTCAAACGTTGGAGTAAATCACCCAAAACCGGAAGCATCTCTATCCCCTTCGTATTTGAAGAAGGCAAGTCTGATCGGATGATTGAAATTACGCATTTGCACTGCAGTCGTTTTAGGCCGGATGTTCTTGAAAAGTCAGACCCGGAAATGAATAGACGTTCGGGGTTTCAGTTTGAGGGGATCATAACCGGGATGCTAAAGGACGGCGAACATCAGGCAGAATTCAAAATCGGCCAGAACATCAGCATCAGGAACCAGGGCCTGCGCTGGTGGCTTTCTGAAGTAAAATACGATGCTGCAAACAAAAGCTGGAGCGGATACTTCCATCTGGCCGCTTCAGTAACTGAAGTCTATGCAGCCCGACTCTATTTTCATTGAAAAGGTCTACTGAAGATTCAATAAATGCAGAAACTGCTTTATCAGAGGCAGGTTTTACGGGTAGACACTAATTTCCAATCCAGTTGATTAAGTCCCAATGCAGGCCTACGCCCCAAGACTTCTAATCCTCAGTTTTGCCGAATTAAAACAGATCACTTCCCGTAAATTTTAATAAATAAATTTTGTATTCTAAAAAATTTAGATATACTTGCGCCCATCTGAATAACCAGTCCACAGGAGATGCCCGTTAAGAAATACAGTCTGGAGTATATCATTCGTTCCAGCCCGACGATACTTTTTGAATTTCTCACCAATCCGTCGAATCTGGCGCAATGGTTCTCTGATTATTGCGATTCCAGCGGTGATCACTACATTTTTGGCTGGGACGGCGACTACCAACGAGCTACCATACTGGAATGGGTTGACGATGAATTTGTGAGTTACCGTTGGGAGCATTCTCCGGAAAATCAATTTTTCTCTTTCCGTGTTTACAAATCAGAAATCTCCAATGAGACAGTTCTGGAGGTTACCGACTTTGCAGAAGCCCGCGAAATCAAGGATCAGACCTTTCTTTGGGACAATCAGGTGGACAAGCTCAAGCATGTTCTTGGCGCTGCATAAGCGTATTTGTAAATCTAAAAATCAGGAGCAGTGATCTGGCGTCCTGCTAAAATCGACGGCTTGGTAGTGCGCAGCTTTGCCGGCCCTTTCGTGCTCACATTTTTTATTGCATTGTTTGTACTGGTGATGCAATTTCTCTGGAAGTATGTTGACGAACTTGTAGGTAAAGGTCTTAGCCCGTGGATTCTCACTGAGCTGATGTTTTTTGCATCTGCCAGATTAGTTCCTTTGGCTCTTCCGCTTGCAATGCTGCTGGCCTCGATCATGACTTTCGGTTCATTTGG
>CAZUHX010000179.1:0-3790 GCA_964620795.1 uncultured Chitinophagaceae bacterium
GAAACCAAAACTGTTTTGGAAATTGTAGAAGAACAACCATTCCCGTCTGTTGCACTAAGTGTATAGGTGGTTGTCTGAACAGGCTTAACCCACGGATTGGATACCGAAGAAACCGAAGCAATCGGACTGGCACTCCATGAGTAAGCATTTAAATTTGATGGGAAAGCCAGCAAGCGTACTGAATCTCCTGAACAAATTCCGGCCTCCCCTCCACTCACAGAGAGATTAGGAAGACCTTTAAGCTCGACGGTAAAAGGAGCCTGGGCAGAAGAACAGCCTGTTGAAGAATTGGTGGCTACAAGCACAAAATCATAAACTCCCGGCTCGTTTGCAGCTGAAGGTATAGAGACATTAATCGGAGACGAGCTGAGAGATCCTGCCAGAGAAGTGAATCCGTTTAATGCCCGACTTCCGGCGCTCAGGCTAAACTGATTTGCAGAACCGCTTATGCTGAAAGGAATGTTCACTGAGGATGCTCCCATGCATGAAGTAACATCTGAGGGAGTAATGGTAGGATTTGCTGAAATAGAAACTGAAGTCCTGCCGGTAGGCATGTTTTGAGCGCAGAAACGATCACTTACAGAAGTGATGGTATAAACTGAAGAAGAAGAAGGAGAAATGGCCAGCGGGTGGGGATCATTCTGAACAGAAGAAACAGTAACCGGACTTCCGCCGTTTACGGTATAACTGAATGTCCATGGACCTGTTCCTGCAAAATCAATGTTCAGGTTTCTTGATCCTAATCCGCACAGATTGGCAGCTCCGGTGAACTCTGCATTGGGAAGTGGATTAAGCTGCAGAAGAGCCGGATTGGAATGAGTAACTGTATTTGTACAATAAGTTGTAGAACCGTTGGCTGTAAGTCTAGCCCTGTAATACCTGCCTGAAAGAGAGTTGGCATTAGCAAGCTGAAGAGTTCTTGAGTCGACCCCGCTGTAGTTCCCACCATTGCTGAGGTTGGTCCAGCTTGTACCATTGGAACTTTCCTGCCACTGGATTTGATTGTAACCTTTTGCAGAAAAAGTAAATGAAGCAGATGATGCTGTGCCGCAGAGATTTACATTGGCAGGATGCGCAGAAATGATAGGTGAACAATCTACAGCTTTTACTACACTCGCACTGTTCGATAAATCATAGCTGCAATAAAACAAGGGAGCATCTGTCTGAGGATTAATAAACTCAAAAGTTACCACCCCGATATTGGGCATGTTTTGCACGTAAAAACAATACTCGGCGATGTAACGGTTACCCACAACATCGGGAGGAGGTGGCGGACCAAACACAATCGGAAGAAGAGTAGAAGTTCCTGACAAGCTGCGGGAATACCAGCAGCGCGAAATCACAGGAAGGTTATTGATGGGAGTTTGTGAGTCCCAGTACAAACTCCAGTTTCCGGTTTTGCTCGCGGGATCAACACCTACCATCTGGTAAGGAGTTCCCACCACATTCGCCGCAACGGGATTGTTTTGGGAAAACGGGCTAAAATTACCTGCAGCCTGGTTGGCGCGGCCATTCCCGTTATTGCGTTTATAAACCGAGGGGCAACTGCTGACATCCACCGCACTTTGGGCACTTATACTCAGCAAACTCATTACTAAAACCAACAGCCTTTTGAACATTGTCTAAATTTTGTCGCAAAAGTAGGCGCGATAATTGTCACCCTTTGCTCAAAATCTGTTAATGGATGTTAATATGCGGCTTTTGGTGTAACCTTTTTAAAACCGTTGGTATTCCTTGTTTTTTTATGATAAACGTATTTTTTTTAACAGCATTGTGAACAATTAAAAGGCCGATTTTGGGGTTTAACGAGGCTCAAGACAACCCAAAGGGAGCAATCAGGAGTTTTTCTGAACCTCCGGATACGCAGAATTTATGAACAAGTGTTAACACTTATGTTTAAGGCGCAAGCTGCCGCTGAATCAGAGATTATCCACTGATTTACAGCGAATTGAATCCCATTGCCGTTTGTGATGGCGGTATATCAAACGCAAATCACAGCCACCCGAACGTTCAGGCAGTTAAAAATTAAGGGATCATCTCAGCTTTTTTAGCGGCTGAAGACCGGATCAGCCAGCATTCCTTCTGCCCTTGTATCTGTATACCTTGTGCCCTTTACAAGTTCTTCAAGCACAAAGGACGCCAACCAATGCCCTGCAAAATTTAAAAATGGCTCGTTTGATCTCGATTTTGCAATAAAACAGGGCGCCTCCCCGCTGCACGGGGCCGGGTGTTGCGGGGGTTCCGTGGCGTTCCGCCACCCGGCTGCGCCGGCCCCTTCACCCCCTGGCGCAAGCTTTCGTTTCTTGCGGATCCCGTGCGCTGTCAATAAAAAAAAGAATCGAAGACTCCGTTCCGACGGTTTCCGGGCATGAGCTACAATTAATTTTCAATCGATTTAGGTCGAAGAACACTCAAAGTATTTTTGCCCATGGAGCCCGTCGGGACGTAAAATCCGGACAGATACAATCAAGGCTCATTCTCAACCGGATTGCCCTTCAGCTAAATCATAATTTAAGCAGACTCTTTGCTTGGAAATCATGTCCCGATTCTTTACATTCGCAACTCTTAAATGAACAGCCGAATCACCGCATCGGAATTATGCAAGCCGGCAGGCGCGAAACCGATCACCCAGGCTGCCTTTTTTCTTCATTTTTTACTTACCATTTTTTGTAATCAAAACTGCTTGGTATGACCACCAACAAAAAAGAAAACAAACAGCGCATTGATTTTTCAAAAATCACCCTGATGCTGGCTTCCCCCGATGTGATTCTAAGCCGGTCTAACGGGGAAATCAAAAAGCCGGAAACCATTAACTATCGCACTTACAAGCCCGAAATGGAAGGCCTGTTCTGCGAAAGAGTCTTCGGCCCTACCAAAGATTATGAATGCTATTGCGGCAAGTACAAGCGTATCCGCTACCGCGGTATCGTCTGCGACCGCTGCGGTGTGGAAGTGACCGAGAAAAAAGTGCGCCGCGAACGCATGGGCCATATCAAACTGGTGGTTCCCGTTGTGCATATCTGGTACTTCAAATCACTTCCCAACAAAATTGGTTACCTGCTCGGAGTGAGCTCCAAAAAACTGGAAAGCATCATTTACTACGAACGTTATGTAGTTGTGCAGCCCGGCAAAGCCGCCAACGGCGTTAACCTGATGACGGAAAAAGGCGAAGAACGCCGTAACCTCCAATACCTGGATCTGCTCACCGAAGAAGAATATCTCACCGCCCTTGAAAGCGAGGAATTGAACAACAATCATCTCCTCGACGATACCGATCCCAATAAATTTATTGCCCGCATGGGAGCTGAAGCGGTCCGCGATTTGCTGAGCCGCATCAAACTCGATGAGCTGTCATACCAACTGCGCCACGAAGCAGCCAATGAAACCAGCCGCCAGCGCAAATCAGAAGCCCTCAAGCGCCTGAGCGTGGTGGAAGCTTTCCGCGAGGCCAACGAACATGTTGAAAATCGTCCTGAATGGATGGTCATTCAATACCTGCCCGTTATCCCGCCTGAGCTTCGTCCGCTGGTGCCTCTCGATGGAGGCCGCTTTGCATCTTCCGATCTCAATGACCTTTACCGCAGGGTAATTATCCGTAACAACCGTCTGAAGCGACTCATCGAAATCAAAGCGCCTGAAGTAATCCTGCGCAATGAAAAGCGCATGCTTCAGGAAGCCATTGACTCACTATTCGATAATTCCAGAAAGTCAAATGCCGTTAAAGCAGAAGGCGGACGGGTGCTTAAGTCACTCTCTGATGTGCTGAAAGGCAAACAGGGCCGCTTCCGTC
>CAZUHX010000180.1:0-3393 GCA_964620795.1 uncultured Chitinophagaceae bacterium
TGCAGGAGCCAACAACGGTCGTTTGAGGGTTTCTATTTCCACACCAAATATCGGGCATGGTCCACTAACTGTTCGCTCTTCCAACAATTTCATTTGCGGAAGCGACACCTTTACCACCAATCCCGGCACTTGTCCCGATGGTTCAGCACCAAGGCAATTGATCTTTCAGCGCGTTTATCACAAGAACGGCAACGGCATGACTTATTGGGATCGCCCTGCAGGTTCTATGACCTACCATCCAACACACAATCTCATGCATGTGGATGACTGGGGTGTTTACACTCTTCGTCAGCGCGACAGTCTCGAACCCAATCCGCTCAACTGGCCTTTGATCGGCAGCGGCGCCAAGCTTGGATTTTGCCTGATGGATTACGGAACCTGTTCCTATTACAACGGACATTGCGAGGACTCTTCCCGCAACGTAATGCTCAATGGCGATTTTCCTAACTTTGGACTGGGCGGCGGCAGTTATAACTGTAACCCGACCGAACAAGGTATTACTTCAGGGTATACAGACATTTACTATCAGTACCTGGATGGAATGTGGGTAAATCTCCCTGCAGGCTTATGCAATGGAACCTACTGGATTGTGGTTCACATTGACCCGCACAATTACTTCCTTGAAGAGAAAGAAGACAATAATGTGATTGCTATGCCATGGACTCTTACGCAGCAAACACCTGCAGGATCTGGCGTAGCTTCAATTACAAGCAATGGAGGATTAGATATTTGTGAAGGCAGCAGCATCACGCTTACGGCTTCCCCGGGCAACAACTATTTGTGGAGCAACGGAGAGACAGGCCAAAGCATTACTGTAACGGATGGCGGTAATTTTTCCGTGCAAGTTTCATCGGCCTGCGGCAATGCCACAAGCCCTGTGGTTCAGGTCAACAAAGTGTTTAGTCATCTTACCCAGCTTCCTTCAGACAGCAGCATTTGTGCCGGCGGATCTGCTGTGCTTACAGCTGCAGGTACCGGAACACTTCACTGGTTTGATGCCGCCAGCGGCGGAAGCATCCTTGGCAGCGGAAACACTTTCAGCACACCTTCTGCAACCAATTCTGCAACATACTATGTAGAATCACGCGACACCGTTTGGGGGGCAAGCGGACAAGTCGGTCCTACCGACAAAACCCTGGGTGCCGGTGGAATGTTCAGCGGCGACCCGCATCAGAGTCTTAGCGCGCTTAAAGCGGTTATCATTCGTTCTGCCAAAGTGTATGCCGGATCTGCAGGCAACCGCACTTTTGAATTGCGCAGCAATACAGGTGCAGTTCTTGGAAGCAGACAGGTGAATCTTGTTCAGGGAGAACAGCGTGTAAGTCTGAACTTTAGTGTTCCTGCGGGTGCAGGATATCAGTTGGGCTGGGCTTCAGGTTCCAATCCCAATATTTACAGAAACTCAGCAGGCGCTGTTTACCCATATACGCTGAATAATCTGCTGAGCATTACAGGTACCTCGGCTACCAATCAGGCATATTATTATGGTTTTTACGATCTTGAAGTTGAGCAGGCGCCGATCAGCTGCGCCAGCACACGTACTCCTGTGAACGTGAATGTAGAAGCAGCTCCCGCTCTCACGCTGAGCGGACTTCCTAGCCTGATGTACAATGATGAAACAGCAGTAACATTGAGCGGAACTCCTGCCGGAGGAACTTTCTCAGGACCGGGCGTAAGTGGAAATACCTTTGATCCTGCTGTTGCCGGTGCAGGTGGTCCTTATGACATTGTTTACACCTACGAGAGCGCCCTGGGATGCAGCTACAGTACAACCAAATCTGTTACTGTAAATGAGAATACCAGTATAGGTCTGGTTCAGTTAGACAATGGCTTGAGCATGCGCGTTTATCCGAATCCGGCCTCTTCTGTATTGAATCTTGAGTTCAATACTGTAAACAGCAACAAGGTAACTGTGCGTCTCACGGATATGGCCGGCCGTGTAGTTCGCAGCATGGATAAGCAACTGAGCGGTAAGGTTCAGGAGAACTTCTCTGTTACAGATCTGGCAGCCGGAACCTATCAGTTGCAGTTGAGCAGCGGAAACAGTTCAAGAAGCATCAGCATCAACAAGAAATAGTTTAAAAAGAATATGATAATTCAGCCGCCTTCGGGCGGCTTTTTTTTTTGCCCGCCGGGCCGGGCGAGGGATCGCCGCGGATAGCCCGCAGGCCCGAAGCAGCCGGCAATCGTAGGACAGGATGTTTTTGCGGGCCGAGGACTATGAGCGAAGAGCCCGACCCCGCGCGAGGCGAAGCAGCGCGAGACGAAGCGCGGGGGCGCCCCCCAAAAAAAATCTATTCAGGAGGAAGCAATGAAAGAAGATCCTCTATGGTATTGGCTTCTTCAAGCGGTTTGTCGCGGCGGATGCGCAGGATGCGCGGAAAGCGAACTGCCGCGCCGCATTTGTGGCGGTTGCTCCGGTTGATGCCTTCGAAGCCGATTTCAAAAACCAGAAGTGGTTGCAGGGTTCTGACGGGGCCGAATTTTTCGCGTATATTTTTCCTGATGAACTGATCTACTTCTTTAATCTCAAGATCGGTTAGCCCGGAATAGGCACTTGCGAAGGTGACCCATTCGTTTCCCTGCCGCAGCGCAAAGGTGTAATCGGTGAAGAGACCTGCGCGGCGGCCCGTTCCTTTTTTGGCGGCAACAAGCACAGCGTCGAGGCTGTATGGATCGCGTTTCCATTTCCACCAGAGTCCGCGTTTGCGGCCCGCATGGTAGTGGCTGTCTTTGTGCTTGATCATGAGGCCTTCAGCACCCTGATCGGCGGCCCTCAGCCGGGCTGCTGCGGTCTGCTCCCAGGTAGAGGAAAACCAGAAAGGACTATGCCGCAGAAATGGATTTTCCGGAAGACGGAGAGCCTCTGTTTTGCGCTGATGAAGCGGCCTGGAGCGAATGTCTTCTCCCCTGCTCTCGGCCTGATCGTAGGCCATAAAAATCACCGGAACCGAGCGGATAAGTGCGGGGCCGGGCTTCTTTTTGCCGATCCGCTTTTGCAGCAATCCGAAGGGCAAGGGGCGGTCTGACTGCCAGGCAAGTATTTCTCCGTCGAGCACGCTGCCATCGGGCAAACTACTCATGGCGCCTATCAGTTCCGGAAAGGCCTCATTGAGCAATTCATGGCTGCGCGACCAGAGCCATACTTTTCCGCTTCGCTTCACGATCTGGGCGCGGATGCCGTCCCATTTCCACTCCAGCAGCCATTGCTGCGGTTCCGGTGGAAGATCGGAATCCGGTAAGGGATGCGCCAGGCAAAACGGATACGGACGCGAGGGGTCTTCATTTTCACTTTGAGGATCAATCAGCGCTTTCCAGCTTAAAGAATCAGGTGACCATTTGCCACTCAATCTTGAAGCGAGAACTCCCGTGTCCAGGCCGGAGACTTTTGAG
>CAZUHX010000180.1:3403-3731 GCA_964620795.1 uncultured Chitinophagaceae bacterium
GTGCCTGAAGCACCTGGCCCTCGGATACTCCGATGCGAAAAGAAGAGCCTATCAGTTTATGCAGCACATAGCGTCCCTGTTCATTGCTGTGCGCCCACCAGTGCAGCAGCTGCTGCTGTTTTTCATCTTCGGGAAGCGCATGCAGGCGATTGATTTGCTGCATGAGTTCAAACAGGGGCGGCAGTGGCTGAGGATGAATATCGGGGAGCAGCAGCGCTAAAGTTTCGGCCCAGTCGCCGGCGGCCTGATGGCATTCCTGCAGCAACCATTCCGGACAGGCCGTTTGTTCCATCACCCCTTGCCTGAGCAAGGAATTGGAAATGCTGCG
>CAZUHX010000181.1:0-3714 GCA_964620795.1 uncultured Chitinophagaceae bacterium
CAGCAGTCCTGGTATCGCGGTGGTTCACAGCAGTTCAACGACACTTTCAACAATATTATACGCGAAACCAACTCCCTTACAGGTACACGTTTTTACGACAGATCCTGGATGAGTCATACCGAAGGTCAGTACCGCTTTGATATGCTTAAGGCTGTAGACCTTATTGCCGGAGCTTCATTCCGGATGTATTTGCCCAATTCAAGGGGAACAATCCTGGAGGATACAGTCGGCAATAAAATCAGCATGTGGGAAGTTGGGGCTTATTTGCAGGCAAGCAAGTCTATTTTGCAGGATAAGCTGAAGTTTTCACTTGCGCTGCGCATCGATAAAAACAAGAATTTTGCAGCCCAGTTTTCGCCCAGAGGTTCTATTGTTTACAACATCAATAAAGACCATCTGATTCGTGTTTCGGCGGCGTATGCCTTCCGCAATCCAACCCTTCAGGATCTTTATTTATATCTGGACATAGGCCGTATTTTCCTCGCCGGAAATTTGCGCGGAGTTGATAATGTGTACACGTTGCAGTCGGTGCAAGATTTCAATAATTATTTCGACAGCACTTTCGATTATAATACCAGTTTGCTGAAGTCTGTGAAGATAGCTCCGCTGAAGCCTGAGAAAGTGATATCTGCAGAATTTGGTTACCGCGGTGAGATCGCCAAGCGTGTGCTGATTGACTTCACCGGATATTTTGCCCGCTACACAGATTTCATCGGATTTGCCCGTTTGGTTCGTCCGCAACTGGGAACTGCAGGAACCGAAAGCGGAATCAATGACGTATTGGTTGGCAACACCAAACTTCTTCAGTTCTGGCTGAACTCTCCCAAGCCGGTTCCAACCTGGGGAGCCGAGATGAGCGTGAGTTATTATGTGGGCAAGGGTATTACTCCTTATATAAACTATACCTATGCAGATCTTGACGATTCCAATCTGAAAAATTCGGATCAGGGCAATGTGTTGAGCGGTTTCAATACGCCTCGTCATAAGGTGAACGTGGGTGTGAATGCATACCGCGTTTGGAAAGGTCTGGGCTTCAGTGCCAACTTCAAGTGGGTTCCTTCTTTCGAATGGCAGGCTCCAATGGGCGATGGTACCATTCCTTCCTACCACTATCTTGATCTTCAGGTAAGTTATGAAGTAGAGAAGTGGTACAGCTCATTCAGGATTGGTGGTTCCAACGTATATAACAATCCGCGATTTGAGGCCATTGCCGGACCAACACTTGGGGCTTTGTATTATGCCGGTATGACTTTCGACTTCAACAAATTGGGTCAGAAGAAAGCTGCAGCAGCCAAATAAAAAAACACATCGATTTATAAAACGCCACGCTCAGCGTGGCGTTTTGTTTTTGTGTCAACAGCTCATTAAAGCAAAGATTTTAATGATGGCAGTTCGGTTCCTTATGCTGCAAAGCTGCGTGAGCGGTGGGAGGGGAGCCGAAGGCTGCCACTTGTGGCCGGAGCGAAGCGCAGCCCCGGACGACGCGACCCCGCAGGGGGCACGCCCTCTTACGTATGATCGGAATGCAGCGGTCTGAAACGATTTTGCAAGCGCAGAAATGGCTTTTCAATGAGATGGTAACTGAGGATGGCAGAAGTGAGTGTGCCCGCGAAAACGAGCAGATAAATACCTGCATTGGAACCAATTTCGGTGGGTGACCAATTCCATACGCGAAGGCTGTAATGAAGTACAATCAGCACTACGGGAAAATGCCAGATATAGAGGCTGTAGGTAATATGCCCAAGATAGCGGCTGAAGCTTTGCAGGGCCGCTGATTGAGAAGGCTTTCGTGTTCCGGTGTAGGAGAGGATGAGCATGAAGGCGAATGCGTACCAGAAATAGTCGAAAGCGCCGAATTGAAGCGATGCAGCCATGAGTGCAAGCAAAATGAATATTCCTAAAAATAAGAATATTATATTTTTTGATATAAAATTAAACCAATATGTATTTTGTTTCAATCCGATGGCAGCAAGACTACCCAGCATCAGGCATTCTATTTTATTATAGTACATGATGCTGAAGAGGGTGTAAGGAATGTTGGTGTCGGCATGCAGGAAGTAGGCAGAGCCTTGCCAGAGGATTAACTTTGTGAGCAGCCAGCCTCCTCCGCAAATGATGGTGCTGCGCAGCGGATTCTGTGAAAACAGTAGGACAACGGGCCAGAGGAAGTAAAATATCTCTTCGGTGCCGATGGTCCATAGTTGTTCTGCTCCGGGTATGGGCAGGCCGTTGAGATAGATAAACTGGGGCATCAGGATAATGTACAAGAAGAGTTTAGGCAGGAATTGCTGCTGCAGTTCTTCGCTCTGCGCGGGAACGTAGCCGGCATCGCTGAGCGGAAGTATGAAAAATGCGATGAAAGTGAGCAGATAATACAAAGGCCAGATGCGCAATCCGCGGCGTATGTAAAACCAGGACAAACGGATATCATTGGTCTGTTCCTTTTCTTTGAGCAACAAATGGGTAATGAGAAAACCGCTCATCACGAAGAATGAGGTGACGGTCATTTTACCTATTTCATAAACGGCATCTATGGAAATGAGTGTGGGAAGCAGGAGGTAATGTTTCTGGATTTCGATATGGCAGGCAACCACAAGGCAAGCGGCCACAAAGCGAAAGCTGTCGAATCCGGGGAAGCGCTGTATCATGAGATGTAGGCTTCTAAAATATCAAAAAGCAGTTGTATGGGGCTGAAGCAATGGCTTGTTTTTGCCGGCAGAGTAAAATTGCAGGGAAGAGGTATCGGCATGGGGAAGTATGCCATTTTTGATATCATTCAATTTCCAGTTTCCGTTTCCGTCATACCATCCCTTCGGTGGATTATGCATCAGGGAATCGGAGGGGGGGCTGTTGGTGAAAACGATGCCGATTGGTTTTCCATTGGAAGAAGAAAGCAGTATGGTTTGATAATAGCTGTCCCAGAGAGGCCAGTTGCAGTCTTTGCAAAAAATGAGGGCATGCGGAGTATTCAGGCTTCGACATTGATCTATGCAGTTTTGGTAAAACTGAAGTCTCTGCTTAGCCGCTGAAGCATATGGTATGATCTGAATGCTTCTGAAGAGCAGCAGCAGGAGCAGAGCCGTTGAAGCCAACCGTAAGTGACGGGCAGATAAAAAATGTGCGGCATAGATGCCCATAGAAGCTGCTGTGCCTGTGAGCAGATGATCGGCGTATTGATCCCAGACCACTGCTTGTCCGGTTTGCACGATCAGCGAGAGGCTTCCGCAGAAACAGAGGATCAGCAGGAGGCGGGCGAATGCGCTTGCAGGCAATAGCAGCAACAGCAGCAGAGTGATCCATTCGGGCAAGAGCGCCATACCGCCTGAAATATTCAGCGAGGGGATAAGATTGGCCAAAAAATCTGACGCTGAGGGCATTTGCAATTTTTGATCATCGTAGGCGGTATTGAAAACCGCCAGACGGGCTGCGATAATGATCAGATTTATATTAAACAGCATGGCATCATTCCTGCTTATGTGACGGGAATTGTTGAAAAGGCGCAACATCCACACAAAGCCGGTCGGAATCAGCATGAGGGGATGGCTCCATATCACAGGGATGAGTAAAAGAGCAGAAATGCATGCATTGAAGAATTTGATTTTCACTCCTGCCCGCAGGCTGTATGCCCAAAGCAAGAGCCAGGGCAGTCCGGAGCGGAAGTCGGAGATGGGATAGAGGAATGCATGCGACTGAAAAAGAAGAATGGAGAGCACT
>CAZUHX010000182.1:0-3712 GCA_964620795.1 uncultured Chitinophagaceae bacterium
ACCGCCTTGGAGTAGGTCCGGTATTATCGCAGTTTATCGGTTATACCATGCTTGAGAAAAAGAAATTTTTCAATTTCTATGCGGGCTTTCAGGCTGAGCTTTATTTAACGCAAGGCATGCGTCCGGTTGACTTTGATACAGGCAGCAAGAACAATGCATGGATTACCGGTTTCCTGCCGGGTATAAAAATAGGTTACTATATCCCGGTTTTTCTTAACACGGGAAAGAATGATTTTTACTACTGATGTTCAGGGCTTCAGCATATCCTCAGCCTGACTATTTCCTCTATCGCCTTGGTGTGAGAGTCTATTTTTTGTTGGCGAGAATCGCGGCCCTGTCAGGTGGAAAGTATCGCAGATTTGTTGATGGGAGAGAAGAGAGCCGCCTTCACCTAAGCCGCATGGTCATGCCCGATCGTCCGGTACTTTGGTTTCATTGTTCCTCTCTTGGCGAATTTGAACAAGCACGTCCGCTCATCGAGCAGATTCGCACAGAACATCCCGGAAAACACTTCATTGCACTCAGTTTCTTTTCCCCCTCAGGTTTTGAGCCGAGAAAAAATTATGCTTCCGCCGATCTGGTTTTCTATCTGCCGGAAGATTGTCCGCAAAAAGCAAAAGAGTTGCTGGATCTGCTGAATCCCACAGTTGTGTTTTGGATCAAATATGATTTTTGGCTATGTGTTTTGCAGGAAATCGGGAGACGTAATATCCCCCTCTATCTCATTGCTTCGCGCTTCCGTCGGGAACAGATTTTCTTCATGCCTCTGTTCGGACGCTTGTTTCGGGCGGGATTAAAGAATTTCAGCTTCATTTTTGAACAGACCTGCGATGGACTAGCTCTTCTTCATCAAGCAGGCATCATGAACTGCAGCCAGACATTCGATACCCGTTTTGACCGTGTACTGATGAATGCATCAGGATTTTTTCCTTCCGGGGAATTTGAGCCATTTACTTCAGGAAAGAGTTGTTTGGTTGCCGGAAGTACCTGGCCTGCAGACGAAGATATTCTTGTAAAGGCATTGAGGGAAAAACGGCTTGGGGTGCTCAAGCTGATCATTGCGCCGCATCAGGTGGAAGAGCACAGAATGAATGAACTTATGAAAAAGCTTCCGGAGGGAAGTTTACGGTACTCTCAGTTAAGTTCCTGCAAGGATCCTTCATCTGCGCAAGTCTTGGTAATCGACAAGATAGGTATGCTCGCAGGCTTATACAGACTGGCTCTCTTTGCTTATGTTGGTGGTGGTTTTGATCATGCCGTTCACAATGTGCTCGAGCCTGCGGTGTATGGAATTCCGGTGATCTTTGGTCCGCGTTTCAGCCGCTCGGCAGAAGCAATAGATTTAATGGAACGCGGAGCTGCATTCAGTTTTAGGAATTCTTCCGAGTTCAATGAAATTATTTTTGATCTGTTTAGTCGTGAGCTAGAAGGGTTTCGTTTCGAAATGGCCGCTGAATATGTGCGTGAACACAGTGGAGGTACTCTTGCCATCCTTCAAAAGATCAAATCTGATATAGATCTTTAACTGGCATCCTTGGAGTTTTCTTTAAAATGTGGTATCATTATCTCAAACGCGGTAAGGATTTAAAAGGCAGAGAATGAGTGGTGGAAAAAGATATTTGACTTCAGAATTTCCTCTTCCCTATGTGGAGAAGGACATCAGGCAATGGCCTATATATAAACTTAGTGAGGACAGGGATAACTTTATGGAATCGGTTAAGTCCGAAACCCGCCGTCATTTCCTTGGTAAATTGGGAAGTAAGCCTTTGCGAGATGAACTGAAAAGTATTCTCTTTCAGGAACGAAACAGGCTGATTGAAAAGCCATGGAAGGCAGATCCCAAAGACGAGGGACGCTTCTGGAGCGGAGTTAAAAGTAAGATTATCAGGCTCGACTCACCGGGTTCAGGCATTACCGAAGAACAGATCCTGGAGGAGATCATGGAGCGCTATGTGCAGGAGATCACCGGAAATTTTGATCCCGGAGCTTTCAATATGGCACGTACCGTTTTGCCATTTTTCTTCAGCAGGGTGCTGAGCGCTTCGCCGGGTAAGTGGGCAAAAACACTCAGCGCCAACTGGAAAACACTTCATGAGAAAATACCGATCATCGGAGATATAGAAAAAATCCGAAAATTATCTGAAAAGCACACCATAGTTGTGGTTCCTACGCATTTCAGCAATATGGATTCCATCATGATCGGCTGGGTCCTGAATGAACTTGGACTGCCCGCATTTACCTATGGCGCAGGATTGAATCTGTTTTCCATCAAGTTGCTTTCCTATTTCATGAGCAGACTTGGAGCTTACAAGGTAGATCGCCGCAAAAAAAACGGACTGTATCTTGAAATGCTCAAAACCTATTCACGTATTGCATTACAGCGAGGCGCGCACAGTATTTTCTTTCCGGGAGGCACGAGAAGCCGCTCCGGTCAGCTCGAAAAGAAATTGAAACTCGGACTCCTGGGAACTGCGGTAGAAGCTCAGCGTAATCATTTTATGAATTATGAGGATGAGCAAAACGCGCCCCGGATTTTTGTAGTTCCGCTCATCATCAATTATCATTTTGTACTCGAGGCTGAGGGACTGATCAACGATTATCTCAAAGAGACAGGAAAGGAAAAATACCTGCGTGAAAACGATGAGTATTCCACCTCGGTCAAAATGCTCAAGTTTATCTACAAATTTATTCAGGCCTCCAGCTCTCTCACCATTTCATTGGGAGAGGTGATGGATGTAGTGGGAAACAAAGTGGATGAGAATGGAAGAAGTTTTGATCATCTGGGTCGAGAGATTCATTTGCGAGAATACTTTATGACCAATAGGGTTATGGTAGACGATCCTCAGCGGGATGGGGAATATACTCGGATTTTGAGTGAAAAGATTGTTCAGAGTTATTACAGAAACAATGTGGTGCTTGATAGCCATCTGGTCTGTTACACCGCTTTTGAGCTGATTCGCAGGAAATATAAGGCAGAAGATATTTTTGCACTGTTCAGAATTCCTCCCGACGATATTCGACTGGAAAAAGAAGAATTCAATCAGGCCCTGAGAAATGTTATTGAGCGACTGCGTTTTATTGAAAGCAGAGAGGAAGTGATTTTGAGCAGAGAAATTGATCCTGCTAATCTTAATGAACTGATAGCAAACGGCATTCGGAATATCGCTCTTTATCATATTCAGTCTCCTCTGGTTCAGTATCCCGATGGCCAAATCGGTACAGAAAATATGAAGTTGCTGTATTACTACCATAACCGCCTGGAAGGCTATAATCTTCAGTATTATGTCGGGTAATAAAGTTTCTGCCGTAATCGGCGCCGGCAGTTTCGGATCGGCCATTGCCAATTTGATCGCAGAGAATGGTGAAGTACTTCTGTATGAGCGGAATCCTGATGCAGCTGAGCAATTGCGCAGCAGCCGGCGCAGCCGGAATACAGATCTGCATCCGCGGGTACAGATTGCAGAAAGTCTGGAACAAGTCGCAGACCAATCCTACTTGATTTTTCCTGCAGTGCCTTCAGAGTTTTTCAAGGAAATGATCACAGGTTTCAGTCCGTATCTCAGGCCTGATCACCTGATGATTCACGTTACCAAAGGCTTGCATTGCGATTTTGATATTGATAAAGCTACATCAAGGGATATTCGGCTAAAGGATATTAAAACCATGAGTGAGCTGATCTCGGAGCAGACCGCAGTGGTTAGGATTGGTTGCC
>CAZUHX010000183.1:0-3700 GCA_964620795.1 uncultured Chitinophagaceae bacterium
CCAAGACCGGCGCCTCAGCGATTTACGGAACGAAAAGAGCTTTCGGCAGAAGGCCACTATAGGTCTACAACATCAAAAGCGCCCGGCTTATGTATATTTCACGATAGATGGAATATTTTACACGCCCATTGCTCTCCATATGACCGCTCCTGAACTCAGTCCGGATGAACTGCGCGACTTCCTCAACCACAAGGCAGAGCTATACAACCGGCCCTCATTCATTGAGGCCGACCCCATCTCAATACCGCACCGTTATCGCCGGCCTCAGGACATCGAAATTTCCGGATTTCTCGCGGCCTGCATCGCCTGGGGAAACCGCAAAAGCATCATTACGAGTGCATCGCAAATGATGGAACTGCTGGGAGATGAACCCTACGGATTTGTGATGGATGCACGAAGCGCGCAAATCAACCGCCTCAGCCGCTTTACACACCGCACCTTTCAGGGCCCCGACTTCCCGTATTTCGTGAAAGCCATTCGAAACATATATAAAAAACATGGAGGATTCGAAACCATACTGGCTCAGCATGCACGAAACGACAACCTTCAGCCCGCCCTGCATGAACTCAGAAAAATTTTCTTTGAACTGCCGCATGCCGCGCGCACCGAAAAACATTTCTCGGATCCCATGCGAAACTCCGCAGCCAAGAGGCTGAATATGTGGCTGCGCTGGATGATCAGGCGCGATAACAAAGGCGTTGACTTCGGTCTCTGGAAATCGCTGAGTCCCGCCAGCCTCTCATGTCCGCTGGATGTTCATTCCGGCAATGTGGCCCGCAAATTGGGTCTGCTGAGCAGAGCGCAGAACGACGCCAAAGCACTGGCAGAGCTCGATGCGGCCCTGCGACGCTTTGATCCGGCAGATCCCGTAAAGTACGACTTCGCCCTCTTCGGACTCGGAGCCATTGAAAAATTTTAGCTCATCTAAATCATAATGTATTGGGCGCAGCCGCGCTCCTATTGCACATGTGTAAGAGACGCATCAGGCTGCGCCTGAAGAACTGTTTATGCGCGCGGCCCGTGCTGTGCGCAGCCAGGCCCTTCGGGCAGCCTCCTTCGTCGGCTCTGCTCCCATCACTTGCGCGACTTTTTGCTTAGGCAGAAATAGAGTTGCTGCTTTCTATTTGCACCCCCCAACCACTCTCAAGAGCAGAGTTTAGTTGTGACCGGACATGAAATAGTGTTGGTTCATCTCCTTCCACCCATGATTTACTTCCGCTCAATCTCTGCCCGAATATGCTATTATTCACCCCTTCTTATCCATAGATTTGTAGCATGAAAGACGCCTTCGACCGCCGCAGCTTTCTCGGACGAACAGCCCTCGCACTGGGCTCAGCACTCAGTATGCCCCTGCTCAGCGCAGCCAGAAATATCCGCGCCTCTCTTCAATCACCGGCCATGAACCCAATCCTCAGTACCCGTCCGCTTGGTTTCCAGTGGGAAACCGCCGATCCCTTCCTCTTCTGTGTTCACCACGAAGACCACTTCCCCGCAGGAAATGAAAATATGGGCCCCGACCCAAGCCATTACTCCGGCCGGCAGATGGGCGACGACTTCATCATCAAAGACGGCTTTCGCATGTACCACGGCAAAACGGTTCCCGGATTTCCCGGCCATCCGCACCGCGGATTTGAAACCATCACCGTAGTGCGCAAAGGACTGGTAGATCATGCCGACAGCCTGGGCGCTGCCGGACGATACGGCAATGGTGACGTGCAGTGGATGACCGCCGGTAAAGGCGTTCAGCACTCAGAAATGTTTCCCCTCCTGAAACAGGATGCCGACAATCCCATGGAACTTTTTCAAATATGGATCAATCTGCCTGCCTCCCGCAAAATGGCAGAGCCCTACTTTCGCATGCTCTGGAAAGAAAAAATTCCCATCTACACGCATACCGATAACCTGGGCCGCAGCATTTCAGTTGAAGTTATCGCGGGTCAGCTGGCCGATAAACGGGCAGGCTCTCCTCCGCCCGATTCATGGGCGGCCGATCCCCGAAACGAAGTGGCCGTCTGGAACATCCTCATGCAGCCCGAAGCAGAATGGATCCTGCCGCCGGCCTCTGCGGGCATCAACCGCATGCTTTATTATTACGAAGGCAGCGGACTGCGCATCGCAGAAACAGAAGCAGGAAGCTATCATGCCATACAATTGAAACCTGAAGTGCCGGTTAAGCTGCAGGCGGGTAAGAATGGAGCCTCGCTGCTCATGCTGCAGGGCCGGCCTATTGGCGAGCCCGTGATGCAATACGGCCCCTTTGTGATGAACACCAAAGAAGAAATTCATCAGGCCTTTCAGGACTATCACGCCACCCAATTTGGAGGCTGGCCCTGGCCGCGGTACGATCAGGTACACGACCGCAACAAAGGGCGTTTCGCCCGCCATGCCGATGGAACCGAAGAGTAGGCTCGCAAAAATTTGGGAGCCTGTTTAAATGCAAAACATTAAGCGCCCCTGACTTTCCCCAATAACCCACATTTAATTTTAATACAGCGGCAACATCCTTCATCCGTACTTTCATCTCATAAATTTTCGTATAATTGTTTCCGAAAATTTTATGGGTATGAAAAACCTTCTGATATTATTAGGCTTATTGCCCCTTCATTACATCAGCATCGCACAAACCGTTTGCTATCAATTCGATGATTGTGGTGCCGCCCTCAGTGCACAGCAAAGAGAGCACGCTTTCAACCTCTACGGAAACGGCAATGCCGGCTGCCTGCAGGATTGGGAAGTGACCAATGGAACACCCTCCATCTATGGCAGCAGATTTACCACTCCCTATACCGGCACAGACTACGCCCTCTTTGGGATTCACAACAACAGCACTACCGAGAGTGCCGCACTGAAATACAATTTCACCACCGGAGAAACCTATACCATTTCCATGGCCTTGTACAACTACAATGGAGTGCCCATAGATATTGATTTTTACTTACTCGACACCTCCATTGCCTACTTGTACAATAGCAATGTAGGCAACTCGGCAATGCCGGCAGTTCCGGCAGGAGCACTAAAGGTGGACAGCATCAGGAATTTCACCACACAGAACTGGCAGATCGTATCCTTCACCGTATCTAACCTTCCCAAAAACTTCAACCGCTTCTGGATCAGACAATACGGAGCGAGCAGCAATTATCTCTTCATAGACTCCCTTTGCCTGAGCCGCGAAATACCCAACAACATTTGCATCGACTTCGACGATTGCGGCTCGCTCAGTGCACAGCAAAGGGAACATGCATTCAATCTGTTCGGGAACGGCAATCCGGGCTGTCTCGAAAACTGGGAAGTAATCAACGGCACGCCTTCCATTTACGACAACAGATTCACGACTCCCTTCAATGGAACCGGTCATGCGCTTTTTGGAGTACACAACAGCAGCATGAGTGAAAGTGCGGCCCTGAAATACAACTTTGACAGCAACAAATCCTATACGGTGAGCATGGCCATATACAATTACACGCCCGCCATTCCTCTGGACATCGACTTTGTATTGCTGGATGCGGCCATACCCTACACCTACAATTCGGGAGTGGGAACAAGCGTACTGCCGGCTATTCCTGCCTCGGGCCTGGTGGCACACAACATCAGCAATTTCAACCAGAGCGGCTGGCAGACCATCAGTTTCAATCTCAGCGGACTGACCCAAAACTTCAATCGGCTGTGGATTCGTCAGCGGGGAGGATCCAGCAACTATTTG
>CAZUHX010000184.1:0-3669 GCA_964620795.1 uncultured Chitinophagaceae bacterium
CGTGGTGATTCGTCCGAAGAAAACGCTGGAAGACATTGAAGAGGAAAGAAAAAAGCTGGGAGAAATACCCAAAGAGCTTGAGCAGCCGGAGATGAGTTTTACCAGTCCGATCAGTGCCTTGTATGAACTGCTCAGCGATCGCGCCAGAGAAAGGGCCAAGCTCAGGCAGCAAATTGTGGAAGATAACCGCAAGCGCATTTTCAGGGAGCTGTTCAGATATTATCGGGAGAGGGAATTGTTTGACCTGCCTGAGGAGTATGACGAAGAGTTTATTCGTTTCCTTGACCTTCCGCTGGATTTTCTGAAGTACAATTCAGATTATACGATAATGCAAACCATTCTCGAGCGCTACAAACGGTTTGCTTTGCAGGAAGGGATCCGAAAGTAGAGTCATAGTACTTGTTACCTATTGCCACCTTAAAGCCGCGCCAGGGGGTGGAGGGGCCGGCGCAGCCGGGTGGCGTATGGCAGTGACAGAGGCGAGGTAGTGGCAGAAAATCTTCCGACCTTACCTTACTTATTCGTTCTGTTTAAATATGTCAGGCTCATTCAGGGGTTGAACAGTGCTCTGAACTCCGGCTCGAGTTCCTGAAATTTATTGTACCCCTTGATTCCTGCTGACTTTAAGGATTCTTTGGCCGCATCAGTTTTGCCAAGCATAAACAGATATTTTGCCATGAGAACATCGGCATCGGGATTTTCCGGGTCTGCAATTCCATATACTTCTATGATGGGGCCGGCGGCTGCGGTATTGTACTCTCTGAGTGCTTTGGTGCCGAGACTATAGCAGGCCAGTGAAATAAATCCTTTTAGCCGTTCATAAATACCTTCCCGATCTGTCACTGCCCGCTCGCGCAGAATTTTCATTTCATTGATCCACCATGAAGAAGGCTGTGTGCCGATGGCCTGCAGATAAAAGCCTTTGAGCCGTTCTTCTTTTTCTCTGAGTTTTTGTTTTTTCTCCGAGTCAGCAAACAGTTTGCCCGGAGGGATGTCATTTAAATCTTTTTTCAGTGCTATTTCCATATACTTTTCGGACGGCCATTCATGTCCGCCGGGCCATTCCAGAAGAAGCGCATTCATTCCTGCGGCCTGCATGCCCAGATGCAAACCGATCAGATCGGTGTAATTCATATCTCGCAGCCCTGCAATGCCAATCCAACTCGAGCCACTGTTCGAAGCTTTGATTTCGACTCCCGAGCCGCAGTAAATGGTTCGGTTCACATCTGTTCGCCGGTTTGCCAGCAGCATGGCCACCTTGGCTCCGCCCGAAAATCCGGCCAGGCTTGTTCTTGCAGGTTGAAGAACCCCAATCAGGCTGTCGAGTAGCCGGTCTGCCAGAGAAACACAACTTTCCAGGGGAAGCTGGTTGCGGATGCCTGAAGCGCAGGCAAGGCCAATCTTTTGCCGGTCGGCCAGTTGTTTGTAGAGGGCCAGGGGTGTGGCCGGCACTCCCCCGGGATCAAACAAAAACAGCAATTCGTCCCTGCCCGATTCCCAGCCGGAAGGCAGATAAAGCTGCACGGGGCTAAAGTTTTGAAACAGCTCAGTGGTTTTTCCCTGAAGCGATTCAGTCTGATTTGAGGCCGTTTCTGACTTGTTTAGGCCGGAAGGTTTGCTTTCAGCATTTCTGCAGGACATGAAGACCGGCAGGCAGGCCATCAGCAGCAGGATTATTTTTTGCATGGATTCTAAAATAGCGAATGTTTGATTATTGAACTTACAGCACCTATTTTAGCCGCGCTTAAAAATCCAAATCATGAATCTGCATGAATACCAGGCCAAGGAACTGCTCAAAAAAGCAGGAGCCGCCATTCAGGAAGGCATTGTGGCCGAAACACCCGAGCAAGCGGTGGCTGCTGCCGTTGAATTGAAAAACAAATACGGAAGTGACTGGGTGGTCGTGAAATCTCAGATTCATGCCGGCGGACGCGGTAAGGGGACCATCGAAGGAACAGAGCAAAGAGGTGTTGCACTGGCCAAGAATCACGACAAGGTGAAGGAAATTGCCACCAATATTCTCGGCAATGTTCTTGTGACCAAGCAGACAGGTCCTGCCGGAAAGCGGGTCAACAAAATTCTTGTGGCTCAGGATATTTATTATCCCGGTGAATCGGAACCTAAAGAGTTTTACGTCTCTGTATTGCTCGACCGCAGCAAGGGCAAAAATGTAATCATCTATTCACCGGAAGGGGGGATGGATATTGAGGAAGTGGCAGAGCACACACCGGAAAAAGTTTTTAAAGAATGGGTTGATCCGGGAACCGGCATCATGGATTACCAGTGCCGCAAGATTGCTTTTAATCTGGGGCTTTCAGGAAATGCATTCAAGGAAATGGGCAAGTTTATCAAGGCGGTTTACAAAGCCTACCTGGATGCCGATGCTTCTATGGTAGAAATCAATCCCTGCCTGAAAACCTCCGACAATAAGATTGTGGCGGTTGATGGTAAAATCTCTATTGACGACAATTCACTTTACCGCAGACCCGAGATTGAAGCGCTCAGGGATTTATCTGAGGAAGATGCCACTGAGGTAGAAGCTGGAAATTATCACCTCAACTATGTAAAGCTGGATGGAAATGTTGGATGTATGGTGAATGGTGCAGGTTTGGCCATGGCTACCATGGACATGATCAAACTGAGTGGAGGTGAGCCGGCCAACTTTTTGGATGTGGGCGGAACGGCCAATGCAGAGCGGGTTGAAAAAGCTTTCAGGATAATTCTCAGCGATCCGAATGTAAAAGCCATTCTGGTCAATATTTTCGGGGGTATTGTGCGCTGCGATCGCGTGGCTCAGGGAATTGTGGATGCTTACAAGTCTATCGGAAACATTCCGGTGCCTATTATTGTAAGATTGCAGGGAACCAATGCAGAAGAAGCCAAGCGTCTTATTGACGAGAGCGGGCTGGAGGTTCGTTCGGCTATACAGCTGAAGGAAGCTGCCGAGGCTGTTCGTGTGGCACTGTCCTGATATTATTAGAAAACAGATATACGGAACGCCGGCTTTACAGCCGGCGTTTTTTTTATGGCGTAGCTTAACGATTTCTTCAAGCACCGCCTGCTTTACTGTCTTATATTTGAAGAAATTTCATGTATATGCGCAAGCTGCTTCGCTTCCTTCCCGTTTTGTTTATGCTGACTGTTTCTGCCCAGAATCCCATCACTAAAATTGGTTTTGGTTCTTGTATCGGGCAGGACAATCCTCAGGAGATCTGGTATAAAGTGGATGCCCTGCGGCCGGATGTATTTGTGTTTCTGGGGGACAATATGTATGGTGATACGAAAGACATGGCACTGCTGCGTTCGAAATATGAAAAGCTGTTTTCCAAACCCGGCCTAATGCAGATGAAAGCCAATGGCACCAAAGTTTTGGGTGTTTGGGATGATCATGATTACGGAGTAAACGACGGGGGGAAAGAATATCCCATGAAAGAAGAATCAAAGAAGCTTTTCATGGAATTCTTTGAAGAGCCTCGTACCAGTGAGCGAAGGGATCATCCGGGTATTTATCATCAGTTGGTTTTGGGGCCTGAAGGGAAGAGGGTTCAGTTTATTTTGCTCGACACCCGAAGCTTCCGCGATCGTTTGTGCCTTGCGCGCATTCCCAACGATTGCAAGGGCGAGTACCGCAAGTGCTTGCTGAAAAGCAAGACCATGCTGGGAGAAGAG
>CAZUHX010000185.1:0-1692 GCA_964620795.1 uncultured Chitinophagaceae bacterium
GGTTTTGAGGCGCAGCGACTGGCTATCGAGTTCGCGGGTATCGACCACTCTTTCAAAGAGCGCTTCAGGATAAGTGACCGCCATTTGTTTTTTGCTTCCCGGCTGGTGGAGGCGGTTCACCACTTCGGTGCGCTGCATCACCTGATTGTTGTTGATCTCTTCAAAAAACTGCGGGCGCTTGTAGGAATCGGGAAAGAAGAGCACATCCTTACCGGGGATGAGTGCGCTGAGATCATTTTGAAAATAAGCGGCCTCTTCTTTGTCGTTGAGTATGATGAGGTGATTAAAATCGGAGCTTTGGTGCAGGGCGGCGCAAATCAAAGCGGGCAGGGAGCCGGCGGCGCCTTTGAGGCAAACATCCTGCTGTGGATTTGCAAGCAAAGCGCGAAGCTGTTCGGCGGTATGGTGGGCGGCATATTCTGCAACCAGTTCCTGAATCTGCATGGTCTAAAAACAGTTAAGCCCGCCGGGCAATGCGGGCGGGTATTGAGGGCAGCAAATTTAGATAAAAGAAAGAGTTGATCATTTGTTTTTTGAAGTGTGCGGGCCCTCCCCTCGGGGCTGTATTATAAAATCTGTGAAGCCAACTTAATTGCGGTTGCGAATCAGCATTCTGCCTGCAGATTGTAGGTTGCCGGTACAGCCCTCTTCGGGGAGGCCGGGCTATGCACCGCTCCGCTATGCTTCGGCCCTTCGGGCCCGGCCTTCGGCCGGCGGTTTCTATCCCTGCCCGGGGCTTGGTGGCCAAACAGCAACACAGCCGGCTCATTGGCTGGATTTCAGAAAGACTTCAGTTAATCATTCTTATGTATATGTTTTACATTTGATAGATTGAAAACCTATACCCATGCTGAATTCTGATGACAGTCTGCACAAAGTTGTTTACAGCGGTAAACATATTTTTCTAATCATTTTAGGCGCAGTTTTCGGCCTTTCTGTTCGTGCCCAGACTTTCTTCTACGAAGATTTCAGCGCCACCACCATGCCCCAGGGCTGGGTCATAGAGCCATTCCCCGGACAGCAATACAACCTGGACCATCGATCTCGGCAACTTTGAAGAAAACAACGCAGGCGGACTAACCCCCGAACTGCAATTCCTGTACTACCTGCCGGCCAATACCACGTCCCGTATCATCGCCCCTGCCCTCGACATGAGCGGCCATCCCAACGCCATCCTTACTTTCAACTATATGTTCGACCACCGCAACAATGGCCCGTCTATCGGTGTAGCTACCCGAACAAACAACGGCCCCTGGAATGTGGTCTGGCAACGCAGCCCAACCGGAAATGAGGGTCCGGTTATCCAGAATATCCCCCTCAGCAATATCGGTCAGCCGATTTTTGAATTCTGCTTTTTTGTTTCGGGAAATCTCGACAGTGTTGATCAATGGTATATCGATAATGTGCGCCTGCATCAGCCACTACCTCTGGATGGCAAACTGTTTTCCGCCGAACTGCCTTCTTATGTGGCCACAGCCACCAACTACACGCTGAATGCCACTTTCTACAACGAGGGGACCAATACCGTCAACGAGTTTGAACTGGGATATTCGATCAATGGAGGTGCACCGCAGACCCATACATTCAACGGCCTCAGTCTGGGTCTGAATGATTCCGTAAATCTGAGCTTCCCCTCCCCGCTCTCTTTCCCTTCCGCAGGCCGGTACGATGTTTCCGTATTCATTGGCCGGG
>CAZUHX010000185.1:1702-3663 GCA_964620795.1 uncultured Chitinophagaceae bacterium
CGCAGATATGAATCTGTTGAACGATACGCTCAGACTCACCGTCTGGGCCTTGCCCTACATTCCACGAAAAAAGGTGCTGGCAGAGATTGTTACCGGCACCTGGTGCGGCTATTGTGTGCGCAGCAAATGTTTTATAGAACAAATGCAAACCGATCATCCCGATACCTGGATCGGGATAACCGTTCACGACCGCGACCCGATGGAAAACGGCGCCTACAATACCGCCATCAAAAGAATTATTCCCGGATTTCTGGGCTACCCTACCGTAACCACAGACCGCACGGCAGGAGATGATCTTCCGGATAATCTGGAGGCCGCTTATCAACGAAGAATTGCAGTGATCAGTCCCGCCACCATCGAATTCCGAAATTACAACTGGAATCCGCTCAGCAGAGTGGTTTCATTTGAGCTCCGCTCAGAATTTCTGGCCGGTATCGAAACAGAACTCCGCTTCGGACTCATCATTTCTGAAGACAGTCTGAGCGGAACAACCCCCGGCTGGAATCAGTCGAACAATTATTCAGGCGGAGGATTAGGCATTATGTGCGGTCTTGAAAATCTGCCCAACCCCATTCCCGCCGCACAGATGCATTACAACAATGTGGGCAGGATCGTACTCGACAGTCCTTATGGCAGCGCGGCCGGTCCTACTCAAATCATCAGGCCCGGAGATGTGGTAACAAAGAGTTACAGCTACACCATACCCCCGGAATGGAATTACGAGCGGCTCAAATTCACCGGGTTCCTCGCCAATGCGCAGACCTATGAAGTGCTGAACGCCACCGATGAAGTCACAGCTGCGGCTTCGGTCACTGCCCTTTCAGCCGAAAATGCGGTTCAGTTCTATCCCAATCCCTCTTCCGGGGTAAGCGAGCTGCTGACAGGAAATAACTGCCTGGGTTCGAATTATGATGTTACAGATATGAGCGGAAGAACGTATTTACATGGACAGATTCTTGGACGCAAAACAGCACTTGATCTCACTGAGTTTCCATCGGGAATCTATCTTTTGTCGATACACGGCAAAGAGAGCAGGTTCATCAAACTGATCAAAGAGTGAGTTGCTGATAATGGTATTAGGATCTGCTGCAGATTGCCGCAAAGCAAGCAATTAGCACATGTGCCCCCGGGCGGCGGTTGGGCGGGAGGGTGGGGAGCAGAATGTTTCCGATAGCAAAAACGCAGCCGCCCGCAGCAATCAACAAGACTGATCAAACTCAGCGCAGCCATCCATTATTTAATCTTAAATTACATCATGATTCCACCCATCCTTCTCGCACTCATTTTTCAGGCAGCCATGATTTCCGCAAATCCTTCCGGAACCTTCCCTACCATCAAAGCCCAAACCCTGAGCGGAAAAAATATTGAATTGCCGGTATCGGGAAAAACCCAACTGCTGGTCATCGCCTTTGAACGACAGGCACAAAGCCAGGCTGACGCCTGGTATAAATTCTGGCAACAAAATCTGCAGTCCTCCTCAACCTCCTTTTATGAAGTGCCCATGATCTCTACTTTCTGGAGATGGGCTTCCGGATGGATAGACGGCGGCATGCGCTCCGGAGTGCCTGTCGAAAAACATCCTTTTGTAGCCACTTACTATGGTCCGCTCAATGATTATTTCAGGCAGATGAATGTCAAGGATAAATCCAAAGTATATGTCTTCCTCATCGGCCCTTCCGGACAAATCCTTTGCCGCGCCTCCGGATTTCCCGCAGCAGCAGATGCCGGGCGATTCGTCGGTGCACTTAAACCATAAATCCCCAAAAAACATATTAGACCATATAGAATATAAAGATGGCTGATACGTAAATAATTTACAGGATGAAATATGGCGCCTCCTCCCGCTTATGCTTTCAATCATTCACTGTGCTCAGTTTCGATTTCTACGCATAAAGCATAAGCGGGAGGCCGGGTGTTGCGGGGGTTCCGTGGCGTTCCGCCACCCGGCTGCGCCGGCCCCT
>CAZUHX010000186.1:0-3628 GCA_964620795.1 uncultured Chitinophagaceae bacterium
ATGGCAAGGTGAAAATTGTGGATGAGAACACCGGTCGTATTCTGGAAGGAAGGCGATACAGCGATGGTTTGCATCAGGCCATTGAAGCCAAGGAAAATGTAAAGGTTGAAGCTGCTTCACAGACATTGGCCACAGTGACTCTGCAGAATTATTTCAGGATGTATCACAAGCTGGCCGGTATGACGGGAACAGCCGAAACCGAAGCCGGAGAATTCTGGGACATCTATAAGCTGGAAGTAAGTGTGATACCCACCAATAAAGCCATTGTGCGCAAGGACATGGAAGATTTGGTGTACAAGACCAAGCGTGAGAAGTACAATGCCATCATTGATGATATTGTGAAGCTCACCGAGGCCGGAAGGCCGGTGCTGGTCGGTACTACTTCAGTTGAAGTTTCGGAATTGCTCAGCAGGATGCTGAATATCCGCAAGATCAAACACAATGTTCTGAATGCCAAACAGCATCAGCGTGAGGCCGAGATTGTTGCCGAGGCAGGAAATGCCGGCACGGTAACCATTGCTACCAACATGGCGGGCAGGGGAACCGATATCAAAATCGGCGATGCGGTGAAGCAGGCAGGCGGTCTGGCCATTATCGGCTCTGAGCGTCATGATTCCAGGCGGGTTGACCGTCAGCTGCGCGGTCGCGCCGGTCGTCAGGGAGATCCGGGTTCCAGTCAGTTTTATGTATCGCTCGAGGACGAGCTCATGCGTTTGTTCGGTTCTGAAAGAATCGCCAATCTCATGGACAGAATGGGCCATGAGGAAGGGGAGGTCATTCAGCACAGCATGATCACCAAGTCTATTGAGCGCGCTCAGAAGAAGGTGGAAGAAAACAACTTCGGAATCCGCAAGCGCTTGCTGGAGTACGATGATGTGATGAACAGGCAGCGCGAGGTGATATACACCCGCCGCAGGAATGCGCTATTCGGAGAGCGTCTGGCCAATGATCTTCAAAACAGCTTTTACGATCTGTGCGAAGAGCTGGTGGGCGCAGGAAAGGAAAACAATGATATCGAGGCTTTCAAGCTGGATGTGATCCGTTGCTTTGCCATTGATACATCCATTTCTGCGGAAGAACTTCAGAAACAGGATGCAGCTCAGCTCACCGAGCGTCTCTACGCGCAGGTCAGTGAAACCTATGAGCGGAAAATGCATGCACTCAGTTCGCAGACCTTGCCTGTATTGCAATCTATTTTACAGGATAAAGGAGAAAGCATTCGTTTTGTAGCGATTCCATTTAGCGATGGCATACGCGGAATGAATGTGGTGGTGAACCTTGCGGAAGAGGTGCAGTCGGAATGCCGTAACATCAGGGTGCAGTTTGAAAAGAACATTACGCTGGCTTTGATTGACGAAGCCTGGAAGCATCATTTGCGCAGGATGGATGATCTGAAGAGTGAGGTACAGACGGCCAGTTATGAGCAGAAAGACCCGCTGGTGATTTATAAAATAGAGTCGTTCAATCTGTTTAAGGAGCTCATCAGCACCGTAAACAGGGATGTGGCTTCGTTCTTGTTCAAGGGTCAGGTGCCGGCCATCAACAATCCTTCCCTCAATTCTTCTCCGGTGAAAGCGATGCGGGAACCCGCACGACCCGCTCCTGCAGCCCGCCTGAAAGAGTCAAGGGATGAGATAGGCGCAGGACCTGCTTCGGGAGGCTCTTCCAATGGAGACATGCCTGCTCAGGAGCCCAGAAAAATTGAACCTGTTCGGGTGGGAGATAAGATCGGCCGAAATGATCCTTGTCCCTGCGGCAGTGGAAAGAAGTATAAAAAATGCCACGGAGCTCATCTTGATGATTAAATTTGAAAGATGAATCTCGCAGGCAAAATAGACCATACCTTGTTGCGGGCAGATGCCCGAAAGGAAGAAATCGTGCAGCTTTGCAAAGAAGCGAGGCAGCATGGTTTTTATGCCGTTTGCGTTCCTCCCTATTATGTGAGGGAATGCCGGCAACAGCTTGCGGGAAGCATGGTGAAAATCGCGACAGTCGTTGGTTTTCCCATGGGCTACAGCCATACTCCCGCCAAGGTGGAGGAGGCTCGCAGAGCCATTGATGAGGGGGCCAATGAGATAGATATGGTTATCAATCTCATCGCCCTGAAGAATAAGGATATCAATTATCTGAAGAACGAGCTCACCAGTGTAGCTACGATAACACAGCTCAGGGGAGGCAAACTGAAAGTGATTCTGGAAACGGGATTACTCACCGAAGAAGAGATCAAACTGGCCTGCTCACTATGCGCGGAGTTGACCGTAGATTTTGTGAAGACTTCTACCGGTTTCGGCCCTCCGGGCGCAACCGTAGAAACGGTTAAATTGCTCAGAAGCCTATTGCCTCCCGGCATCAAGATCAAAGCCAGCGGCGGTATCCGGGACCGGGCAACCGCACTTGCACTGGTTCAGGCCGGTGCCGACCGGATCGGAACTTCTGCAGGCACGGAAATTGCAGCCCAGCAATTATGAAGCCGGTATTCATTTTGATTTTATCGCTCTTCCCTTTTTTGTCTAAAGCACAGGGAAGTGTTGAAGTAGTGATGAGTCCTGAATTGGAGCAGATCATTGCCCGTGCTGCCGTTTATCATCAGGAAACCGATGAGCGCAATGGTTATCGCATTCAGATTTTATATTCCTCGGTGCGGGACGATGTTTACAAAGAGAAGGCCTCACTTTACAAAGAATTTCCGGAGATTCCTTCCTATGTAGATTACGAGCAGCCGCATTATAAACTTAAGCTGGGCAATTTCAGTACCCGTCTGGAGGCTACTTTTTATCTGCAACAAGTGATTGCTTCTCGTCCCGGTGCTTTTATCGTTCGCGATCGGATAAAAAGCAATTGATTGGAAATCGGAGCCATTCATAATCAGGCAGAAGGGGTAAAGATGCTGGCCCGGGAGGTTTTGCCTCTGGTAATAGAATGGAGGCGTCATCTTCACATGAATCCCGAGCTTTCTTACCATGAAGAGAAGACTGCTGCTTTTGTTGCCGACAAACTTCGCCAATGGGGCTTGCAGGTTAAAACGAATGTTGGTGGGCATGGGGTCGTTGCTGTACTTAAAGGGTCAGGAACGGGTTCTGCCTGCCTTGGCTTGCGGGCAGACATGGATGCCCTTCCCATTCAGGAAGTTTCCGGCCGGCCCTATGGTTCAAAGATTCCCGCTGTGATGCATGCCTGCGGGCATGATGCGCACACGGCGATTTTGCTGGGAACAGCATGGATGCTAAGTAAAATGAAAGACTCATTCGGCGGACAGTTGAAGTTTGTTTTTCAGCCCGCAGAGGAGAAGTTTCCGAGTGGGGCTCCTGCCATGATAGAAGCGGGGGTGCTGCAAAATCCTGAGCTTCATGCCATGATCGCCCTGCATGTTTCACCCGAGTTGCCTTCGGGAACCATCGGTTTGTTCAGCGGTCCTTTTATGGCTGCTGCCGACGAATTGCATTTTGAGGTTCATGGCAAGGCGGGTCATGCAGCCCGTTATCGGGAAGTGGTGAATCCGATTCCGGCGGCGGCCAGTCTGATTTTAAAACTGCTTGCTTTATCTGATCCGGAGGGAGATTGCTTGCTTTCTGTAGGAAAGATAGAAGCAACAGGAGCTACCAATATCATCCCTGCGGAAGCCTGCTTT
>CAZUHX010000187.1:0-2673 GCA_964620795.1 uncultured Chitinophagaceae bacterium
CCGCTGGGGCGAAAAAGTTTTCGAAACACGAAACCTCAATGCCGGTTGGGATGGAACTTTCAAAGGGAAAGACCAGCCCAACGAAGTCTACGTCTATCTTGCAGAAGTAACCTTCCAGGATAACTCAACCCAATTCTTTAAAGGTAGTGTGACCCTGTTGCGATAATTTGTTTTAAATACAGAGGGCGCAGCCCGCTATCGCCCTTCGGGCTCCCGCGTGCCCCCGCTGTGCGCAGCACGGCCCTTCGGGCACCCGCATTCAGCGGGTCTGCTTCCATCGGTTGCGCGGCCTTTGGTTGTTATCTCATGTATAAAACTGAGATTGCTCATCTTTATTAGTCAATACTAATTCTACCTTCATGCCATGAATAAATCGCCCTACGTTCATTCCCTGCTCACCCACCCTATACAAGGCAGCTTTGATGCAATCGTAATCGGCTCGGGGATCGGGGGTATGACTACCGCAGCCTGGCTGTCAAAACATGGCAAAAAAGTGCTTGTACTTGAGCAACACTACACCCCGGGCGGCTATACCCACACATTCATGCGCCGCGGATATGAATGGGATGTAGGAGTTCATTACATAGGCGATGTGCATGTACCCCAAACATATACCAGTAAAATGTTTCAGGCCATAGCCTCCAACAGACTGCAATGGGCCGATATGGGCGAAGTTTATGATCGAATGGTATTCGGAAATGACATATACGATTTTTATAAAGGCAAAAAAGCATTTGCCGAGCACCTCAAAACTCATTTTTCCTCGCGATCTGATCAAAATGCTATTGACCAATACATAAAATTACTGTACGATATTCAAAAAGATATGACCGGCTATTTTGCCGAAAAAGCCATGCCTGCTCCCCTATCTGCACTTGTTGGCGGCTGGATGAGACGCAAAGCCATACGATACAACAAGACCACCCTTGAAGTACTGCGTTCCATTACCTCAAATCACAAGCTCATTGCCGTGCTCACAGGGCAGTACGGTGATTATGGACTTCCTCCGGCTCAAAGCAGCTTTCTGATGCACGCCATGCTTGCAAGACACTACATGAATGGCGGCTCTTATCCGGTTGGTGGGTCAGCCTCCATTTTCAATGCAATCGCACCAACCGTTACTCAGGCAGGAGGCGCCATATTCACCCATGCCGCAGTTAAAGAAATACAGATAAAAAATAATCGGGCCAATGCTGTGCTCCTCGAAAACGGGCAGACTGTAGATGCTCCGCTAATCATTAGTTCTGCCGGAGTTCACAATACTTTTAAAAATCTGCTGCCTGACGAATATTCAGAGAAGATTGGGCTGGTCTCCCGAAGCGAAGCCATTCAGCCTTCACTCAGTCATGTTTGTCTCTATCTGGGTATCAGAGAATCACGCGAGAATGTACCTCTGCCTAAAGCCAACTACTGGGTGTTTCCCGATATGTATGATCATGATCTTGCCGTGGCCAGTTATCTCAGGGATCCCAATCAGGAACTCCCGGTAACCTACATCTCCTTCCCTGCCGCCAAAGATCCCGAATGGGACAGGCGATATCCCGGTCGAACAACACTCGAAATTGTGAGTATGGCTCCCTGGGAACAGTGGAGCAAATGGAGCAACACCTCATGGAAAAAGCGGCCGGACGAATACGAAGAGGCCAAGGAGAAACTCAGCTCAAAAATGCTGGATGTACTTTTCCGCATGGAACCTTCCCTGCGCGGCAGAATTGATCATGCCGAACTCTCAACTCCCCTGAGCACCAAACATTTTACCCGCTACCAGCATGGAGAGTTATACGGTCTGGAACACAGTCCGCAACGCTTCAATGCCCGCTTCCTCAAACCGTCGAGCCCGATCAAAGGTCTATTCCTGAGCGGGCAGGACGTTTCAACGGTTGGCGTAGCCGGAGCAATGGCAGGAGGCGTACTCTGCGCCTCTGTGATTTTACGCAAAAATCTCTTTGCCGAACTCAGGAATACATGATAAGCTTGGCAGGTTCTCCGGCAAATGTTATTTTCGCCTTGCTAAAGCACTCCCATGAACAACAGAATCGTATACATCCTCCTGTTTCTGGTTTCCACCGCCGCTTGTGTCGGTATCCTTATGAGCCCTTATATCGAGTGGTTTTGGCTCACCCTGCCATTCGTTATTCTGGGCCTGATCAAGTCTTTCGACGCCATCTGATTGCCTTATTAAGGATACATCTCTTGGAGATGGTGTAAGTAAAGCGGCTCGGTTTCAGGCGCGCTTGTCTGCTATTTTGCATGATGCGTCTTGTCTTCTCTCTACTGATTTTTGCATGCAGCTTAGCCCTCCGGGCATCTGTTCCCCACATTATGGTGCTGGATGCATCCTCCTTTCACCCGATATCCGCCAATCTGACTATTTCCTCAGGTAAAAGCTTCGAACTGAAGTCCGGCTGGTCCGGTTTGCCTTATGTTCTCAACGGTCATTATGTGCTGAAATCCCCGGGCTTCAAACCCATCAGCTTCCGGCTCGATACTTCAGCCCCCATGCCCGATAGGATACGTGTATGGTTGGATCCTGAAAGCCCAATGATCTCTCCCTCAGGCCCTGTAGTTCTAGATCAAGAGACAGGCCAGCCGGTATGCGGAGTAAAAATCAGAAAACTCTCAGGCGGTATTTTTGTTTCTGCCCAAAGCTACCTCCGCCTTCATTTTACACCC
>CAZUHX010000187.1:2683-3542 GCA_964620795.1 uncultured Chitinophagaceae bacterium
TTTCCTCCTTGAATTACAATCAGGAAAAGGCATACAGAAAACAAAAGAAGTTCATGGGCTTTACACTGATCCTGTGCTAGAACCACTAAAATCAAACCAAAACACAGAAGGAGTATCATGTACTGCACCCTCCACGGTTAGAGTTGGCACCAACTGCAACTGCACTCAATGCAGCCAGGTAGAGATCATGAGCCTTGAAACCTACACCGCCCAAGGTCTGAACGACGAATGGATTCCCTCTTGGAACACAGAATCCCTTAAAGCCGGAGCAGTAGCATACCGCAGCTTCGGCGCCTGGTATGTTGTGAACCGGCCGCTGCAAGGGGTAAATTACGACATTGCCTCTTCTACCTGCAATCAGGTTTGGACATCTTCTTTGTCGACAGCCTGCGCCTCTGCCGCCTCTGCAACAGCCGGTGAACTTCTGGAACAAAATGCGGCGGTCGCAAGAAGTGAATACAGTGCCGAGGCAAATTTTGAACCCGGCTGCTTCAACGGTCAGAAAGGAGACGGTTCCTCACAATGGCCATGCTCATCAGATAGCCTTTGTGCGGGTAATGCCAATTCGGGTCATGGCAGGGGCATGTGCCAGTGGGGATCCCAGCGCTGGGCTTCCCAACGAGCCTGGAGTTATGCCCAAATACTTGATCACTACTACAACATTGGTGGATTGTTTCGTTGCGGCCAATCTCCGCAAACTTGCACGGCCCCGCCGGCTCCATTGATCACTGCCCCCGGCAGCTCATCAGCCCCGGGTTCTCCCGCCGAAAACCTGATGCGGTGGAATGCAGATTCTGCCGGCACTGTTTTTAACCTGCGCATAAGTCAATGTCCTTACGGAACCGGCAATATCATTTGG
>CAZUHX010000188.1:0-3454 GCA_964620795.1 uncultured Chitinophagaceae bacterium
GTTCCCGCCCATGGAAATGGAAGGAGGGAAGTACTACCTCAAAGCCATGAACTGCCCGCATCATCACAAGATTTTCGGTGCTTTGCAACGCTCATACCGCGATCTGCCACTCAGACTGGCCGAGTATGGAACCTGTTATCGTTATGAACAAAGCGGTGAGTTGTTTGGCTTGATGCGGGTGCGCAGTTTGCAGATGAATGATGCCCATATCTATTGCACCAAAGCGCAGTTTGAAGAAGAATTCATGAAAGTGAATGATTTGTATGTGCGCTATTTCAAAATATTTGGAATAGATAAATATGTCATGCGTTTCAGCCGGCATGAACCTTCCAAACTCGGACAGAAGTACATCAACAATCCGGAGCTTTGGAAAGAGACTGAAGATATGGTTAAAGGAGTGCTCGTTAAATCCGGCCTCCCTTTTATAGAAGTAGCCGATGAGGCCGCATTCTACGGACCTAAGATTGATATTCAGATATGGAGTGCCATCGGACGGGAATTTACCCTGGCCACCAATCAGGTAGATTTTGCCCAGGCCGAGCGCTTCGATCTCTGGTTTACCAATGAGAAAAACGAGAAAGAACGTCCCATCATCATCCACAGGGCACCATTGAGTACGCATGAACGGTTTATTGGTTTCTTGCTCGAACATTACGCAGGTAAGTTCCCCGTATGGCTCAGTCCGGACCAGGTCGCAGTTTTGCCCATATCTGAAAAATATTCTGATTATGCGCAACATGTATTCAGCTCGCTTCGCAAAGCAGGTATCAGCGGCTTGATAGATGAACGTCAGGAGAAGATAGGAAGAAAGATCCGTGACGCCGAATTGAAAAAAGTTCCTTACATGCTGATCGTAGGGGAGAAGGAGGCAGAAGCCGGTCAGGTCTCAGTGCGCCGTCAGGGAACCGGAGACCAGGGCAGTATGAATCTCGCCGACTTTATCCTGAAGATAAATGAGGAAGTCAGTGCATATCAATAATTCATAAGAAAGCTCAGAATACCCATTTTGAACTGATTAGGCCAAGTGCATTCTGAATGCGGAGAATGTAAAGTCCCGGAACCGTTGGAAGGCTGATGAATGATGCTTGGGCTGCGCTGATATTGATGGAGACAGACATCTGTTTCTTGCCCTGAATATCAAACCAGCAAGCCTCCGACGGTAGATCCTGCATCATTCCGGACCTGATCTCTATCCTGTTTCCTGATCTTTTAAATCCTACGCCATTCTGAAGCAAATCAAACTCAGTTGATAAATTAAGCCGACAGCTGCTTTGATCTTCGGCAACATCAAAAAAATATTCTGGAAGCACTCCCAGACCTTGCAACTGAGCTACAGTGAATACCCCCTGATTGGTGTAAGCCCTGCCATCATAAGAAACAGGATATCTTCCGGCAGTGGCATTGGTCTGGCCACTCACTTCTATACAACCATGCCTTCCGGAGGCAATGGTATTGGAAGGATAACTTTGGTATGATAGTCCGCTGGGAAGACCGCTGAATCGGGTGATTTCAATGGAATCTATGATTGCCGTGGCAATTTGCGGAGGGCAAAAAACACTGACCACGGCCGAGTAGGGCTGATTCCGGATCACACAGGCCTGTTCTATTGCATCAGGATAAATGTATTCAAAACGTGTGGTGTCGGGACTGCATTGCGCCTTGGATTCAAAACAAACAGACAAAAACAATGAGGTACAACAGAGAGCAATGAATCTCATATAAATTTTATTTATTAACGAAATTCAGATAAATCAAGTTGATTGCATTTGGCAATTATCAAATAAAACTCATCTGATCATTATTCTTAAAAACCTCAGATTAATTTAACTCAGGTAAAATAAAATGGGCAGGATATTCTTGAAATTTGAAAAATGGAAATGTATTTGATCAGTTGGCTTAAACAAGTCGCTGCAGAAGCTTTGCGTTATACCTTGTTTGCAGGAGGAGTCTTTTTATTATTCTGGGTTGTTTTCCGCAAAAAGATGAGCGCACGGCTGATACAGAAGAAGTTTCCGTCATCCTCACATATCCGCAGAGAAATCGGATACAGCATGTCGACTGTTTTGATTTTTGCAGCTAATGGTGTTGCCATCACTTATTTGAATACCAATGGCATGGGTTCTGTTTACGCTGATCCGGGCAAATACGGTCTTTTGTATTTTGCACTCAGCTTTCCGCTCAGCATTTTTCTGCACAACACCTGGTTTTACTGGACACACCGCTGGATGCATCAGCCATCAATCTACAAGCACGTGCACAAGGTGCATCACCTGAGCACCAATCCGTCGCCCTGGGCGGCCTATTCATTTCATCCGCTCGAGGCATTGGTTCAGGCAGGCATCGGCTGGATTCATACCGTCTTGATTCCCATGCCTTTACATGCACTTATTTTCTTTGGAATTTTCACCATCAGTTACAATGTCATGGGTCATTTGAGCATGGAGATATTCCCGAAAGGCATGAGCAGTAAACCTTGGTTTTTCTGGCACAATACGCCCACACACCACAACATGCACCATCGTTTTTTCAATTGCCACTACAGTCTTTACTTCAACATTTGGGACCGGCTCATGGGTACCATGCATCCCGAATACGACAAGCATTTTAATGCGGCGGCATTTGAACCGGGACTTGCAGCAGGAGAAAAAGGTAAAGCATAAAAATTGGGCGTGCCCGCTGCACAGCTCAGAGAATTCTCGAAGTGTGATGTTTTAATGGTTTGGCTGTGCAGCGGTCGGGCCATTCATGGCTGCGCTTCGCTTCGGCCGGCAAGCCGGCGCCCGTTGGGCCCATTACTGTCCCTCACGCGGGCTTTAATCTTTCCAGACCTTTCTTTTAGAAACTAAAATTCTGCGCCCCGGATGGTAAGGGGCCCGAAGGGCGTGCCGGCCAAAGCATGATTTGTGTAATGAGGTATTTACGAATTTGGGCCGGTACGGAGCGCAGCGAACCCCTGAACAGCCGGATAAGGCGCCATAGAATAAAAACCCTTTTATCCTATAATTAATATTATGTTAAGTAGTAGAAAATGAGAAAAGGCGCGGGTTTCGCGCCTTGCTTCTCTTCTTATTGGTTACTATATAGCTCAATCTGCTTGAGCGCCTTGTTCACCGCCTGGTCCTGAGCATCGATCTCTTTAGCTTTATCAAAATAAGGCTTGGCCTGCTTGAATAACTCAGCACGCTGGACCTTTAATGCTGCAAATTTAGCTTGGTCTTCTTTGCTGTAACCGAGCTCGTTCATTTTCTCGTTAAGCTTACCAGCCTGGTTAAAATACAATGCGCCCAAGTTGTAGAAAGCATTGAAATTGGCCGGATTGATCTCCGTCGCTTTTAAATAAGCGGCTTTTGCTTCTTCAATCTTGCCTATTTTATCATAGGCTGTACCGAGTGCATAATGCAACTGGTCATTTTTTGAATCCAGTGCTATCGCATCTTTCATCATCCCGATCGCT
>CAZUHX010000189.1:0-3447 GCA_964620795.1 uncultured Chitinophagaceae bacterium
TTTACACTCAGCACCTCAGATACGGTCTTTTTTTGCGCGCTCAAAGAAAGGCTGAGTAGTAGAAAAAGCAGGAGGTGTGGCACACTTTTCATTCGTGTTCGGTAAGCACTCTTGCGGTATCGGAATCTATTTTGCCGTCAACCAGTGTGATGACCCTTCTGGCTCTTTCTATCACGCGCTGGTCGTGGGTTGAAAAGATGAAGGTCATGTCTTCTTCCTTGTTGAGTTTGGCCATGATATCAAGCAGTTTGCCGGCCGACTTGGAGTCGAGATTGGCAGTGGGTTCATCGGCCAGAATAAAGCGCGGTTTGGAAGCCAGTGCACGCGCCACGGCCACGCGCTGTTGCTGCCCGCCGGAAAGTTCAGCCGGTCGGGAATCGGCCTTATCGCTCAGTCCCACTTCTTCCTTATCGCTCAGTCCCACTTCTTCCAAAAGTTGAAGCACTCTTTCATTGCGTTCTTTTTTGGATACATTCTGCAGCAGAAGAATGAATTCAATATTTTCTCTGGCCGTGAGTACGGGAATCAGATTAAAGGACTGAAAGATAAAGCCGATGTTGTTTAGTCTAAATTCAATGAGTTCATTACCGCTGAGCGCGGTGATGTCTGTTCCGCCTACAAAGACCTGCCCGGTATCGGGTTTGTCGAGCCCTCCGAGGATATTGAGCAGAGTTGTTTTTCCTGAGCCGGAGGGGCCTACCAGGGCGGTGAATTCTCCCTTTTCCAGATGCAAATGCACGTTATTGACGGCATAAACCGGTACGGTATCTGGATTATAAATCCGTGAGACATTGTGGGCATCAATGATGGTTTCCATGGGATTATCTTTTGAGGGTTTCCGAGGGATTCAGACGAATGGCCCTGAGTGAAGGAAAAATGGCTGAAATCAGGGCACAAATGGCCACCATGAGTGTCATTTGCAGATACATACCGGCCGGTAGTGAAGGATACATCATCGTACTGAATCCGAAAGAGGACATGGCTCTGCCTGCAGTTGCAGAAATGTCTATGCCACGCTCAGCGAAGTAGGCTATGCTGAGCCATGCAGCAAGCAGTCCGGGCAGGCAGCCTGTCATCACCAGCAAAAAGGTTTCGCAGAGAATGAGCATAAAGATTTTTGTTTTGTTCATACCCAGGGCAAGCATCATACCGATTTCACGGCTGCGCTCAAGAATGGCCATCAGCATCGTATTAACAATGCCGAATGAAAGGGCCAGAAGGATGATGACAATGATGATGAGCGAAAACTGTGTCATGGTGCTGATGATCAGATCGGTTTCGGGAGATATTTCCTTCCAGCTTTCAGTCTTGTAAAGTGGCAGAAGCCTTTGAAGTCTTTGCTGCGATTTTTCCAGCGTTCTGTTGGTATGGAGCAGAATGGCTATTTCATGCGCATCCTGATCCAATCCAAGCATCTGATTGAGAGATTTGCGTTTTACATATACATTGATTTCATCAAGTGCAGAGTTGGAAGAACGGTATATTCCTGAAATCTTGAATGCTGCAGCACTGATGTTTCCTGCAGTATCGATGCAGCTGATCACCAATCGCGATCCGGGTTTAAGTTTTAATCGGGAAGCCAGTTTCTGCCCTACCAGAATCCGGTTGTGTTTTTCGGTATCAAAGTATTTGCCCTCAATGACTTTAGACGCAAGCCGGGTGGTGGCCTGCTCTGCTTCGGGATCAATTCCGTAAACCATCACTCCGGCGCTGCCGGAAGTGGTGCTGAGCATGGCCTGAGCTACAGAACGGCAACTTGCGGCTTTGATTTCTTTAATTGAAAGCAGCATTTGCCTTAAGCGCTGATCTGCCCTGAGGGTGTATTCCGGTTTGTAGTCCAGCCTGAATTCGGGATGATGAATCTGAAGATGTGAAACTTCATTTTCGATGGCCATTCTTACCCGGTCTTCGCTCATGCCGAAATAAATCGCATTGATAAAAGCTCCGGCCCAAAGGCCAATGATCACAGAACTCATGATCAGCAGGCTGCGCACCGGATTTCTCCAGATGTTTCTCCAGGCCATGAAGAGGATCATTTTCATGGCTTCATGGCTTTAACGGGATCCATACGCATGATTTTATAAAGACTGTAGGTAGAAAGCAGGAGTGAAATACCAAGTATGGTGAGCGATTGAAAAATGAAAATGGAAGGGTCAGTAGAAGTTGGAATTACGGGCTCAAATCCGTAGCGCTTGTATATCTCGGCAAATTCGCCCGAGAACCGGATGGGATTGATCTTCAGGTACCAAACCAGCGGAATGCTCAGGGCACAACCAGCCAGTGTTCCGCTCAGACTGATGAATACAGATTCAATGATCAGCAGAAAGCCGAGCCGGCTTTTTTTCATTCCGATGGCCAGCAGCATTCCCAGCTCAAATTGCCTTTCTGCCATCATCATGAGCAGGGTAGAAAATATGCCGAAACTGACCAGCAGATAGAGGATGAGTGAAACGATTTTTCCGGTTCCTTTATCGCTTTTCATGTGTTCAACGATATCGGGCATCATTTCCTCCCAGTTGATGACCTCTATTTTGCTTCCGCAGGCTGTTGCCAGCGCTGCCTGGGTCTCTTTAAGTTCTTTGGTTTTATTCAGTGCAATGACAATGGTGGTGGCTTGATGGCTCATGTCCAGAAATTCACGGCACAGCCTGATAGGCATAAACAACAAGCGCTGATTCAGTTCGGGAGAGCCGAAATGCAGAATTCCCTGAATCGGGTACTTGCCGGCAGCTGTACTGCCCTGAAATCCCTGCCCCAGTAAAACCAGCGTATCGTTCAGTTTCAGACCGAGACGTTTGGCAAGTTCGTCTCCTACCAGAAGCCCGCGGTCTGCAGACTTCAGATATCTGCCGCCGCTTATCTTTTGGTGAAGGGCGATGATTTCTTTTTCCTTTTCCGGTTCAATGCCCGTGAGCATGCAGCCCCGGGTGTTTTCGCCCGAAGAAGCCAATACAAAGGTTTCAATTCTGGCTGATGCACGGCTCACATTGGCTTGAGATTCTGCAAGTTTCATCAGGTGCTCGGGATCGCTCATGACCCGATCCAAAGTTTTCTCCTCCGTGTAACCAGCAGTATGCAGCTGTATGTAGGAAGAATAATAGCGCACCACATTATCAATCAAATGATCAAAGACCCCCGTTTGAAGAGACTGGATTAGCACAGACAGCAAAACGGCAAACATCACGGATGCAGAAGTGATCAGTGTTCTGTTTCTGTTTCTCCAGAGGTTGCGCCAGGCCAGTTTAAAGATCCAGCCCATCACCTGACGTTTTTCATGCTTTGGGTGCTGAAAAATTCATCGCTGATGGGTTCATCAAATACCAAAGATTTGTATATGATGAATGTTTTATTTCCGGGCTTATCTGCCGGAATCAGACTGTGTTCGGTGGGCATGAGTCGCCCTCCAAGCTTGCTGATGCGTGTGCAGATCATGGTGTTGATCAGTAC
>CAZUHX010000190.1:0-3439 GCA_964620795.1 uncultured Chitinophagaceae bacterium
TACAGCCGTTGGCGCGGCTTTTTGGGTAAGGACTTGCTCATCGCCTCAACAGTCCCCGCCAGCGATGGGAGCGGCCCGAAGGGGTTGCCTGCATCAAGGCGAAGCGCAGCGGCAGCCGGTGCAGGCAACGGAACCCGCGCACAGCGCGATGCCCGCCTCCTGCCGGTCGGCGGATGCAAATCGGAATCGTCATCAGGCGGGCAGGCGGCCCATCTATTTTTTTTTCTTCCGGCATTATCCCGCCCGTCCGAATAATCCTAAATTGTGCTTTTAAGCAAGATGGAATTTTCACATTCAGAAAAATCGCGGGACATCACCCGCCGCGTACGGGAGTTTGTACGGGAACATATTTTGCCGCATGAGCCGCGGCTGCTGCAGTCTGCCGATCAGGGAAATGCCCGATGGAAGGAATGGGAAACCGATGAGGCACTGGAGCAGCTGAAAGTGAAGGCCCGAGCTGAGGGTCTGTGGAATCTTTTTTTGCCGGAGTTCGGCGGACTGAGCAATACAGACTATGCGCCGGTGGCCGAAGCCACGGGATACAGTTTGCTCGCTCCCGAAATTTTTAATTGCAATGCGCCGGATACGGGCAATATGGAGGTGTTGTGGAAATACGGCACTGCCGCACAGAAGGAGCGCTGGCTGCAGCCCTTGCTGCGCGGGGAGATTCGCTCTGCCTTTTGTATGACCGAGCCGGAGGTGGCCAGCAGCGATGCCACCAATATGCAGGCGAGCATTCGCGAGGAGGGAGATGAAATCGTTTTGAATGGCCGTAAATGGTGGAGCACAGGCATCGGTCATCCCAACTGCAGGCTGCTGATCTTTATGGGGCTGAGTCATCCGGAAAACGCCAGGCATCAGCGGCACAGTATGGTGCTGGTGCCTGCAGATGCGCCCGGTGTGGAGATATTGAGGATGCTTCCGGTGTATGGCGCTTATGAACATCCTTACGGTCATGGGGAAGTGAATTTTCATGAGGTGCGTCTGCCGCGTGATCACTACATTCTTGGACCCGGTAAGGGTTTTGAAATTGCGCAGGGTCGTCTTGGGCCGGGCAGGATTCATCATTGTATGCGGCTGATCGGTGCTGCCGAGCGTGCGCTTGAGCTGATGATCAGGCGAAGCATGCAGCGTGAGGCTTTTGGTAAGCCGCTGCTTAATCTGGGAGGCAACCGCGACATCATTGCCGAAGCACGGATGGACATAGACATGGCCAGATTGCTGGTACTGCGCACGGCCTGGCTGCTGGATGAGGGAGGAGCGATGAATGCCCTGAGCGAGGTTTCTCAGATCAAGGTGGTGGTGCCGCGCATGGCTTGCCGCATCATAGACCAGGCCATTCAGATGCACGGAGGAGCAGGTCTGAGCAATGATTTTCCGCTGGCGGCCATGTATGCTTATGCCCGTATCCTGCGTCTGGCCGATGGGCCGGACGAGGTTCACCGCGGCATGGTTTCTAAATTGGAATTATACAAATATGAAAAGCCCCGTATATGAATTCGCTGAAGGAGTTTAACGACCGTCCGGCAGATTTGAGGGCAGGTGATGAATTGCCCCTGGATGCGGTAGATGTCTATTTGAAGGCGCATATTCCGGATCTGAAGGGTCAGCCGTCGCTGAAGCAGTTTCGGGGAGGCGCAAGCAATCTTACTTATCAGTTGGATTACAGCGGTCGTTCGCTCATTCTTCGCTGTCCGCCGGCAGGAACCAAGGCCAAGAGTGCGCACGACATGGGTCGCGAGTTCAAGATTTTGAAAGCATTGAAGCCGGTGTATCCCACAGTGCCTGAGGTGTATGCATACTGCACGGATGATGCGGTGATGGGTAGAGAGTTTTATGTAATGGAAAAGCTGGAGGGTATTATTCTCAGGGCCGGATTGCCCAAAGGGATGCAGCTTGGAAGTGCACAGATTCATGAGCTTTCTGAACATGTGTTGGATAAGCTGATTGAACTTCACCGCTTAGATTATGAAGCAGCAGGCTTATCGGATATCGGAAAAGGAAGCGGATATGTACAGCGGCAGATTTCGGGCTGGACCGAGCGCTATGTGAAGGCCATGACACCGGGCGCACCGGATTGCAGGGAGCTGATGGACTGGCTGAAAAAGAATATGCCTTCGGAAGAAAAAATTTGTGTGATACACGGCGACTTTAGATTTGACAATGTAGTGCTCTCGGCAGAAGATATCACTCAAGTGATCGGCGTTCTTGACTGGGAAATGGCTACCTTGGGCGATCCGCTGATGGATCTCGGAAACTCACTGGCCTATTGGGTAGAGGCGGGCGATCCGCTTCCGCTGAAGAAGACCCGCAGGCAGCCCACTCATCTTCCGGGTATGCCTTCAAGGGAGGAAGTGATTGCTTATTATATGGATAAAATGAATATTAAAAATGTTGATTTTACATTTTATCGCATTTATGGTTTGTTCAGGCTGGCAGTGATTGCCCAGCAGATCTGGTATCGGTATTATCACAAGCAGACCGATAATCCGCAGTTCAGACATTTCGGATTGCTCGTTCGTTATCTTGATTTTTACTGCCGCGAATTGCTGGCCGGCAAAAGCATAGGGCGTTATGTATTGATGGGAGAGAAGGCTTTGCTTTACTGGAAAATGTGGAGAAGCGCTCAGCACTGATATGGGAAAATTATATTTGATCAGGCACGGTCAGGCATCTTTTGGTGCCGATGATTACGACAAGCTTTCTGAACTGGGCTTCCGGCAGAGTGCGAAGATTCCGGATCATTTTGCAAGCGTGCCGGTGCGCCTGATTCGCGGAAGTATGCGCAGGCATGCAGAAACGGCAGAGACTGCTTTTGCGGGTCGGGAAATTTTGGAAGATGCGGGATGGAATGAATTTGATCACAGGGAGGTACTTCGGGTTCACCGGCCGGAGATTGAGAATAAAGAAGAGGTGGTGAAATTACTGATGGCCCAGACCAATCCCGGTAAGTTTATGGAAGAAGAGTTCCGTGAGGCGATGCGGAAGTGGATCGGCGGACGGGAGAATTACGGGGAGAGTTTTTTGCAGTTTCGTTCGCGGGTGCTTGATGCGCTCATGCGGCTGTTTGCAGAGGCAGAACAAAGTAAGGAGCGTGAGATTGCAGTGGTGAGTTCGCTGCTCATGACTCACTTTCTGGAGCTGGAACCGGAGCGGATGATTTCATTTAATCTGGGCATTGCGAATGCTTCTGTAACTACTTTTTTGTTTAGTAAGGGAAGAGTGAGTTTGGATTACTACAACAACTACAGCCACCTGGGGCCTGAGTTGGTCAGTTTTCGTTGATCTCAGCTTTGCCTTCATTTCACCAATCACCGGGAAAATAAATCTTCCGCAGATCTCGCAGATATTTTTCGTGCTCATTGGTGTTAGCCTCAAAAGCTTATTGGTGATCACACCTACAAGGACGGAAAGAGAAATGAGGATTAACCACAAAGAA
>CAZUHX010000191.1:0-3436 GCA_964620795.1 uncultured Chitinophagaceae bacterium
ACCCGGACTTGAACTTCAGAGAGAAGAAATGATGCCTGCAGCGATTGAACAAGCCGAGCCACGCAAGGGAAGTGTTGAGACCTTGTACGACCCTACCCTGGACCTTAGCAATTATGAGTTCCCTCCGGTTGAGCTGCTCGAGGAACATGGCTCTGAAAAGGTGAAATATGATCCGGCTGAGCTAGAGCGGAACAAGGACCAGATCATAGCTACTCTCAACAATTATCAGATTGAGATTTCAAAAATCAAGGCCACAATTGGACCTACGGTTACCTTATATGAAATCGTTCCGGCGCCCGGTGTGCGGATTTCTAAAATCAAAAATCTGGAAGACGATATTGCGCTGAGTTTATCGGCTTTGGGAATACGCATCATTGCTCCTATTCCGGGTAAAGGAACCATAGGAATAGAAGTGCCCAATGCAAACAAGGAAGTGGTATCTATGCGATCTCTTCTGAATAGTGATAAATTCAGGAATACATCAGCTGATTTGCCGGTCTGCCTCGGCAAATCCATTTCGAATGAAATCTATGTGGGTGATCTGTCGAAGATGCCGCATTTGCTGATGGCCGGAGCTACCGGTCAGGGAAAATCTGTCGGGATCAACTCGATTATTGTTTCACTCTTGTATAAAAAGCATCCTTCTCAGCTCAAGTTTGTGCTGGTTGATCCCAAGAAGGTTGAGCTTTCTTTGTATGAGACGCTTGAGCGTCATTTCCTGGCCAAGCTGCCTGGCGAAGAAGATGCCATCATAACAGATACCCGCAAAGTGGTAACCACTTTAAATGCTCTTTGCGTGGAAATGGATTTGCGTTATGACTTACTCAAAAAAGCATCGGTCAGAAATCTTAAAGAGTATAATCACAAATTCACCCACCGTCAGCTGAATCCAGCCGACGGCCATCGCTTTCTCCCCTACATCGTTTTGATCATAGATGAATTTGCTGATTTGATCATGACAGCCGGGAAGGAAGTAGAAATGCCCATTGCCAGGCTTGCGCAGCTGGCGCGCGCTATTGGGATTCATTTGATTCTGGCTACTCAGCGTCCGTCAGTGAATATCATTACAGGTACCATCAAAGCCAACTTCCCTGCTCGGATTGCTTTCAAAACATCATCCAAAGTTGATTCCAGAACGATTCTTGACATGGGCGGAGCTGAACAACTGATCGGACGCGGAGATATGCTTCTGGCTATTGGTTCAGACACACTGCGACTTCAGTGCGGTTTTGTCGACACCCCCGAGGTAGAAAAAGTGCGCGATTTCATCAGTCATCAGCAGAGTTATCCGGAGGCGTTCCTTTTACCGGAATACATAGATGAAAAATCGGAAAATGCCGGAGGCGACTGGGATGAAGACGGCAGCAGAGACGATCTGTTTGAAGATGCGGCAAGAGTTGTAGTTCAAAATCAGCTGGGCTCCACTTCACTGATACAGAGACGACTGAAGTTGGGATACAATCGAGCTGGCCGGTTGATGGATCAGCTGGAATCTGCAGGAATAGTGGGCGAAAATCTTGGAAGCAAGGCAAGAGAAGTTAAAATTAAAACCGAAGCGGAGTTGGAACAATTTTTGGGGAAGTTGAGGGAAGCCTGATATCATGAAAACCAAAATTCTTCTTTTGAGTCTGTGCCTTGGATGGGCCGTTGCAGTTTATGCACAATCGGCAACGGCTGCCAAAACCAATGAGGCCGGAGTATTGCTTGAGCAAATCGAAAAAAAATACAACAGCGCGGCATCCGTATCGGCTGATTTCAGCCTTAGTATTCAGCGGCCAAAACTTAAAGCTGATGAAAGTTCCAAAGAGGAATTAATGCAGGGTAAGTTATTGCTGAAAGGTAAAAAGTTTCGGATTTCCGTTAACGATCAGCTGTTAATTTGCGACGGTGCCAATTTGTGGACCTACATTCCCACCGCCAAAGAGGTCCAGATCAGCCCTTATGAGGAATCAGATGAAGTCTTCTCTCCTGCGCGCATTTTCAGTCAGTATAAAAGCCGTTTTCAGTACCAGATCAAGGAGAAAAAAGTTTGGAACGGAAAGTCTGTAACCGTCATTGAACTGGCTCCTTTGGACAAAAAAGCGGCATACTTTAAAATTGACCTGGGCATGGATGATGCCAGCCGTCAAATTCTTGAGTTTAAAGTATATGATAAGTCAGGTATACGTTACACCTACACCATCAAGACACAGCGGCTAGATCAAACAATTGCGGATCAGCAATTTAACTTTGATGCATCAAAATATCCCGGGGTTGAAGTGGTAGACCTGCGTTAGCTTTTCAACTGCTCTTCATTATTTTCTAATTTGCAGCCTTAATTGAAATCAAATGGCATACGATTTATTGGTAATAGGTTCCGGACCCGGCGGTTATGTAGCTGCCATCAGAGCCAGTCAGCTGGGATTAAAAACAGCCATCGTTGAAAAAGAAAACCTGGGAGGTGTTTGCCTCAACTGGGGATGTATCCCAACGAAAGCATTATTGAAAAGTGCTCAGGTTTTCGAGTACATACAGCATTCGGAAGAATATGGAATTAAGGTAACTGAGGCGAAAGCTGATTTTGGAGCGGTGGTGAAGCGCAGCCGCGGTGTGGCAGATGGAATGAGTAAGGGGGTTCAGTTTTTGATGAAGAAAAATAAAATTGATGTAATCAATGGCAGCGGAAAGTTGTTACCCGGAAAGAAAGTCGAAGTTACCGATGGCTCAGGAAAGAAAACCACACATGAGGCCAAGCACATCATCCTTGCCACCGGCGGAAGGTCCCGCGAGCTTCCTCAGGTAAAGCAGGATGGCAAAAAAGTGATTGGTTACCGCGAAGCCATGACGCTTGAAAAAAAGCCGGAAAGCATGCTGATCATGGGCTCAGGCGCAATTGGAATCGAGTTTGCTTATTTCTATGCAGCCATGGGTACCAAGGTAACCGTGGTTGAATTTATGGACCGCATCTTACCGAGAGAAGACAAGGATGTTTCGAAAGAAATGGAAAAGATTTTCAGAAAGAAAGGTATTGATATTCTGCTCTCCACTTCCGTTGAAAAAGTTGACGGATCAGGAAAAGGGTGCAAAGTAAGCCTGAAGGATAAGGATGGTAAAACAAGTTTAGTAGAATGTGATATTGTGCTTTCGGCTGTGGGCATTCAGACCAATCTGGAGAATCTGGGTTTGGAGTCAGCAGGTGTAAAGACAGAGAAAGGCCTTGTGCAGACCGATGAATTTTACCGCACCAATGTTTCGGGTATTTATGCCATTGGTGATATTGTAAAAGGACCCGCGCTGGCGCATGTAGCCTCCGCTGAAGGGATTATCTGTGTTGAAAAGATAGCCGGACATCATCCCGAGCCGCTTGATTATGGAAATATTCCGGGCTGCACTTATTCTTGGCCGGAGGTAGCCTCTGTGGGAATGACCGAAGAAGAAGCGCGTGCTAAGGGCTACG
>CAZUHX010000192.1:0-3428 GCA_964620795.1 uncultured Chitinophagaceae bacterium
GCCTTTCAGTCGGTCCCCACGAAGTAATATTCAATTATACCAATGAGGCTTCATGCGTTTCAACCCAGAGTCTGTTTGTCAATGTTCAGGACTGCAGCGGTAATGCAGAGCTTTCACAGTTTGACTTTAGTATGTATCCCAATCCCGCTTCAGACTTTATCTTTATAAGAAGGCCGGGCAACAGCACTTTATTGCGAGTAGAAGTTTCAGATATGTATGGTCGTCTTCTCCGGCAATTTGAGAGCAGTGATCAACAATTCAGTCTGAATGTTACCGATTACCAGCTAGGGACCTACATCGTAAGGCTTACAAGCAGTGAAGGATCTGTTTCAAAAAGTATCATTATCCAATGAAAAGGCAGATTTTATTTTTGATCGGATGGCTTCTGTTTTTTTTTAGTCTTTCTGCTCAGGAAGAATTCAGAATCCGTGTCCGGCAGTCGGATGCTCTGACCAATGTTCCCGCTATTCATTCAGGGGCATATATACACTACGGAAATTACTGGGTTTTTGTGGGTGGACGTCAGAATGGATTGCATGGTTTTCAACCGCCATTTGCATTTCCGAATAATGGAATCAACAACAATCTGTATGTGGTTCGTCCTGCTACCAATGAGATTTGGAGCGCTCCTTTAAATCAGCTGCCTGATTCTATCCGTGAGCCTTTAACCTCTTCAAATCTGCAATTTGTGCTTAGAGATTCTATGCTGTATCTGGTGGGAGGCTATGGCTGGAAAAATGAGGTGAATGATTTTGTGACTTTTCCCAGTCTGATTGCCATCAATTTGAATAATGCCATTCCGGCTGTGATATCGGGTGGTTCAGTTCTTCCATCTATCCGGCAAATTACGGATCAAAGACTTGCGGTATGCGGTGCCCATGCGGTTCAGGACGACTCTTCTTTTGCACTGGTTTTTGGTCACCGTTTCGATGGCAGATACAACAGAATGAATGGCGGTGGTTTTTTTACTCAGCAGTACACCGAAGAAATTCGTCGTTTTGACATCACAGACGATGGCAACACCCTTGGGGTTCAGGATTACCGAGTTATCCGGGATTCTTTCGATTTCCATCGCCGCGACTATAATCTCCTCCCGCAGTTGTTTCCTTTTGGAGACAAAGGGTTCACAGCATTCAGCGGGGTGTTCAGACGCAACATTGATTTGCCGTTTTTTAGCTGTATTTCCATCTGGGGCAATAACTACATCGTACACAATACCTTTCAGCAACAGTTCAGTCATTATCATTCGGCAGTGGCCATGCTTTACGATTCATCTGCCATACTGCAACACAACCTTTTCTTTGGTGGTATGAGTATGTATTATACGGACTCGGTATCAGGGCAAACCGTCACTGATTCTCTGGTTCCTTTTGTGAATACCATCAGCGATGTAGTGAGAAATCTTGACAATACGTATTTTGAGTTTTTGTCGGATGAAAAGATGCCTGCCCTGATGGGAACCAATGCCTATTTTATGCCGGCTCCCGGAATTCCGCTGATCTGGAATGACATTATTGATCTGAATGCGCTTCCCGACAGTGCAATGATCGGATACATCCTGGGTGGCATTGAATCGCCGGAACTGAATATCAGCAACACCGATCCCTCATTGAGCTATGCCGGCAACAGATGTCTTGAAGTATGGCTGGAAAAAGGGAATTTCAGCAGTTTCAGGCCTGTAAGCGCCGAGTTCGTTACAGGATTCGCAGCCTACCCCAACCCTGTTGCGGCAGAACTGCATGTAGAGTATCAACTGAAGGAGAGCCGGGAAATCGAGTTGAAAATCACAGATGTATCAGGAAGGGAATTGCAAAAACTTTTCACGGGCAAAGAGAATCCCGGAAAGATTAACCGCAGCTTCAGCATACTGCCACATATCAAGGGCAATATTTTCCTTCAGCTCAGTTATGGCAACGGAAGGAAGGTGGTGAAACTGATCAGAAAATAAATTACTCCTCAGTGGGGGCGTCTACTTTTTCCTGCTGAATCTCTGGTTGATCAGAACTCTTTGGTTCAGCCGCCTGAATTGCAGGCTGTTCTGCAGCAGCAGAAGGGCTGGCCTGTTTTTCCATTTGACGGGAAAGTTTATTCAGGGTCTTCCGGATGTCTGCCATCTTCTCCTCTTTGGATGCGGCAGTGTCTTTCAGCAGATTCAATTTTACTTTGATAAGCTGCGCCTCGAGCTGATTAACTTTGGGTGATTCGATTTTACGGCTGAAATATTCGATGTCTTTTTTATCTCTTTCCAGCGATTTTTCAATTTTCTGCAAAGCATCATTCAGTCCGCGGATACGGTCCTGGTTTTTGTTGCTGTAAAACTCATCGCGTTTCAGCTGAAGGAAGCGGAAAGCATCGTCGAATGCTTTTCTGATGAGTTGAAAATCTGCTTTTGAGAAACGACCGTCTTTAATGCTGTCCTGCAATTTTTTCAGATCTTCAAACAGCTGTTTGAAGTTGGTATCGGCACTGATCTGTTCTCTGAATTGCTGCAAGCGACCTAGTAACTCGGCACGTTTTTCAGCCGATTCTTTGTCGAAGATCTGGTTCTCTGATTTTCTAAAATTCTTAAGTGCCTCAAAAATTCCATTGACTTCATTTTTGATTTCCTCCAGCTTTTCCTGGCTGATGTCTCTCTCTTTCCTTCTTTCCAAAACCCTCTCCCAGAAAGACTTTGCCTGATCAAACAGATTGCGGTCATAGTTCGCAAGTTCTTTGGCTCTTTTCTTCAATTCTTCAAGTTCCAGAAGGTAGCTTTCCCAGAGCTTATTGGTCAGCAGGCGCAAAGCCCATGCATTCTGCTGCATACGGATTTTTCCCGTTTCCTGGCTCAGGATGTCCTGCGGAAGCATCGAGTCATCATTCAGATCCGGACTGATGGTTTGTGTGTTTTCCGGAAAGCTGAATTCTGCGCCTTCAACCCACTCTTTTTCCAGAAAGTTAATCTGATCCTGCTTGAGACCATTCATAGGAATCAGATGAAGGATGACTTTAAACTGCGCTTCCTGCAATTCGAAAGCGAGCAGAAGATCCTGCTCCTCTTTGTTTTTGCCTCTGGCGGTGAACCTGTTTTGCATAATTGGGCTTGATAAGAAAAAAGGAGTGCAAAAGTAAGAAATCCCTGAGTATTGCGGTATTAATGGCTTCCGTAAGGTCTTTCGGGCGGCGGTATCACTAAATTCTAAGCGAACAGCATAACTTAGCAGATCATGTATCCCGCATTTATCACTGCACTTGAAAGGCGATTGGAGCTGGGACTTCCGGGGCGTGATGCCCAGCTGAAAATGGCGCCGCCAGGCCGCTTGGACTATACCGTTGAAGAGATTATGGCAAAAAATCCCCGTCTCGCTGCCGTAATGTTGCTGGTTTTTCGCAGGCATGGCGAGTGGATGACTTTGTTCACCCCAAGACATGAGTATGCCGGTGTTCAC
>CAZUHX010000193.1:0-3426 GCA_964620795.1 uncultured Chitinophagaceae bacterium
TCAGGCTCTGCGCCGACATCCTTCAGAAAGCGATTCCAATACTCCTTCTTCCATTCGAGATATTCCGGCAATGATCTTTTGCCCAGATATCTTTTCCACCATCGCCATTCCAGCGCCTGGGCCAGTTTCCATTGCAGGCTCATGTTTCAAATAAAACAAAGGCTGATGAGTAATTCCTGAATTTTTTTTCCGAAAGGAAGCCCATGCCCCGTTTTGTGTAAATTTGCATCCGCCTGCCCCAATGTACTACGGAAGAAAAGTTGCCCTTCATACCCTGGGCTGCAAACTCAACTTTGCAGAGTCTGCCGCTTTGATGCAAAGCCTCACAGGCAATGGATTTACAAGTGTTGACTTTTCTTCACCGGCCGATTATTACGTGATCAATACCTGCTCGGTAACCGAAAATGCCGATAAAGAGTGCCGTTCTATCGTTCGTTCTGCTTTGAGAACCAATCCCGACGCCGCCATTGTAATCATTGGTTGCTATGCACAGCTAAAGCCTGAGGAGATTAGCAGAATCCCGGGGGTAAAGCTTGTTTTGGGAGCCTCCGATAAACATCTTCTTCATGAACATCTTTTGCGTCTGGAAACAGATGAGCCACCAAAAATTATTGCAGGAGCGCTCAATGAACTGAATGTTTTTACACCGGCAGCCGCGCATGGAGAAAGAACACGCGGCTTTCTGAAAGTACAGGATGGTTGCGATTATCACTGTTCATTTTGCACCATTCCGTTGGCACGCGGCCGAAGCCGGTCTGCTTCTGTGGAAGTTACACTTGGCAAAGCCCTGGAGCTGGAAGCAAGCGGAGTGCAGGAAATTATTCTCACCGGAGTCAACATTGGCGACTTTGGCATTGATCCGGCCAGTGGCGAACGCACATCTGAAACTTTTTTCGATCTGATCAAATGTCTTGACCGTGAGCTGAAAGTGCCGCGTATCCGCATCTCTTCCATTGAGCCCAATCTTCTCTCGGAAGACATTATACGCTTTGTGGCAGACTCAGAGCGGTTTATGCCGCATTTTCACATTCCGCTTCAATCCGGAAATGACCGTCTGCTTCAGCACATGCGTCGCAAGTACCGCAGTTCATTGTATCGCTCCCGGGTGGAAGCCATACGCAAATGGATGCCCCATGCCGCCATCGGTGCTGATGTGATAGTCGGATTTCCCGGAGAAGGAGAGGAGGAGTTTCGCTCTACGGCCGATTTCCTGTCAGATCTTCCCGTATCTTATCTGCATGTTTTTACTTATTCCGAAAGAGACAATACCCGCGCCCCGGATATGCAGGGGGTAGTGCCGCAGCATGTCCGCAAGGAGAGAAACAAAACCCTTCGTCTGCTCTCCGAAAAGAAGCGCGAAGCCTTTTATCTCGCGCACAACGGGCAAAGCAGAAAGGTCCTTTTCGAAGCAGAGGAGAATCAGGGGAAGATGTTTGGATACACCGACAATTACATTAAAGTATCATCTATATATCGCGAAGAGTTGGTGAATACCGTGCAGGAGGTAAAGCTGCATGCACGCCCCGGCTTGCCTTTTTTACTCACCGAACCTGAAATGCGGTATCAAACCGCCTCATAAATCATGCATCTGCTCCGTTGTTATCCGCGCATTACCGACTGGCTGTTTGAAGTCAGCGGAGGAGGTCTCGACTTCCGCTTTATTCCCATGTATTCCTATGGCTTTTTTGTGGCTATGGGTTTTCTCGCTGCAGCAGCCATTGCCGGCATGCTGCTCCGCAAGCGTGAAAAACTCGGACTAATGCCCTTTACAGAAGAGCAGGTTCTGCAAGGTAAGATGCCCGACTGGAAAGACCTGCTTCCGCTCTTCATTACCTGGTTTCTCGTATTTATGAAAGTGGGAGGAATGTTCAGTGAGAAGGAGTTGTTTTCTGCAGATCCTCAGTCCTACATATTCAGTCTGCATGGAAACTATCTTATCGGCATCATTGCCGCGGTCCTGCTTACTGCCTATCAGTATTTTTCGCTAAAGAAGAATGCTTTGCCGGAGCCGGTTAAAACAAGCATCAAAATTTATCCGTCTGACCGCATCGGAGATCTGGTGGTTGTGGCCGCCATACTCGGTGTGATAGGCGCCAATCTTTTCGATATGATCGAAAATCCGGATGGCGTCAAAGAGTTTCTGGATGATCCCTTCGGTTCACTTTTCAGCGGCCTTTCCGTTTTCGGCGGATTGATCGTAGCCGGATTAGGTTTTTTTCTATATGCAAGAAAATACAATATTCCAACTTCTCATTTGTTTGATGCGGTAGCGCCGGGCTACGCCCTGGCCAACGGCATCGGAAGAATCGGTTGCCATGTTTCAGGCGACGGAGACTGGGGTATTCCCAATACGCTGGCTAAGCCGTCCTGGCTGCCGGAGTTTTTGTGGAGAGATGATTATGCCCACAACATTCTTACAGAAGGTGTTCGCATGCCCGATTGCAGCGGAGCCTATTGCACCCATCTGGTTCCGGCCGTTTTCCCAACCCCCCTCTGGGAATTCAGCTGGCTCGCTGCGATTTGTTTGCTGCTCATTTTTCTCGATAACCGCCTGATGAAAACGCCCTGGTCAGGCTTTGGTCTGTTTTTGATTTTGCTGGGTATTCAGCGTTTTACCATCGAGCAGTGGCGCGCAAGTTCAGAAAGAACTTTATATCAGATTGGAGGGTTTCCGCTTAGGCAGGCTGAGATTATTTCGCTGGGTATGATGCTTGGAGGAATCGTGCTTCTGCTCTGGTTGTTTTACTTCCGGAAAAAAAATCAAGCGGCATGAGCCATTCGCTTCCGCCCCAGGTAAAGGAAAAGCATTTGCTGCTGGGAAGTCTGTACTTGCTGCGGCAGGATCCGCTGCGAATTCTACAAGAGCGCAGAGATCAGTATGGCGACATCTTTGGCATGGAGACCATTGGCCGCAAAGCGGTCATCATCTCCAGACCCGAATGGGCGCAGTATGTGCTCATGGAAAATAACCGCAACTACCGCAAAGGGATGTCATATGATCTTCTTCGCTTTTTGCTGGGCAATGGATTGCTCACCAGCGAAGGGGAGGAGTGGAAGCACAACCGCAAACTCATACAGCCTGCTTTTCACAAAAGGCGTCTTGAGCAATTGCTGGGCATGATGGAGCAGGAATCTGTAAAAGTGCGGGATCGGCTGCTTCAGGAAAAGGAATTTTCAGACATTTCTGCTGCCATTACGCAGTTTGCCCTGGAGGTGATCTCTAAGGCTATGTTTAGCACCGGTGTGGAAGAAGAGGCCCGCATGGTGGGCGATCAGATTACCTATTTTAACCAGCAGTTTGTAAAACGACTGAACAATCCGCTTCAGTTTCCGGAATGGGTGCCCACGCCCGGCAATCTGCAGAGGAAGCGATCCATTGAAATGGTGAACAGGGTGGTGAACGATATCATTGCCCAAAGACAGCAG
>CAZUHX010000194.1:0-1079 GCA_964620795.1 uncultured Chitinophagaceae bacterium
ACCGGAGAAATGGCCGTGAGCGGGTTGAGCATAGAAGAATATTTGCCTGCAAATTACAACATATTTTAAGCTGGCGATTAAGATCAGCTCTGCTTCTGTTTTTTGTTTTTAGCTTCGAACAATTTTATTTGTGTTTCATTAAACTGCCGAACATGGGGAAGAACCTGATCATCGTGGAGTCGCCGGCGAAGGCCAAAACGATCAATAAATTTCTGGGAACGGACTTTCTCGTCACTTCCTGCTACGGGCATATCCGCGACCTTCCCGAGCGCAATCTCAGCATAGACATCGGCAATAATTATGAGCCGCAATATGTGGTTACCGACGACAAGAAAAAGCTGGTGGCCGATCTGAAAAAAATGGCCAAGGAAAGTTCGGACATCTACCTGGCAACGGACGAAGACCGCGAGGGTGAAGCCATATCATGGCACCTTTGCAGTGTACTGGGTCTTGATCCTGCCAAGGCCAAAAGAATTACTTACACCGAGATTACCGAAAAAGCCATCAAAGCTGCTGTAGGCAGACCGCGCACCATCAATATGGATCTGGTCAATGCTCAGCAGGCCAGGCGAGTTTTGGATCGCATTGTAGGCTATGAACTATCTCCGGTACTTTGGAAAAAGGTCAAGCCCAATCTTTCTGCAGGAAGGGTGCAATCGGTGGCCGTGCGTTTGATTGTAGAGCGGGAACGTGAAGTGAATCAGTTCAAAGTCAATTCCTCTTTCAAAGTAGTTGCCGTTTTCACCACAGGGGAGAAAGGAAATCAGGTTTCATTTAAAGCTGAATGTCCTCAGAAATTCACCCAGGCAGCTAAAGCAGAAGCTTTTCTCAACGAACTCAGTGATGCACTGTTTTCGGTGAGTAATATGGAAAAGAAGCCGGGCAAACGTACTCCCTCCGCTCCTTTTACGACCTCTACCCTTCAGCAGGAAGCCAGCAGAAAATTAGGCTTCTCGGTTTCCAAAACCATGGTGGTGGCACAGCGGCTCTATGAGGCGGGCCACATCACCTACATGAGAACAGATTCAGTGAATCTCTCAGAAACAGCCCTGGAAGAGCTCTCGTCTGCCATCTCGGGC
>CAZUHX010000194.1:1089-3419 GCA_964620795.1 uncultured Chitinophagaceae bacterium
GTTGGGCGTGGTTGGTGGGCGGGGCTTCCTCGGTGGCGGTGGAGGGTGGACCGGTGATGTTGTTCTTGGCGCGGAACACGACCTCGAGGTCGTCGAGGGTTTGCTTCACGGTGTTGCGCCAGAGGGGGCGGTTGACGCCGCTGAGGCCCTGGAAGAGCTCTCGTCTGCCATCTCGGGCCGATACGGAGATCGCTACCTGAAACTCAGAAGATATTCCACAAAAAATGAATCTGCACAGGAAGCGCACGAGGCCATTCGCCCCACCGACAGCAAAGCCGGAAGCATAGAAGGCGACCGCGACGAACAACGCCTCTATGAGCTGATCTGGAAGCGCACCATTGCCAGCCAGATGAGTGATGCAGAAATTGAAAAAACCCAACTCACGGCAGGCAACAATAAAAACGATTCCGTATTTGTTGCTCAGGCCGAGATGATCGTGTTCGACGGCTTCCTGAAAGTTTACATGGAATCAACCGATGAAGAATCGGAAAGCGATGAAGAACAAACCGCCCTCCTCCCGCCCCTTAAAACAGGAGATGCTCTGGGAGTGAAAGAAATCACCGCCACAGAGAAATTCACCAAACCTCAGCCGCGATACACAGAAGCCAGTCTGGTGAAAAAAATGGAAGAGCTGGGCATCGGAAGGCCCTCTACTTATGCACCCACCATTACCACCATTCAAAAGAGAGGTTATGTAGTCAAAGAAAGCAGAGATGGATTCGAACGGCCATATCAGCTCATTAAACTCAAAGATGGAAAAGTGAGCAGCCAAAGTCTGAAAGAAGTCTTCGGCTCAGAGAAAAACAAACTTTTCCCGACCGACATCGGCATGCTGGTCAACGATTTTCTGCTCGACCACTTCCAAACCATTATGGACTATCGCTTCACGGCCGGTATCGAAGAACGTTTCGATAAGATTGCAGAAGGCAAAGAAGTTTGGAACCAGATGATCGATAGCTTTTACAAGCCATTTCACGAGAACGTTTCAACCACCGAAAAAGAATCTGCCCGGGTTACCGGCGAGCGTGTTTTGGGAACAGATCCTCAAAGCGGTCTTCAGGTGTCTGTAAGGCTGGGACGCTATGGGGCTATGGCCGTAATCGGCAAGAATGAGGACGAAGAAAACAAGCCCCGATATGCCAGCCTCAGGCCGGGTCAATCCATTGAAAGCATTAGCCTTGAGCAGGCCCTTGATTTGTTTAAACTGCCCCGCATTGCCGGTCATTTTGAAGACAAAGAAATGAAAGTTAACAACGGCCGTTTCGGTCCGTATATTCAGCACGACGGAAAGTTTTACTCCCTTCCGAAAGATGCAGATCTGTTTGCCGTAAACGAGGAGGAAGCCATTCGCATCATCACAGAGAAGCGCGAGGCAGATAAAAACAAATTGATTGCAGACTTCCCGGCTCTGGAGGCTCAGGTGTTGAACGGAAGATTCGGCCCTTACATCAAAAAAGGCAAAGACAACTTCAAAATCCCCAAAGGAACCGATGCCGCCACACTCACGGAAGAGCAGGTTAAAGAAATCATCTCCGTGCCACAGGAAGAGCGCAAACCCAAACGTATTCCCAAAGGGAAAAAGTGATGCTTTCCGAATCTGAACTTGAAGCACTGATTAAACTGCTTGACGATGAAGATCCGGCCATATACCGGCACATTCATCAAGAGCTGCTGCAACAGGGTCCGGCCGTCATACCGTTTCTGGAAGCTGCATGGAGTGTTCATACCGAATCGCCCCTGCACCAGAGAATAGAAGCGGTCATTCACGCCATTCAGTTTCAGGAACTTCTTAAAGACTTTTCAGCCTGGAAAGACAATCGCGGAAAAAGCTTGTTTGAAGGAGCATTGCTGATTTCCAGAATTTTTTATCCTGAACTCAGTCTGGAATCTGAAACAAAAAAATTCCAGCAGCTCAGGAAAGACATCTGGCTGGAAATGAACTACAACCAGACACCTCTGGAACAGATTCAGGTATTCAATCAGGTGTTTTACGGAATGAAGCATTTCAGCGGAGAGCCACAGTCTAAGGAGAACTACGATCACTGCATCAATCACGTTCTGGAAAGCAGAAAAGGAAATGCCATTTCGCTGGGCATTTTATATCAATCACTTACAGCCGATTTAGGCATACCGGTCTTTGGTGTTCGGCTGAAAGGGCATTACATCCTGGCTTATCTGAAACAGGAACCATCACTGAACTTTGAACATATTTCAGAAAGAGATATTTTATTTTATATCAATCCGGCAAACCGGGGATCAGTTTTCAGCAGACAGGAAATCAGGGAATACCTGCGCAAGATGAATCTGGAAGCCGAGCCTGCTTACTTTTT
>CAZUHX010000195.1:0-3368 GCA_964620795.1 uncultured Chitinophagaceae bacterium
GCAGCTTTTTCTTGTTTTTTATCTTCCTTTTTCTTGCCGCCGAAAAGGGCAAAGGTGACATACCTGTGCGGGTTTTCTTTAAGATCAAGCAGCAGCTTGTTGAGGTTTGCTGTGGTAGCCTCCAGGTTGTTGTAGAGTTTTGGATCTTTGATGAGCAGCCCGGCAGAGCCTTGTCCGGCATTGATTTCTGTCATGAGTTTGTCCAGCTGTGCAAGTGTTGCATTAAGTCTGGCAATGGTCACGGCCACTTCCATTTCGCGAAGGGTATCGGAAAAGGCAGCCACATTCGTGAGTGTTTTGCTGATGTTTTCGTTGTTTTTGGAGAGATTGGCCGTAATGGATTCTACATTGGCCACTGTTTTCTGAAGATTTCCGCTTTGGTTATGGATGATCACATTCATTTCAGCCACTGTGGTATTTACAGTCTCGAGGGTTTTGTTAAGGGTTTCGAGCGTATGGTAGATACCGGCGGGATTTTTCTTGTTAAACAGATAACGGATATCAAAAAGAGCGGTATCAACATTCCCGGTCAAGTTGCCGATCTGGTCCATGATGGGATTGATGTTGGCCCCGATTTCTTCCATGAATTCTTTTTTGAATTCGGTATTGATGGTATCTCCGTCCTGAAGGATTTTGCCGGAATCGCCCATCAGAATTTTTACGCTCTTCTGGCCCAGAAAATCTACACTGTACAGAATTGCGGTTGAATTTACCGGTATTTTGAGGCCTTCTTTAACTTCCAGTTCCACTACTATTTTCTGGCTGGCATTGTCGAAGTTCATATCGGTAACCCTACCCACTTCAAAGCCATTGATGACCACCAGATTTGATTTATAAAGCCCGTCAACGCGGTCGTAAAGGGCGTAGTAGTAATGTTTTTGCGTAAAGATGTTGGAGCCTTTCAGAAAGTAAAGGCCTACCACAAAAATGATGATGGATATGGCAACGAATAAGCCGACTCTGGCCTGATTGGACACGCGATTAGTTTTTTCAAATATAGTTCTTTGGCCGGATTGCCCAAGTGTAGAAAAGGTATTTGATCACCGAATGGCCGGGGCAGGGATCGAAACGGTATGCCGGCGCAGCTAAGTTATTGGCCCGGCCGACGGCATAGTAGTGGAGAGCCCGGTGCCCTTGCCTGCCGGGGAAGCATTTTGTCTTGGCACGAAGCAGGCAAGGGCAGCCCCCCAATTTATCGCGATGAACCGCGCAGTATGATTATTTTAGGCCGCGAAAATTTATTGCATGAGGAGTATTGAAGAATTGTATGCCCTGTATGAGCAGAGGTTCAGCGGAGAGAATTTCAGAAAAGGTCCGGATGGGCTTTATCTGCCGGTGCGACACATTATGCAGTCGCCGGGAAAGAAGATCAGGCCGATGCTGTTACTGGCGTCCTGCGAACTTTTTGGAGGAGATGCTGCTCATGCGCTGGAACCCGCATTTGCATTCGAAGTCTTTCACAATTTTACTTTGGTTCACGACGATATTATGGATGCGGCAGAGCTGAGGCGGGGTCGTCCTACGGTACATCGGCAGTTTGGTCTCAATGCGGCTATTCTGGCCGGAGATGCCATGCTGACTTTTTCATATGATTATTTATTACATATTCCGGATCATTCGCTGCGAGCTGCTTTGGTGCTGTTTAATCGCACCGCCATGGAGATTTTTGAAGGGCAGCAGTTGGATGTTGATTTTGAACAGCGGATTGATGTGAGCGAGCAGGAATATCTGAAAATGATTTCTTACAAGACCTCCGTTTTGCTGGCTGCTGCTGTTCAAACAGGTGCAATGATTAGTGGAGCTGACCAGAAAAATCAGGATTTGATTTATTCTTTTGGTTTGAATATGGGGATTTCTTTTCAGATCAAAGACGATCTGCTGGATGCATTTGGAGAGGAAGAAAAGGTGGGAAAAGTAAGTGGAGGAGATATTCTGCAAAACAAGAAGACGTGGTTGCTGATAACTGCGCTTGAAAAGGCGGATGAAGCTCAGCGGACTGAAATAATGAATCTGTTTGAAGAGAAAAATCCTGAATATAAAGTCAGCAGAATGAAGGAAATCATGAGGCAATTGAATGTGCCTTTACTTGCTGAGCAGCGCATCGAAGAGCTCTATCAGCAGGCCATGATGTCTTTGGAAGAAATTCAAGTTTCTTCAGGAAATAAACAGGTAATGCTCGAACTTGCCCGGCGGATTCACGGCCGGGACCACTGAGAATTAATCTTTGGAATTGTTTCTGATAAAAGGTTTATAGATAACGGTTCCTGCTTGTTTGAATAACTCTGAGCGATAGGATTGCATCTTTTTGAGAGCCTGCATCAGGCTTATCATTTTGCTTTCGTCTGCACACTCTTTGATTTGTTTTTCCAGCGATTTAATTTCTTTTTCAAAATGATATTGTTTTAAACGGATCAGACATGACTCGGTATCCGTAATAAACAGCGCATCGCGGCTTAGCACATGCAGCCCGACTTTTTCCGCCCAGCCCGGACTGAGCTCATGCCTGGTAAAAAGGATTTCACGGCTGAGGGCAGCAAATTCGGGACGGCTGTGATTGAAGTAGAATTTAGAGTCGTATATGTGCCCTGCTCTTTCCTGCGAAATCATGTAATCGAAAAGTGCTTTGTATTCGGGTGTTTCAGGTTCAATGCCGTCGAGTTCTGACTGAACAAAGGCGAGAAGACTTACTGGTTCCTCTCCTATAAGAACTTGCATGTTTCCGTAGTCAAGCATGACCCGAAGCAGGTCTTTTTCCAGGATGCGCAAGGTGTCAAATTCTTGTTCGCGTGCTTGCGGGATGGGTTTGAGATCAGGTTCCGGCATGAAGGATTGATCCCCGGCGGGATCAGTCTGCTTCAGCCTGTTTCTTCTTTGTTTGTTGACTTCGGAAATCAGTATTTGCTCATCTACTTCCAGTAACTGAGCACTGTGGCGAATGTATTCCTGCCTTTCGAGCGTATCCGGTATCACGGCAATGGTTGCGCTGATTTCGCGCACAAATGCTGCTCGTTTAATGGGGTCAGATGCATTTTCTGCCTGATTCAGACCAAGCCGGAATAGAATGACGTCTTTCTGTTGCCCGGCCAGAAAGTCGGAGAATGCCGAAGCGCCGTTTTGACGCACGAAGGAGTCGGGATCATGTCCGTCGGGAAGTAAAACTACATATACATGCAATCCCTCTTCGAGCACCAGGTCAATTCCGCGAAGAGCTGCCTTAATACCTGCGGCGTCGCCATCATAAAGAATAACCAGATTTTTGGTCATCCTTCGAACTAGTCTGATTTGTTCACGGGTGAGTGCGGTACCGGAGGAGGTCGGCGCGGCCGAGCGCCTGTTGCTGTCCCTCGACGGCCAACCGCCAACTCCCG
>CAZUHX010000196.1:0-3229 GCA_964620795.1 uncultured Chitinophagaceae bacterium
ATCCCTTTGCGCTGGCCTATCCTTTTGAAAACGCGCGGGCAGTGGTGGCAGTCGGGCGGACAGAAGAGGGCGAGCCAGCGGCCTTCGGATTGCTCGAAACAAGCGGTAAGTTCAGAATTCCGGCGGTCTTTGATTACATGGAACCCGGGGGAATGGACGGACTGTTGATTGCGGGGAAAGCGGATGTGGGAGTGGGTTATCTGCTGGAAGACGGTCGCTGGCTTTCTGACAGCAGTTATGCCGATGCCTTGCCCTTTTCTGAAGGTCTGGGGCTGGTGCGGAAAGACAGCAGCTGGTTCTACCTGCTTCCCAACGGTAAAGAAGCCTGGAACAAAACATATAGGGAAGCAGAACCCTTTTCAGACAGCCTGGCAGTGGTGAGCGAAGATGGAGTTCACTACGGATACATCCGACATGGCGGTCAGTGGGCCATTTTACCCAAATTCGACTATGCCTCCGATTTTCAAAACGGCCTGGCTGTAGTTGGCACCAAAAGCAAAAACCGCAAAACCGGGCTGGTCAGTATTCAACGGTTTGAAATTGACAGAAACGGAAAGCAAATCAGAGTGCTAAAAGCGGAGGCGCAGGGAAAGTCGAAGAAACGAAAAGGAAGAAGATAGAAAGCCCGTTGGTGGGCTGATGCCTTTCAATCAACACTCAGATTGGAGAATCATCTGGACATCGGAATAGTCGGAAATCCCTGAATATTGGAGATCCGCACACCTTCTTTCATTGGTTGAAAGTCTGTGCATTTTAGATGTTTACTCAATCCTAAACGAAAGCCCCGGCAAGGGATTGCAGCGGTATGCCGGCGGAACATGTTTTGCTCCTGCCCTGCCGCCGGCATAGTAGCGAAAAGCCCGGGCCCGCAGCCGCACAAACTTTTATCTGTGCCCCGGAATTTTGGCTGCGGGCTGCCGCCAAAAAAAATCAAATATTAATTCCCCCAATATACCGCCAGCTTGCGCCGGCCCGGCTTCAGAATTTTTGAAAACTGCGGCGAATGATCTCCACGCATTCTTCAATCTGCTCCTTGCTGATTACCAGCGGTGGCGCCAGTCGAATGATAAAGTCATGTGTAGGCTTGGCGAGCAAACCGTTGCGCATAAACTCCAGACAAATCTTGTAAGCCAGAGAAGTATCGGTTGTGTTGACCACGATGGCGCTGAGCAAGCCCTGTCCCCTGATTTGCCCGATGAGCGGATGCTCAATCTTGCTCAATTCCTGACGCAGATAGCGGCCCAGGTAAAGCGCATTGGCGCAGAGGTTTTCGTCGGTGATGACCCGCAGTGCAGCCATGGCCACGCGGCAGGCCAGCGGATTTCCTCCGTAGGTAGATCCATGCTCTCCCGGGCGAATGGTGAGCATGATTTCATTGTCGGCAAGCACTGCGGAAACAGGCAACACTCCTCCGCTGAGGGCTTTGCCAAGTATGAGAATATCGGGCCGCACACCTTCGTGATCGCAGCACAGCATTTTTCCGGTCCTTCCCAGGCCGGTCTGTACTTCGTCGGCAATGAGCAATACATTGTGCTTACGACAAAGCTCTGCCACTCCTTTCATATAACCCGGATCGGGAATAACGACCCCCGCTTCGCCCTGGATGGGTTCAACCATAAAGGCGCAGACCAGCGGATCTGCCAGGGCAGCTTCAAGAGCCGGCAGATCGTTGTATGGAATGTTTGAAAAACCGGGTATGAACGGACCAAAGCCGCTGTAGCTGGAGGGATCTGTTGATGAGCTGATGGCAGCCAGTGTTCGTCCCCAGAAATTGCCTTCGGCAAAAAGCACACGGGCCTGATTCTCCGGAATGCCTTTTACGCGATAAGCCCAGCGGCGCGCCAGCTTGATGGCCGTTTCGCCTCCTTCTACACCCGTATTCATGGGCAACACTTTATCGTAGCCAAAAAGTGAAGTGATGTATTGTTCGTATTCACCCAGCACATTGTTGTGAAAGGCCCTGGAGGTGAGCGTGAGCTCTGAGGCCTGGCTGCGCAATGCATCCAGAATCAGCGGATGACAATGGCCCTGATTCACGGCCGAATAGGCAGAGAGGAAGTCGAAATACTTCTTGCCTTCCACATCCCAGACTTCCACTCCCCTGCCCTTTTTGAGCACCACAGGAAGTGGATGGTAATTGTGAGCGCCATGCTTTTCTTCGAGGGCAATCAGTCTTTCGGTTTCGGTAAATGCTTCGGTCATTTGCTCAGATTAAGCCCCAAAGGTAGGACTTTTGGGAGTGGATATCCCGGTCAAAATCGTGGATAAGCTGTTTATAAAGTGTCAGTATCTTTTGAGGCTTAGCCTCTGAATAAGCAATAATGACGGGCTTTAGAGGCAGTTATGCACAGGCCTGAAAATCCGGTCCGAAAACGGTAGATTCGTCCTCCTTTTTTGATGAACCATGCAATTAGCCACACTAGAAGTTAAAGGTTTCAAGAGCTTCGCCGAGAAGACCACCATCCATTTCAACAACCGCATCACGGGCATCGTGGGTCCGAACGGCTGCGGGAAGTCGAATGTGGTAGACTCCATCCGCTGGGTTCTTGGAGAGCAGAAGACCTCCATGCTGCGACTGGAGAAGATGGAAAACCTGATTTTCAACGGAACACGGAGCCGCAAGCCGGCACCCATGGCCGAGGTTTCCCTCACATTCGAGAATACGCGCAATCTGATCCCCAGTGAATACAAGACCATCACGATCACCCGCCGCCTCTATCGCGACGGAGATTCGGAGTACAGACTGAACGATGTGCCCTGCCGACTGAAAGACATTACCAGCCTGTTTCTCGATACAGGCGTGAGTGCAGACTCATACGCCATCATTGAGCTGGGAATGGTAGATGAAATTCTGAACGACCGCGACAATTCGCGCCGCAAACTGTTTGAACAGGCCGCCGGAGTTGCCAAATACAAAAAGCGCAAGAAAGAAACCCTCGATAAACTCAAAAGCACCGATGCTGATCTGGATCGGGTGAAGGACCTTCTGTTTGAAATTGAAGCCAATCTAAAAACCCTCGAAAAGCAGGCACAGAGAACAAGAAAGTTCTATGAGCTTAAAGAAGAATACAAAAAAGTAAGCTTGCTGCTCGCACGTTTTCAGGTGCAGGAATTCAAGGGCACCTTCAAGTCTCTGGAAGAACAAAAACAGCAAGCCGAAGACCGCAAGCTGGAAATTGAAACAGCCATTGCCTCGGCAGAAGCCCTGCTGGACCAGACCAAGGCCGGC
>CAZUHX010000197.1:0-3194 GCA_964620795.1 uncultured Chitinophagaceae bacterium
AGATAGGAAGCCAGCTTAAGACGTTGCGCTTCTCCGCCCGAAAGGGTAGAAGAGCTCTGTCCCAGCCTGATGTAGCCCAAGCCTACATTCTGCAGCGGTTGAAGTCTGGAAACAATGTCCTGATGTCCGGCAAAGAACGCCAAAGCCTCCTCTACGCTCATCTCCAGCACATCAAAGATGCTCTTCTCTTTATAAGTCACTTCAAGCACATCTTCTTTAAACTTTCTACCGTTGCACTCTTCGCAGCGCAGATGAACATCCGCCAGAAACTGCATTTCCACGACCACTTCGCCCTCTCCCTTGCAGCTTTCGCAGCGACCGCCTTCCACATTAAAAGAAAAATCTTTGGGCTGAAATCCGCGCACCTTCGAAAGATGCTGCCGCGCATACAATTCGCGTATGCCATCGTAGGCTTTTACATAAGTCACGGGATTGGAACGAGAACTTCTGCCCAGCGGATTCTGATCAATCAGCTCTACCATCGAAATGGCCTTCAGATCTCCGCTCAGTTCGCGGTGCGCTCCCGGACTTTCTGAAACGGAATCAAAATGCCGCATCAGCGCAGGATACAAAATCTTTTTGATCAGGGTGGTCTTACCCGAGCCGCTCACACCGCTCACTACCGTCATGGCCTGCAATGGAAACTTTACACTCACATCCTTCAGATTAAACTGCGATGCTCCTTGCAGTTCGATGTGGCGCATGCTTTTTCTTCTCCATGCAGGCACCGGAATCTCCATTTCACCTCTCAGGTATCTCGCTGTGAGGCTATCGCTCTGACCTAGGCCGGAGTAAGGCCCGTTATACATCACTTGGCCGCCGTGAATGCCTGCTTCCGGACCCATATCCACAATGTGATCTGCCGCCCTCATGATGTCTTCGTCATGCTCTACAATCACCAGCGTATTGCCCAGATTCCTCAGGTTCTTCAGCACCTGAATCAAGCGCTCCGTATCCCGCTGATGCAAGCCGATGCTCGGCTCGTCGAGAATGTACATGGAAGAGGTGAGATTCGATCCGATGCTGCGCGTAAGATTGATGCGCTGGGTTTCTCCTCCCGAAATTGGAAATCCGGTTCAGGCTCAGATAGCCCAAACCCACATGCAACATGGTGTCAATGCGGTTGTTGATCTCTCTTAAAATACGCCCCGCAATTTTCTCATGATGAGGCTCCGGAATAAAATCATCAAAGAATTCCCTGAGCTTGCTCACAGGCATCATCAGCAATTCCCCGATATGCCTGCCGTTTATCTTTACATACTGCGCATCTTTTCTGATTCTGCTGCCTTTACAATCCGGACAAAGTGTTTTGCCCCGGTACCTGCTCATCATTACGCGGTACTGAATCTTATAACTTTTCTCTTCCAGATATCTGAAAAAGTCGTGCAGACCTTTGAAGTATTCATTGCCGTTCCACAACAATGCGCGCTCCTCCTCAGTCAGATCGCAGTATGACCGGTGAATCGGAAAATCAAAACGTATTCCGTTTTTCAAAAGAGGTTCAACCCATTCCGACATTTTCTCTCCCCTCCAGGGCGCAATGGCTCCTTCATAAACACTGAGCGACTTGTCGGGAAAAACCAGCGATTCATCAATGCCCATCACCGAACCGAAGCCCTCGCAAGTGCGGCAGGCACCATACGGATTATTGAAGTGGAAAAACGAAGGCTCCGGGTTTTCAAATACCATACCATCGGCTTCAAAACGAGCAGAAAAAGAGAGTTGTTTATCGGCATGCCTCACCGTGCAGGCCTTATTGCCTTCATTCATGGCCGTGAGCACACTGTCGGCCAGTCTGCTTCTCAGATCTTCATCTCCATGCTTTACCACAATGCGGTCAACCAGCAGTTCCAGACTGCCTTCTTTGATGATAGATTTTAAATGCTCTTCTGTGGCTTCCTCTGCTTTCACCACTTCATTATTCAGCAAAATGCGCGCAAAGCCCCGCTGTTGCAGAAGCGACAATTCCAGTGGCGCCGGATTGTGCAGCGGAAGTCTGGTGGTGATAAAAACTTTTTCGCCTTCGGCAAGACTAAAAACATAATCTGCCACATCACTCACTTCGTGCCTGCGCACTTGCTGCCCGCTGATGGGAGAGTAGGTGATCCCGATCCTGGCAAACAACAGCCTCAGGTAATCGTAAATCTCAGTGAGAGATCCTACGGTTGAGCGCGTAGTCCGCGTACTCACTTTTTGTTCAATCGCAATGGCAGGTACCAGTCCGCGGATATAATCCAGCTCGGGTTTATCCATCCTCGACAAAAACTGTCGCGCATAAGAAGACAAGCTCTCTACATAACGACGCTGGCCTTCGGCATAAAGCGTATCGATGGTGAGCGAAGATTTGCCTGAGCCGGAAACGCCTGTGACCACAATGAAGTGATTTCTGGGCAGAGCCACACTTACATTTTTCAGATTGTGCTGCCTCGCTCCCTCAATCTGAATCGGGTGGAGCTTTTTTTCTGAGCCGGAAATTTGGAAAACCGGTTTCTTCTTTTTATCTTCGGATATCATAACAACGCCTATAGCCTCTCTGTACCCCAACAAAAGAACACTTTTTTAGTCTTAACTTTTTCAAAACAGGGGCCCCGTATAGGATTTTTTTTACAAAACCGACATGTCGTTCATTCATATTCCCCCATGGGAGAGGAATGCTTCGTATTGCCGGTATTTGTTCACCAAAAAAAACAAACCTATGCGTGCAAACCTGCAGACCGATCAGGAGCTGGTACAGCAGTACCTCTCCGGCCACGAAGCTTCTCTTGAAAAGCTCATCCAGAGACATCAGGACAAGGTCTATACCGGCATCTACATGATGGTGAAGGATCAATACCTGGCTGAAGATATCTTTCAGGAAACATTCATCAAGGTGATTGATACCATGCGTTCGGGCAAATACAATGAAGAAGGCAAGTTTGCGCCCTGGGTGATGCGCATCTCCTACAACCTTTGCATCGATCACTTTCGCAAACTCAAGCGCCTGCCCGGTATCGTGACCGGAGACGGAGACGATATCTTCAAATTCCTGCGTTTCGATGAAACACCACAGGCCGATCACGGAGAAACCGAAAGGGTAGAACTCAGATTGCGGCAGCTCATCGACGAGCTTCCCGAAGAGCAGAAAGAAGTGGTTATGCTGCGCATTTACTTCAACTTCAGTTTCCGCGAGATTGCCGAATACACACAGGTGAGCA
>CAZUHX010000198.1:0-1180 GCA_964620795.1 uncultured Chitinophagaceae bacterium
ATCTGATCTCGGTGGTCGCCGTCTCATTAAAAAACTTAAATGATACCGGAAGCCTGATCCGCTTCAGGACCCTTACCAATTTTATCAATCCGCTCGGATTATTCATCAACAACAGCGACCCAAGGGTCATGTATGATCCCATATCAAAAAGATTCATATTGTTGTTTTTCTCAGGTAATACATCCGCCAATACCAGCATCTTTATCGCCTTCTCTCAGCAGGAAAATCCCGACGGCAACTGGAATTTTTACCGCCTCCCGGGCAATTACCTCAACGATACCACCTGGTCCGATTATCCCATTGTGACCATCAACCGCAACGAACTGTTCATGACTTTCAACCATCTGGCCGACGGACAGGGCTGGCAGACCGGTTTCAGATATTCGGCCATCTGGCAGATTGATTTGCAATCCGGCTACAATGGCGATTCTCTGGAGTTCAATTTCTGGCATGGCATGGCACATCAGGGTAAACCCGTTTGGAGCGTATGCCCCGTGCAGGACGATCTTACCGAACCCGACTTAAACGGAGCACATTTCCTCTCAGTCAGACCTTCGGCTGCACAAAATGATACGGTTTTTCATCACTTTATTTCCGGAACCGTAGCTGCCGGAAATGCCGCCAATCACTTCCAGGTGCTGAGAAATCAGTTGAAATATGGTCTTCCCCCCAATGTGCCTCAGAACAATGGCAACTGGCTCGCCACCAACGATGCCCGGGTTCTTTGTGCAGTCAGAACCGGAACCGCCACTGCTTCGTCCATTCATTATGCCCAAAACAGTATTCTGCCTGCAGAGGTACGTGCAGCTGTGTTTCACGGTAAAATTTCTTTGAACAGCGATACGGTGCTTGCAGGAATTCCTTCGGGCCGTTTCGTGGAATCCGACAGCCTCGAAATGGCTTATCCTTCTTTGTGTGTAACCAAAACATCTGCCGGAACATCCCTCATGTTTACGGCTTCGGCCATCAGTCCTTCGGGCTTTCCCGGCACGGTGGCCTGGGCCGCCAACGAACAAACGCTCGAGCATTCCGATCCGGTCTGGGCAAAGACAGGAGAAGGCTTTATCAATGCCACCAATGACTCGATTGAACGCTGGGGCGATTATACAGGCATTCAGACCGTCTATTCCCAAGCTTCAACGGCCTGGCTCGCAGGTTCCTACGGCGCTGCAAACGGCAG
>CAZUHX010000198.1:1190-3179 GCA_964620795.1 uncultured Chitinophagaceae bacterium
TCTCGAGTCCTACCAGCGCATGGACAAGATCATCGGTCTGGTGCTGGCGAAAATGCCGGCGGGCAGCCGCCTTTTCGTATTGTCGGATCACGGTTTTTCGTCCTGGCGCTGGAGCATGAACTACAACACCTGGCTGGCCAAAGTGATTTCAACAGATACTATTGCCTCCGGTCTGGTCTCAGAAAATGCAGCCACAGCAGTAAATGTGTTTCCTGTTCCCGCCACAGATCGAATCCATGTAGAATTTGAACTTCAGGAAGCCCATACTAGTTCATTTAAACTCATTTCTTCCGACGGCCGAACTGCTTTGGAAATTTTCCGGCATGATTGCCCCCAAGGCCGGTTGCGTTTTAGCTTTCAGACAGATGACTTGCCCCGCGGCCAGTATGTGCTGGATGCGCGAACCGCAGAGGGGATTCCGGTGTTTAGCCGTAAACTGATTTGCCGCTAATCGGGCTGAGGCAAAAAAACTATTTTTGAACATCATAAAAGTACAGCAATGGCAGATGCAATAAGATTGGGACGAATGACCGATACCATGGAGGAAGGCTTTATCGCAGAGCTGAATATCAAAGTCGGAGACAGCGTGAAAACCGGTGATGTGCTCGCAGAAGTGGAAACAGACAAGGCAACGCTGCCGCTTGAATCATACTACAAGGGTCAGGTATTGCATCTGGCCGTTAAGAAAGGCGATACATTGAAAATCGGCGATCTGATTGCCGTTGTGGGTAAGCCCGGAGAAGACTTTTCATCTTTGCTCGGCTCGGTTTCTCCGTCAGCAAAAACTTCTCCTGAGCCGATGCCTGAAGTTGTTCAACCAATTATTGCCACCGTATCGCCTGCAGCAATCAGCTCTGCCCCGGAAAGCACAACATCAGCCCGTATCAAGGCATCTCCTCTGGCCAAGTCTCTGGCTAAAGAAAAAGGAATTGATATCACCTCCCTGAAAGGAAGCGGAGAGGATGGCAGAATAGTGAAAAGAGATGTGGAGCAAATCGGCAGTAAGCCGCTTGCTTCTGTTCCGGTTTATGCAGGAACAGAGGGCTTCAGGGACGAACGCCTCAGCCAGATGAGAAAAACCATCGCCCGCAGGCTCAGCCAAAGCATGCAGGAAGCGCCGCATTTTTACCTCACTTCCGATATACGCATGGATGAGGCCATTCGCATCAGAACACAAATCAATGAAGCAAGGCCTGAAGGCAAAATCTCTTTTAATGATTTGGTCATCAAAGCGGTGGCTGCTGCCATCAGAATGCAACCGGGAGTCAACTGCAGCTGGCATGGAGATTTCATTCCATACCACCACCACATCCACATCGGTATGGCTGTGGCCGTGCCGGATGGTTTGATGGTTCCGGTGATTCGGCATGCCGATCAAAAATCGCTGAGCGCCCTCTCGACGGAAGCCCGCGAACTTGCCGCCAAAGCCTCTTCCCGCAAACTGGGCCCTGCCGAAATGGAAGGGAATACATTCACCATCTCCAATCTGGGAATGTTTGGTATCGATTCATTCACGGCGGTCATCAATCCGCCGGATGCTTGCATTTTGGCCATTGGAGCTATACGTGAAGAACCGGGAGTGGTAAACGGCGAACTGAAAGTGGTCAATAAAATGAAAGTAACCCTCAGCTGTGATCATCGCGCCGTTGACGGTGCTCAGGGCGCATCATTTTTAAAAGAACTGAAACGCATTCTTGAAAATCCTTCCTTAATGCTATACTGATGCCCGGAATTACGCTCGTTCTTGGCGCATCTGAAGATACTTCGAGGTATTCCAACAAGGCCATTCAGTTGCTCAGAAAGCATGGACATGAGGTGTATGCTGTAGGTGCCGGAAACGGATCGGCCTGGGGGCTTCCCATTCACGATCAATGGCAGGAAGGAATCCGGCCGGAAACCATTACACTCTATCTTAGACCTGAATTGCAAAAGCCTTATTACGCTCAAATGCTGAACTGCGGTGCTCAACGCATTAGCTGCAATCCCGGA
>CAZUHX010000199.1:0-3166 GCA_964620795.1 uncultured Chitinophagaceae bacterium
AGTTTGAGCAAAGCTTCCACTGGTGTGAGCGTATTCACATCCAGTCGCTCCAGTTGAGAAGCCAGCTGTCTCATGGCAGGATCAGGTGCATCAAAAAAACTGAGTTGCAGTCCTTCTCTGGGGCCTTTCACAGCCTTGGCCGGCTGATGCCCGTCCTCCTCTGCTCTCTTATGCATGGATTCCAGTGTTTTAAGCACCTCTCCTGCTCTTTCCACTATGGTAGAAGGCATACCGGCCATTCTTGCTACATGAATCCCAAAGCTGTGTTCTGTTCCGCCGGGCATCAGTTTGCGCAGAAACAAAACCTTATCGCCGCTTTCCTTTACCGCCACATGAAAATTCTTCACGCGCTCCAGCCGCTCTTCCAGCTCATTTAACTCATGATAATGTGTGGCAAACAAGGTGAGCGGTTGCCATAGCGGATGATCGTGAAGGTATTCTACCAGAGACCAGGCAATGGAAATACCATCATAAGTGGATGTTCCCCTTCCAATTTCATCGAGAAGGATCAGAGAACGGGCCGAGAGGTTGTTCATGATACTGGCCGTTTCATTCATCTCGACCATAAAGGTAGATTCTCCGCTGCTCAGATTGTCGGATGCTCCTACCCGTGTAAAAATGCGGTCAATCAGGCTTAATCCGGCCGATGCTGCAGGCACATAACTCCCTGCCTGTGCCATGAGACAAATGAGAGCCGTTTGACGCAACAATGCCGACTTCCCACTCATATTCGGCCCGGTAATGATGAGGATCTGTTTGTTCTGCGCATCCAGACTCACATCATTGGGAATATAAGACTGGCCTGCCTCCAAACCGGCTTCTATCACCGGATGACGGCCCTGTTTTATTTCAATCTGAAGGCCGGAAACAAGCATTTCGGGTCTGCAATAGCCCGACATCTCTGCCTGGGTGGCAAATGACTGAAGGCAATCCCAGCGAGCCAAGACGGCTGCATTGCGCTGCATGGCAGGAACATATTGCTTAACTCTGCCCAGCAATTCCCTAAAAATAGATTCTTCGAGCTGCAGTATTCTTTCCTCGGCTCCCAGAACCTTTTCTTCATACTCTTTCAGTTCGGGGGTGATGTAGCGCTCGGCATTCGTGAGGGTTTGCTTTCGGATCCAGTCGGCCGGCACTTTGTTCTTGTGCGTATGCGTTACCTCAAGATAGTAGCCAAACACATTGTTGAATCCCACTTTCAGGCTACTGATGCCGGTGCGTTCCGTTTCCTTCTGCTGCAAGGCTGCAATAAACCCCTTTCCGCTGCTTCTGATGGCGCGCAAATCATCGAGATCAGCATGAACACCGGCAGCAATCACATTACCCTTCTGCAGCACAGGTCCGGCTTCAGAATGAATCGTTTTCAAAATATGCTCACTTAAATCCGGAAGACTTTCCATCCGGGATGCAGCATGAGACAATCCCGGCTCGGAAACAGCCAGCATACGTTCCTTCAACTCCTCAGACCGCTGCAGAGCATGCGCCAGCTGAAGCATCTCTCTGGGATTCACCTTTTCAAGTGACACTTTGGAAGCAAGGCGTTCCAAATCTCCTACAGACTTCAATATACTGCGCACCGAGTCCCTGAACTGCATCTGATCCAGAAGAAATCCAACAGCATCATGTCTTTCTGCGATTCTTGCCTGATCAAGTAATGGCATCAGCAACCAGCGGCGCAACAAACGCGCCCCCATGGGAGAAACGGTTTTGTCGAGCACATCCAGCAATGAACGGGAACCCGGGCCGCTTCCATCGGTAATCTCCAGATTTCGGATGGTGAACTTGTCTAACCACACATAATCATCTTGCTGGATGCGGTGAATGCGATGCAGATGGCTGATCTGATGATGTTCCGTCTGCCTGAGATATTGCAGTGCAGCGCCGGCTGCTATAACCGGAAGCCTCTCCTCTTCAATGCCAAAACCTTTAAGAGAGTGGGTGTTAAACTGACGAAGAAGGGCTTCAAATGCATTTTGATATTGAAAAACCCAATCTTCCAATTTGTACCAGTGATAGGCAGATCCAAAGCGTGTTTCTATCTCAGAGATCTGCGAACGACTCACCACCACTTCAGAAGGCTGAAAGCCCTGCAAGAGTTTGCCGGCATATGCGGCATCGCCCTCTGCATACAAAAACTCTCCGGTACTCACATCCAGAAAAGACAGACCATAGCGGCCTCCTTCCTGATAAACGGAAGCAAGAAAATTATTGCTGCGGTGATCCAGCAAATGATCGCCTGTTACTGTACCTGGAGTCACCATTTCAGTAACTCCTCTCTTTACAATGGTCTTGGTGGCCTTAGGATCCTCAAGCTGATCGCAGATGGCTACGCGATAACCTGCGCGCACCAGTTTGGGCAAATAAGTGTCGAGCGCGTGATGCGGGAAGCCTGCCAATTCTACTTCAGATGCCTTCCCGTTGGAGCGCTTGGTAAGCACAATGCCCAGCACCGAGGAAGTGATGCGGGCATCTTCACTGAATGTCTCATAAAAATCTCCCACTCTGAAAAGAAGGACCGCATCCGGATACTGCGCCTTGATGCGATTATATTGCGCCATGAGCGGCGTTTCCTTGTCGTCAGTTTTAGCCACAACTTGAAATGAGATTCAAATTTATTAGAATTGGGGCGTAGGCATGAACCATTTTTCCCACAAACCCGCCTTTCCGCTTCATCTCCTTCTGGATGATGTGCGAAGTCATCTGAATACCGGCTCCGTTTTCAGAAGTGCCGATGCTTTTGGTGCAGATCATATCTGGCTATGCGGCATCACCGGCACGCCTCCTCACCGCGACATCCACAAAACGGCTCTGGGTGCAACTGAGACGATTGGCTGGACTTATGATCCCCGGGCGATGGAGGTGATTCAGAAACTCAAAGCAGAAGGTTTCAAAATTTATGCGCTCGAGCAGCATTCAGGCAGCCTCGTTCTCAATGAATGGAGTCCGCCGCCTTCTCCTTCGTTGCTCATCATCGGCAATGAAGTAGATGGCGTATCTCCGGAATGTCTGGCTACCTGCGATGCCGTGCTTGAGATCTCTCAGTATGGCAGCAAACACTCACTGAATGTATCGGTGGCGGCGGGAGTTGCGCTTCATCATTTTTCTCGTTTCCGATTTTAGAGATTTTTCCGTGGGATGAGTATGAAAATCCGGGATGAGTTATCGG
>CAZUHX010000200.1:0-3163 GCA_964620795.1 uncultured Chitinophagaceae bacterium
GCCTTAGTGAACACAGGCAAATTCTGTCTATGAAGTATCAGCGCACTTTCTGTGAGATTGTCCTCATCATAAAACTCGATTTCATCTCTTGTGGTATCATGCAGTCCGCCTAAAAAGCGCGTACCAGAAGGAATGTCAATCCCCCTCCCCTGCAAAATTTCCCTGACTTCCTGATGATTGGCCATAAATGCGATCACCCGCGCATTCACCGAGCCGGGTCGGCCGCTGCATGCGCCGCAGTCGTAACCTGCATAATGGGTGTTGTTGGTACTGCTGGCGCCATGCCCTACAACATACACAAGCGGAGCAAAGTCTTTCAGCAATCCGATACTTCTCAGCAAAGATTCAACCCGATCAGCCATCTCCTCCCGTGTAAATCCGATTTGAAGGCCATTGACCACATCATCCTTACTTTTGTTTTCAATGGTGAGACGCGAAGCCGGATCCATGTGAGAAAAAGAACTCACCGATGCAGGGCTTTGAGAAGGGAAAAGGATGCTCCACAACAATCGTACCCCGGACCACAGACCAAGGGTTTGACTCATCAGCCAACCCGACAAAAGACCGTGCGAACGCTGGTGATAATGGAGATCAGATCCGTTGCTGCGCCTCGTCTCTATCTCTTTGATAAGATGCTTAGGCGTAACAGGGGCGGGACAGAGTTTGGTATAGAATTTTCCATGTTCAGGCTGAAACCAGAATTCCACATGAAAAAAGCCGGGCGTGCCATAGGTCTGTGCACCCGGTGCAAACATCTCAAGATACCTGCGGATGGAACACTCCCGATCGTCTATACAGAAAAGTGCCTGAAAAGGAGCCGCAGTTTTGACATCAGATGATTGCTGCGGTTTTTGAAGCAGACCGGCAAGTACTTGGTCATGATATGAAATTTCAAATGCGTTTTGCCACAGTTGCAGAGAATTCCAAAGAATAGAAACCGGCACAGGATCAAACAGATTCCCGGCAACATCAGCCTGGTCTGCGGCCAGTGAGTTCCATGAATCTCCTAACCTTTGGTCAAGTACATTGATCTCAAGAATCAACTCCAGAAAGATAAACTCTTCAAGCGTAATCTTTCTGCGATCCAAAAGACTTTGCGGTTGCTCTTCCAAGACTGCGACCATGCCGCTCCAGCCGGGATGCGCAAATTGCTGATCAAACAGATAGGTCTCAAAAAGAGATTCCTTTCCGCAAAGAATTTGCAGAAGATCATGAATACTTGTGCTTTCAGAAAACAACAAATGTCTGGCACGCTTGCTTTCTATCAGACAATGCGGATGGCTGCGCTCCATCAGTCTGATGGATTCCAAAAGTCCGGCAGAATGCCTTGGAAATGTTTCAATAGCAACACCCTGATCCAGATAAGATCCAACGAGACGAAACAGCAGCGGATGAACATCTTTGTCAAGGTTGATCCTGAAACGCTGCTTCCAGCCTTCTCTCATCTTTCCCACACGGGCTTCCTGAGACTCATCCTGAGGAGTGTTAAGCAATATTTCTTTCCACTCGGGAATCGATGAACTTAGTCCGGATCTGCTCATGGCCTTGAGCAGCGCAGCCTCCGGAATTCGCCCTTCCCGATACATTTTTCGGTATTCGGCAAGAGGAAGGTAGGTTCTGTAACCCAGCATCACTGACGCTTGCCGCAACGCCCTGTGGAAAGGCATTTCCTGAAAAGCGTGAAGCGTATTGTGGTGAATGAAGTCCTTGAGTGGCGCCTGACTGGGCAAATAATGCCGGAGCCTGTGCAACAATGCACCGCCTCCCCTGTCGGGATTTGAATTCATGAATATCTTTTAGGAAAACAATAATTAGGCCTCTGCCTCATGGCAGCAGGAAGGTTGATTTAAGGGAATTCCTAAATCCTGAAGACCCTCGTTCTCAAATAAATGGGAATGGCGCAAAAAGCGCAGACCGAAAATCCCTGAACGGCTTCATGCCTTGAATTCAGAGAAGAATATAAATTATAAGTTATCTCAGAGAAAACATCTTCAGAAGGGAAACTCCCTAATCTGTAAAAATCCTCTTCAGGATCTTCCTCTTCCACAAGCAAGGCCGGCCTGTTTTCGTTGTCCTGCAAAGGCTGAAAACCAAAGCGCCTTCCAGCAGAATGCAGATGCAATTGCTGCAGTCCAATTAAAAAAAGTAAAAGGAGGGTGAGCTTTCTTAACACTTCTACAAATTTATAAACTTATACTTTGTTCAAACCAAATATTCGTTAAAGTATTTCAGAAGATTTTTGAGGCTTTCAGCCCACATCTCTTTAATCTTACAAAATCAAACGCTATGAATATCGAAAACATCCGCTATCCGATCGGGAGATTTCAATTGCCTGATATGAAAGATCCCGCTCATAGAAAGACGTCCTTAGATGATCTTCAGCATTTCCCCCTGAAACTGCGATCTGCAGTGACTACTCTTTCCCCAGATGTTCTTAACCGCCCATATAGAGAAGGAGGCTGGACCATCGTTCAGCTGGTTCACCATCTGGCCGACAGCCACCTCAACAGCTATCTGCGCTGCAAACTGGCACTCACCGAAAACCAACCCATCATCAAACCCTATGAAGAAGCCCTTTGGGCAGCATTACCGGATGCCATGAATGAGGATATTCTTTCTTCAATGCTCATCCTCGACGGAATTCACCGGCGATGGACAAACATGTACGTGAATCTGTCTGATACAGATTGGAACCGATCTTTCTTCCATCCCGAATACGAGCGCCTGATCAGCCTCGAATACAACCTGGCTTTCTATGCATGGCACGGCCGTCATCATCTGGCGCATATCAATGGATTAATAAACAAATAATTTGATTTAATATTTATATTATCAAAATTCAATCAGATTGGGCTCAATAAAAATTTTATATAAAAATCAATCATATACATGGATCGTCGGTCTGACGGTAGCCTGGGTACTTGGTATATTGTCAATTCATTTCAGCAACGAAAGGGCTCTGAACTTTGACAGCGCTTATTATTTGTTTCATGTGCTTCATCAGCAAAGCAGCTTCTATCCCAATGGCCGTTTCCCCGCGGCTCTTCCGCAGCTCCCGGTAATCGCAGCTCAACAGCTTTCCTTCTCACTAAAAAACATTTTTGTACTCTATTCGCTTTCTGCCTTCTTTCTCCCTTGGCTCGCGGCCCTGTATTTTCTCCTC
>CAZUHX010000201.1:0-3155 GCA_964620795.1 uncultured Chitinophagaceae bacterium
ATCTTTGGCTTGGTCTTAACCACAAAGAACACAAAGGAGGCACAGAGAACACAAAGAAACAGCGGCAGTTAGATACATATTGCTTGAAGAGAATGTCTTTGCGCCCTTTGTGAAAAACTTTGTGCCCTTTGTGGTTTATTTTTTGGGTATTGTCTTAACCAAAAAGTACACAAAGGAAGCACAGAGAAATCAAATGGAACATGGTAGTTGGATTTGTAACTTCTTCAGGGGAGAGCCCGCAAGGGACAGGAAGGGCCGCGAAGCGGGTTGCGCAGCGCAGGAATCCATATTGTATTGCGATTTAACATGGCTGCGCAACGGAACCCCTGCATGGCCCGACCGCGCGAAGCGGGGATGCGGCATTAAAAAAACCGGAAATCAGACAGCAAAGCTTTCCCCGCAGGCGCAGGTCCGGGAAGCGTTGGGATTGTTGAAGTAGAAACCTTTTCCGTTGAGCCCGCCGCTGAAATCCAGTGTGGTGTTGCATACATAGAGAAAGCTGCGCAGGTCTGTAACCAGTTTGACTCCCTTGTCTTCAAACACCTGATCATCGGGCTTGAGCGCATTGTCGAAATCCATGTTGTAGCTCAGTCCGGAGCAGCCGCCGCCTTTCACGGTGACCCTCACAAAGGCTTCACTGCCGAGGTTTTTCTCTTGCATGATGGAGAGAATTCTCTCTTTGGCGATTTCTGAAACGAACAGCATTACCCGATTTTGTGACGAAGTTAGAACAAAGCGATTGTGATTCGCGCGCTTTTGCATTATTTTGAACATTCAAGCGCTAAGGATGCAAAAAATCGAACATCTCGGCATTGCCGTTAAAAACCTGGAAGAATCGGTTAAAACCTGGACCGGTCTGCTGGGGGAGCCGGCTTATAAAACAGAAGAAGTAGCCGGAGAAATGGTGCGCACGGCTTTCTTTCGCATGGGAGAGAGCAAGATTGAGCTGCTCGAAGCCACGGCTCCGGAAAGCGCTATTGCAAAGTTTGTCGAGAAAAAAGGGGAAGGAATTCACCACATCGCATTTGGTGTGCACGACATTAAACAAGAGGCCGAGCGATTGATAAATGAAGGCTTCCGCGCACTGAATACCGAACCCAAGCTAGGGGCAGATCACAAGTGGGTGATGTTTTTTCATCCGAAAGAAACGGGAGGTGTGCTGATTGAAATTTGTCAGGACCGCGAAGGATGAAATACAAACACATTTTCTTCGATCTGGATCATACGCTCTGGGATTTTCACGCCAACAGCAGAGTAGCATTGGAGCACCTGTTTCATGAACACGGTTTGGGTGAGCGTTCCGTGAAATCGCTTGCACATTTTCTGGAAGTCTACGAAGAGGTGAACCGCTATTACTGGTTTCTTTACCACAACAAAAAAGTAGAGAAAGAAAGATTGCGCAATGGTCGGTTTGAAGACACTCTTCGCAAAATCGGGATAGAAGATGAGCGTCTGGCAGGTACGCTTGCAAGCCGCTATCTGGAACTCAGTCCGCGGCAGCAAAAGCTCATCCCGGGCAGTATGGAAGTGCTTGACTATCTGCGTGAGCGCGGCTACGGCTTGCATTTGATTACCAATGGATTTGTGGAAGTGCAGCGTATAAAAATTGCGAATTCGGGTCTGGCACCCTATTTCGATGAGGTGATCATTTCGGAAGAAGTGGGTGTTCAGAAGCCCATGCGGGAAGTGTTTGATCTGCTGCTTGACAGGCTGGGCATTACTGCCGATCAGGCATTGATGGTGGGCGATAATCTGGAAACCGATGTAGAAGGCGCAAGGCGCGCAGGAATAGATCAGGTATGGTTTAATCCGGAGCGCGAGCGGAGCGGCAAACACCGGCCAACTTTTACCATCAAACAGTTGGAAGAGCTCAAGCGCTTGTTGTAGCTTTTTAACGAATCGTAAACTATATAAATGAAGGCTTCTTCATAAGTTTGTTTTGTTCATGAATCAGGAGCAAATTTTTTGGGAGCAGCGTTGGATTGACGGACAGACCGGATGGGATCTGGGCGCAGCCTCGCCGCCTTTGGTAAAGTATGCGGAATCTTTTAATGACCGCAGCCTTAAAATTTTGATTCCCGGATGTGGTTCGGCATGGGAGGCCGCTGCGCTATTGGATTTGGGATATAATAATATTACCCTTCTTGATATATCTTCTACGGCCTGCGGCAATATGCGGGCGCGTTTGGGGGAGCGGCCGGAGGTGCAAGTGATTTGCGGAGATTTTTTTACACATGAAGGAAAGTATGATTTGATTCTGGAGCAGACTTTCTTTTGTGCCATACCGCGCTCCATGAGAGACGACTATGTCCGAAAGATGGCTTCTCTGCTTTCCCCGGGCGGACGACTGGCCGGTCTTCTTTTCGGTATTGAATTCGACAAGCACGGTCCGCCGCACGGCGGTTCGGAGGAGGAGTACCGCTTGCGTTTTTCTGAGCGCTTTGAAATACTCCGGCTGGAATCCTGCACAGATTCGGTAAAACCCCGGCTGGGCAATGAGTTGTTTATGGAATGTAAAATCCCGGCAATATGATCAGTACTTTTAAAAAGTTGCCTGCATTCAACTTGCAAACTATGTTGCGATTGCTTCGGGTATTTATCGGTGCGGCCATTCTTTGGCAGGCCTTTATTGAAGCAAACTGGATGCTTTCGGTTCCCGGATTTTTCTTTTTGATACAGGGTCTAACAAACATTGGTTGTGAAGCCCGGGGAAATTGTAAAATATAAATTATATAAATATATGCAAGGAAGTTTTCAGGAGTTAATCCAATCAGACAAACCGGTGCTGGTAGATTTCACGGCCAGCTGGTGCGGCCCATGCAAGATGCTGGCTCCTATACTCGAAGAAGTGGCAGGGCGTCTCGGGGATTCAGCCAAAATCATCAAGATTGATGTAGACCGCAATCCGGAACTTGCGCAATCTTTCCGTATTCAGGGGGTACCTACCCTCATCGTATTCAAAAATGGTGCTGCCCAATGGCGGCAGAGTGGTGTACTTCCTGCTCAGCAAATCGAGCAGGCCATTCGTCAGTTTATTTAACTTTGAAGCATGAGAAAAGTCATTTTTGTCCTCGCTCTGTTCACGGGCATCGGTTTATATTCATGTACCGGACAGCCGGGAACCTCAGGCAGCCTGAAGAACATTGGCCCCAAAG
>CAZUHX010000202.1:0-3155 GCA_964620795.1 uncultured Chitinophagaceae bacterium
CCCGGCGGTATTTCTCATCTGATCAAGCAATTGTGTGAGCTCCTGCAGCAGCCGGGCATTTTCAGACTCATCGCTTTGTGAATTGCTGAATCCGTAGTGTTTATCCTGATCAAATTCTGAGGCGTAAAGACGCAAGAGGCTGTAATTGGCGTTAAACGAAATCCGGATTTCTTCAGAAAAATCACGACAAAGGCTTTCAACATCCGGACTTTCAACAATCAGTTTCCGGAATTTCACCCTCAGCCGCTCTTTCTCAAAATCCGACTTCAGTTGCTTGTTCGCTGCATCTAAAGCAGAGTGACTGGCCAGCAGTTCCTGATTCAGTTGATGGAGATGGGGAACATTAAAAGCGTAACCCAGAACATACTTCAGCTTCTCTTCCTCATAGATCGGAATCATATTCCGGCTGACTACTTCTCCGCTTTTTTGTTCCTCAAAAACAATGGCATTTTTATTTTGAACAGCCTGCTCAAAAACAGCCCTCCTTGACTGGGCAATGGATGCGGGCAGTCCCCTTTTTTCGCAATAATCAAAGTCGTTTTTATTCAATAGCCAGTTTCTCATCTCCGCATCACGGATGGCTTTTTCATTGATAAACAGGTATTCATGTTTGTCATTAAATACCACAAGATCATGAGGAACATTGTTCAACAAGGTCTCGAGAAAGGTTACCCTCTCCCTTAAGCTTTTCAGCTCCTGCTGTTGATTGTTTTCAAATTCACCCATGTTTACAACTTTTAACAAAACACCTCTTACTTAAAAAGGTTCATACTTCACCTCTAATTTATAATAAAAATTTAGGTATTAACCCTTATTCTATCGTAAAACCCTCTATAAAGCGAGGATTTTTGTTAAAAACAAATCGGGAATGAAGGCCCAAAGCCTGCATGTTTTGATTTTAAAGCAGAGAACCAATTTAAGCGACTTTCTCCCGCAGGCTTTTCCACCGCGCTTTTTTTAAATTCACACGATGATCAACTTCAATGCCGGTCCGGCGCAATTGCCTTCTTCTGTGATAGAAGAGGCCCGCGAAGGGCTGCTCGATTTCCGGGGAACAGGTATTGGTATTCTTGAAACACCGCACAGGGGCAGTCATTTTCTTGAAATCATGCACGAGGCCTCGGTCTGGCTCAGGGAGCTTTGCGGCCTAAGCGAGAAGTATAAGGTACTGTTTCTCACGGGCGGCGCCTCTACCCAATTCTGGCAGATACCCGCCAATTTGCTGCCCGAAAGCGGGTCTGCAGCCTATGCCGATACCGGCCATTGGTCGGCGCAGGCCATCCGGGAGGCGGCACTCTACGGTCAGGTCAAGGTGGTATGCAGCTCCAAAAACGACGGTTACACTTACATTCCCGAACTGCCCGAGATTCCGAAAGACTGTGCTTATCTGCACATTACCACCAACAACACCATCTACGGTACGCAGTGGAGGGATCTTCCCCAAAGCAATATCCCGCTGATCGCCGACATGAGCTCGGATATTCTCAGCCGCGACTGTTCCATGGGCAATGCCTCACTGATATATGCAGGAGCGCAGAAAAATCTGGGCGCAGCCGGTGTAACCATCGTCATCATACATGAAGAACTTCCGGCACAAGCCCCGCGAAAATTGCCTTCCATGGCCGATTACCGCGTTCAAATGGCCAAAGAATCCGTTTACAATACGCCTCCGGTTTTTGCGATTTACATCAGCTGGCTGATGCTCAAATGGATGCGCAGCCGCGGAATCGAGAATATCTGGAAAGAAAACAAACGAAAGGCCGATCACCTCTACCACTTTCTGGACCGGAGCAATTTGTTTCTTCCCGTGGTGCGAAAGGATTCCCGCTCAGAGATGAATGTGTGCTTCAGGCTCGCAAAGCCCGAACTAGATGCTGCTCTTGCCGGATTCTGCTCAGCGCAGGGAATCACAGGTATCAAAGGCCACCGCTCAGTGGGAGGATTTCGTATTTCACTATACAATGCGATTCCGGAAAGCCAGGTACTTACCCTCACTGAAGTTTTATCACATTTTGAAAAAACAAATAATTGATGAAATTATTTTTAAAAACAGCTATTCTACACCTACTGGTATTCTGGCTCATTCAGCCGGCTGCTGCCCAGAGCTTCCGCACAGGAAGCACCACCATTACATTCAATGATCCGGCCCGCACGGGCGGTTTCGGCTCAGGTGGCGGAACCGGACGGCAGATCCAGACTGAAATTTATTATCCATCTATCGCAGGAGGAGTGAATGCCGCACCCGCTCAGGGTTCTTTCCCTCTGGTAATTTTCGGCCATGGCTTTGTGATGTCCTGGGATGCCTACCAACCATTCTACGACTCCTTGTCTAAACTGGGTTACATCGTAGCCCTTCCGCGCACCGAAGGCAATGCCATTCCATTTCCCGTGCATACCGATTTTGCCAAAGACTTAGCCATTGTGGCCACCAAAATGTCTGCGCTCAACACTGCAGTCTCTTCACCCTTCTATCAAAAACTGAACGGCAAAGTGGCCATTGGCGGTCACTCCATGGGTGGTGGTTGCACCTTCCTTGCAGATCAGTACACCAGCTTGCCGGTCTGCTATTTTTCAATGGCAGCTGCCGAAACCAATCCCTCGGCGGTAACTGCCGCCGCCAACATCCGCAAACCCCATCTGGTGATTGGAGGTTCTCTCGACTGTGTGGCACCGCCCGCTTCCAATCAGGATTTGATGTTCAATGCCCTGGGTTCATCCTGTAAGGACAAAGCCATTATTACCGGTGCATTGCACTGCCAGTTCAATGCCACCAATACCACCTGCGCGCTGGGCGAGGCCACCTGCCTGCCCTCAGGAGGAATCAGTCGTCAAACCCAGATCAACCGAGTGCTCAGTCTACTGATCCCTTATCTCGATTATTATCTGAAGGGCAGTTGTCCCGCCTGGGACCGCTACCAGCAAGCCATGCAAGCCACAGGTATTGTATCTGTGCGCAATTGCGTGCAAACCGTTCCGCAGGGACTGGCCATTCAGGGTAATGCACTCAACTGTAATCAAACGCAAGCTGCACTTAGTTGCAGCGAAAGTGGATTCAATTATGCCTGGAGCAACGGATCATCGGCGCAAAATACCCAGGTTCAGAGCAGTGGCTCTTACTCGCTTACGATCAGTAACGCATATTGCAGCATTGCCGC
>CAZUHX010000203.1:0-3080 GCA_964620795.1 uncultured Chitinophagaceae bacterium
TGAAACCAGCTGAGCATTCCGGACCCGGAGGTCTCGGTTTTGATGAAGGCATTCCAAACCGGAAGCCCGAGGTAATGAAGCTGATACAGGCGATGGGTTCTGTCGGACTCCATGTTTTCATGAAGCATAACGGCATGCAGTGGATGAAAAGCAGAAAGCCATTCTTTTTCAGAAACGGGAGCTGCATGAATCCGGCCGATCAGGCTCAGAAGCAAGCCGATCAGTAGCCGGGCATACATTGCAAAAAATGTTCAGCGGCTCTGATGTCGGAAGGCAGAATAAGAAATTTTTCCTCCTGCAGTTTTGAGTAGTGCAGCCATCGGAAAGATTCTGCATCTTTTCCCGCTTCGGGCCGGAAGTTGAAAGGCTGCTCAGAAGCCGGAATGCTTTCCCATTGGTCTGAAGTGCAATGGTAGTATATGGCGATCAGCTGACTGTCTTCATCGAAGGCGGAAGGGAGAAAAATATCGGTGGTGTACAAGTGTTTTTGCACCTGCACTTCAATACCTGTCTCTTCCATAAATTCGCGGATCAGACCCTGCACCGGGCCTTCTCCCAGATCCAGTCCGCCGCCGGGAAACTTGGTAAAATACTTGCCTTTGATCCATTCGTCGGCCAGCAGCACTTCTCCTTTCGGATTGCAGAGAAATCCGTAAACGCGCACATTAAACCTCAGCACGGGATGGTTTGACAGCATCTTGCAAATAAAGGCAGTTCGGCTGAATTTGGACACATTTTCTGTGAGCATTGCAAAGAAGCCGACCGAGTCCATCCTGAATTTAAACAGGGCTCACCAAGAAACTTATTAGCATAAAAATTCGGGCGCCTCCCCCGCTTGTGAATTTGTGTTTCATAACCGGCTGAATCTCAGGCGGGGGCCGGGTGTTGCGGGGGTTTCGTGGCGTCTTGTAGGGGCAGAATATTTTCTGCCCCTACCTCCGCCACCCGGCTACGCCGGCCCCTACACCCCCTGGCGCGGCAATCTGCTTCATTGATCAATAGAAAGGAGCGTGAGCAGGCCATTATGGACTTTGCAGTCGATTTTCAATGATATCATCACTTTAGATACAGCCGGTAATAAATCTACAGCCCTTTATTCAGTAATGCTGTTAAGTGTGGTGCAGCCAATGATCGAACAGCCTTGGGAGACCTGGCCTGAAAGTATATGATGTTGGGCTTGTTCTAAGTGTTTATTACCTTTAAGCATCTGCTCAAGTGCGCAAAATCTAATGGAAAGGATTTCTAAAGGTCGGGTAAATGCAAGATTTCATTGATTGTAGTTTTTATATCAAGTGTATAGCTACGCTGGAAAAAGCACATGCGATGTTACTTCAGGCTTCTGCAGACAGCATTGACTATGAAATTTACCGCTCTGCATGTGTCAAGGAGTTTGAGCTGATTTTGGAGCAAAGCGGTAAGCTGCTCAGAAAAAAGCTAAAGCCATATTTTCATTCTCCCAAAGCGGTTGATCAGTTGCCTTTCAAAGATATTTTCAGACAAGCAGTGGCGAAGGGCTTAATGGATACTGAATTATGTGAACGATTTTTTGAATACAGAGACAACAGGAATCTTACTGCTCATGACTACGGTGTTGATTTTGCCGAAATGACACTTGTTTTAATTCCTGCATTTATTGCGGATACCCGCAAGCTCGCAGAAAGTCTTCAATCTTGAAGGTATGTTGTTGAGAGACAAAGACAGGATAAGACTGATTGATATTTTTTCGGAAGTGAAAGAGCCGGTTGAGGTTTTGGCTTTCGGAAGTAGAGTTAGTGGCCGCGCACATGAGGGGAGTGATCTGGATTTGCTTATCCGAAGCTTAAACGATAAGCCGCTTGAGGGTAAATTAATGCACAAACTCAGGCAAAAGATCAGCGACAGCAACATTCCGATTGTTGTGGAATTGTTTGAATGGTTTGAAATCCCTGAATCGTTCAGGAAGAATATTATGGCCGGATATGAGGTCTTGTATTCGACTGAAACCGCTCAACCCCATTGATTGACAAAATGCCGCGTGAGCGGCCGGAGTGGGACCGAAGGTCGCCGGAACGGCCGGAGCGAAGCGCAGCCACGCAGGACGCGACCCTGCATGCTGAAAGGGAGCGCAGCGAGCTGAAGTATGCAGGGGCACGCCCATCTCCTTATCCCGGAAAAAAAATGGCCGCCTTTTGGGCGACCATCCATTGATGTTTTTAGATATGTATTTAGCTGTTTACCGCTTTTTTGATGGCCTCAAAATCGGGTAAATCGCCGGGTGTGGGCGTTTCTTCGCTGTGGATGATGACGCCTTCTTCGTTGATCACGAAAGCCGATCTTTTGGCCACTCCAATCATGCCGAATGCAAAGTTTCCGAGGTAAACATCATATTGCCGGCGACGCTTCTGGCAATTTTTCCAGCTATCTCAACCCCTTTATGTAATAATTCAGATTGTCGCGCATGGTGCAAAGCTGGGTGGTACACACGCCGGTAAATGCCTGGGGGAAGAAATGAATGATGACTTTTTTTCCTCTGAGGCTGCTGAGTTTAACTTGTTTCTTTTCGGTATTGAAAAGTTCGAAATCGGGAGCGTGGGTTCCGGGTTGAAGTGCCATTTTTTTTGATTTAAAACGTTTGAATATGTAAAATGTTTATGGATTGGGCAGGTAGCGGATGATTTCTCCTTCATGCCTGATTTCCACTTCTGCCTGCAGCGAATGTTCGGTGTATCCGCAGCGGCCGGCTTTGATGTTCATAGATGTGGCCATGGCGATGATGTGGTCGGCATATTCATCGGGAACATATATTTCCATTCGTGTTCCGCAGTTGAGGACTTTAAACATTTCGGTCCAGGAAGCACCTGATGTTTGTTTGATGAGCCGGAAAAGGGGAGGAACTGGCAGCAGCCGGTCTTTGATGATTTTGACTCCTTTGACGTAATGCAGCACCTTGCTCTGTGCTCCGCCGGTGCAGTTGATGATTCCGGCGATATGCGGACCGAATTCTGGAAGAATCCGGGCAAGTAAAGGGAGAAAGGTCCGGGTGGGGCTGAGCAGCGCCTGACCGATGTTGAGCGGGCTTCCCGGCAAGGGATCGGTGAGCC
>CAZUHX010000204.1:0-3063 GCA_964620795.1 uncultured Chitinophagaceae bacterium
CCGTAATGAAAGCAATGCAGACGGATTTTGACACCCAAAGTATGCAAGGCTCTTATTTTGTAAAACACGTCGATCACTCCGCCATAATCGGCAGGGTAGGGCACATTAAACGAAACAAGGTGCAGATGCTTATCCGCGAAACGGCTCATAAAGCGCAATCAGTTTTTTTTCTTCTTCCTCCCAGCACCAAAGTTGTGCGGCCAGAAGGGCATTCTTTTTCAGACGGTGGTAAAGATCCGGATCTTTGAGCAAACGATTGGTTGCTGCTTTGATTTTTTCGGGATCGGGCTCGTCGATTAGCAAGGCCACTTCCAGCTCCCGGTTTAGTCTTTCGTATTCGGGAAATGCAGCGCAAAGTTGTGGGATACCTGCCTGCACATAGTCGAAAAACTTATTGGCCAGAGAGTAATAATAGCTCTTGCCTTCGTTTTCCAGAAGATTGTAGCCCAGCCAGGCCGAAGCTGTCAGCGATTTAAGTTCATGAGGCTTTTTCCTTCCCGTAAAATGTACATGCCCGGCTCCCGGTAAAGCCGGTAAACTTTTCTCAAGATCACCACCTCCTGCAATCATTATCTTCAATGGCAATTCAGGCGCTGCCCGGATCAGTGCTTCCAGCCCCCGGCCCCGGTTTAGTGCGCCCTGATAAATCAGTATTTTTTCAGCATCCTCAGTTCCTTCTTTCTTTTGTGCTCTGAGCGGCATGTTGCGGATCAGATGAACCTTTTGTTTGCTGAACTTTTGGTACTCTTCTGCAATGGAGCCGGAAACCGTATAAATCAGATCGGCCTGAGGTATGAAAGTTCGTTCAACCCATTGCCATATATTTTTCACCCACTTTCTATCCTGAAGCTCGGGAACTTCCGAGAAATATTCGTGCGCATCAAATGAAAGCGGAACTCTTTTGAGCCATGAAGCCAGGCAGCAGGCCGGAAGCGTATCTGCGTCAACCGATCCGATCATTTTCGCAGGCCTGAACAGCAATAGGAAAAACAATCGGAGATTGAATTCAATGTAAAAGGCTTTACCCTTGTGAAAAATGCATTTCAGCCTTTCCGTTTGGAATGCAAATTCTCCTGTTTCAGGCGAATGAGGGAGCTTTCTTCCGATAAGTAATACGGAATGGCCGGCCTTTTGCAGGCTGCCGCAAATGCGTTGCATGCGCTGGTCGGTGACCAGATCACTGCTGGCCGTAAAGATCAGCGGTTTCAATTCAAGGCGATTAACTCAAAACGGGAATTCATGGCAATCTTTCTTTCCTGATGCAGCAAACTTAAGGCTGCCCGGATTTCTTCCAGCGATTTTTCGGGGAAATACTCCTGAAGTGATGCAGCGGGAACCGGGGCTGTTTCTATTTTTTCATAAATAAGCGTGGACAATTGTTCGTCATCGCAGCGGCTTTTTATCCGATCGAGGCAGACATCACAAAGGCCGCAGTCACGATCCGGATTTTCGCCAAACCAGCAAAGCAATACCCTAGAGCGGCATGTGTACTGATTTTTTGCATAATAGATCATGGCATTGAGCCTTTCTTCAGATTTCTTTTTCAATGCAGGAAGATAGCTTCGATCGATCGGGAGCAATGCAGACTGACTTCTGCTCAATAAGGGAGAAAAGGAGAGACCTTCACCTGAAGGCAGGTATTCAAGCATGCCCAGACTTTCGAGGGCTCTAAGGTCATTGACGAAAGCTTCTGCCGACATCTGCAGCTTGAAAGCTGCTCTTGCCTCCTGGATTCTCGAAGGTTCGTAAAAGACTCCGCTGCAGTTTCGCATGATGTACATCAATGTGCGTGCCTGAGGCGGATTTAGTGCAAGGTATTCATCTGCCTCTGCGGCGGTGCAGCACATTCTGATCTGCGAATTCGGATTTACACTTTCGCTCAGGCTGATCAACTGGAGCAATGACATCCACCGAAGGTCTGCCGCCCATTGGTCTGCCCGGCCTCCTGCATGCATGGCCAGCTCTTCCGGACTAATTTTGAATTGCAAACCCGGACCTTCTCCTGTGGCAATGGCGCAAAAGTCACAAAGTCTTTGGTAACGTTCCAGCAGTTCCCGGGTGTCGGGAATGCTTCTTTCATGCTGATCCCTCATGCGGTCGAGATCAGATTCATGCCATACCAGCACAGCATAGCTCATTTTACCGTCTCTTCCCGCTCTCCCTGCCTCCTGAAAATAAGCTTCCGGACTGTCGGGAAGATCTAAGTGAACCACCAGCCTCACATCGGGTTTGTCTATTCCCATGCCGAAGGCATTGGTGCATACAATGACACGGTATTTGTTGCTCAGCCAATCTTCTTGTGTAGCTTCTCTCACTGACAAGGGCATTCCTGCGTGATAGGCTGCGGCAGGATAGGATTTTCCGTTCAGCCAATGCGCAAGTTCTTCCGTTTGCCTGCGGTTGCGCAGATACACAATGGTGCATCCGGAAGTATTCCTGAGAATATGAAGCAGCTCGGCCCTTTTGTCTTCCCTTCTTCTCGCAATGAGATGAAGATTGCTCCGGTGAAAACTGCCTTTGAATGTTTTGTATTGATTGAATCCAAGTCTTGAGGCAATATCGAGCATGACCTCTGGGGTCGCCGTGGCCGTAAGGGCAATGCAGGGAATGTTGCCGAGCAGAGGCCTGAGTTTACCGATTTGCAGATAAGGTGGTCTGAAATCGTATCCCCACTGAGAAATACAGTGGGCCTCATCTATGGCCAGTATGCCAAATCCGATGTATGGCAATCTTTCCAGAAAAACAGCCGATTGCAATCTTTCCGGCGACACATAAAGTATTTTACAGACGCCCTGCTGGCAGCGCTCAAGGGCCTCATAAACCTCTTTCCTGCTCATTCCGCTGAAAAGAGCTTCAGCCTGAATGCCCCGCTTTTGCAATTGGTGAACCTGGTCTTTCATCAGGGCGATCAGCGGACTGATAACCAGCCCCGGGCGCTCGGAACAAAGAATTGGAACCTGAAAACAGATGGATTTACCACCGCCGGTAGGCAGCAGAGCCAGAGTGTCATTTCCCTGCAATACACTGTTGACAATATCTTCCTGCAGCGGCCTGAATGCCGGG
>CAZUHX010000205.1:0-624 GCA_964620795.1 uncultured Chitinophagaceae bacterium
ATGTTCAACCGAAGGGGTCCCCGGCTCTGTCTTACGACAGACTCGGGAGACCCCTTCGGCACTGCGTGAGGGATAGGAATGGTGGGCGAAGCCCAGCCGCGGCAGCGGCCGAAGCCATGCATAGCCCGACCCGCAGCCCACAAACAATGAAATTGATTTCCTGATTTGTGCGGTCAGGCTGCGGGACACGCCCGGATTCCAATGCTTAATCTTCCATAATACTCGCCTTTTTCATGCCTGAGCGCAGTATGAGTGCGGCAACCGCCGATGCAAGCAGGGCCATGCCCGCTTCTCTGTATTCGGCCAGTATAAGATAACCGATCGCGAATAGCAATCCGTAGATGAGGGCTGTGGCAGAAATCCATGAGATAAACAAAGGTTTCAAGGCAGCAGGACGGCTGTTGGGTTCAGTTTCGGCCAGCGGACCCCAGAAGCCGGCCGGCCTGATTTTTCGGTAAAATTCACGCAGATGTGATTCAGGTTCGGCAGGAGTGATCAGGGTGATCAGCAGCCAGGATGCAGTGGTAAATCCTACGGTGATAAAAAATCCTTCGGGGAAGTCCAGTTTCAGAACAAATTTAGAGAATGCATATGCGATAAAAGGCGCAATGGTGGCTGTGATTT
>CAZUHX010000205.1:634-2990 GCA_964620795.1 uncultured Chitinophagaceae bacterium
AGCGGTAGTGGTAGTCCGACCCCTCTCATCTCCGCTGATGTGCGCGACAAGCTAGTCCAAGTCTTCAAGCATAAGCAAGTGTATGCCAATGACAAAGACTTGCTTGCTGCAGTGCGCACAATCTTGGACCTTGATGATCGTATCGACGAGACAGGAGCGACAACAGCATCAGCATAAGGGTGGCTGCACGTGAGGCCTTGACCAGCTCCTTCTCCCCTGCCTGTGGTTTGTAAAAGCGCTTGTAGAGATCATTGATGAGGTAGCCTGCGCCCCAGTTGAGCTGGGTGGATACTGTGCTCATGTAGGCGGCAAAAAAAGCAGCGAGCAATAAGCCCCTTAGACCTTCCGGCAGATAGTCGCGCATGGCAAGTACAAAGCCGTCTTCTTTTTGCGCGGGGCCCAGTTCGGGATAAAGTACGAGAGAACAAAGACCTACCAGGATCCAGGGCCAGGGACGAAGGGCATAGTGAGCAAGATTGAAGAAAAGGGTAGCCCAAACGGCGTTTTTCTCGTCTTTGCAGCTCATCATGCGCTGGGCGACATAGCCGCCGCCGCCAGGTTCGGCACCGGGATACCAGCTGGCCCACCACTGCATGCCAATGCGGGCAAAAAATGCTCCGATTCCAATGCTGAGTATGGTTCCCGTGCCTGTTCCCTCGCCGATGGTGGGAAAGAAGTTCAACGCGTCTTGCGGAAGCTTGGATTTCAGTCCGCCGATGCCCCCGATTTCAGGACTTTGCACCACCAGAATGGCGAGCACGATGCAACCAATCATGGCGATGCCAAACTGCACCATATCGGTGATGGCCACGCCCATGAGTCCGGAGATGGCTGAATAAACGGCCACAAAGAGCATTACAGCAGCCAAAACGATGATGGCGGTGCCGGGTTCGAGGGCGAAGAAGCCTTCAAGGATGCGGAGCATGGCTTTGTTGACCCAGGCCAGGATAACCACATTCATCATGAGGCCGAGGTAAACTGCTTTGAATCCTCTGAGGAAGGAAGCGGGTTTGCCTGCATACCTCAGTTCTACGAGTTCAGCCTCGGTGAGTACTCCTGAGCGGCGCCAGTATCTGGCGAAAAAGAAAGTGGTCAGCATGCCGCCCAGAAGCATATTCCACCAGAGCCAATTGGCTGAGATACCGTTTTGGGCCACGATACCGGCTACGAGCAAAGGGGTATCGGCGGCAAAAGTGGTGGCCACCATGGAAACACCGGCTACCCACCAGTTGAGTTTTCTTCCGCCCAGGAAAAATTCGGCCAGGCCCTGGCCTGCATTGGCGGAATATTTCAGGCCCAGCCACAGGCTGAAGGCAAAAAACGAAAAGAGAATAAGCCAGTCGGCTGTGGTAAAAATCATGACATAAGTTTGTTCGAAGAAAGGACTGTGGAGCCGGCAAATGATAGAAAAGGCGTTAAAGAATTCCACAAACTGCTGTTTACATGCCTATCTTGGCTGCAAGAAAACCGGAATGAGTGCTTTTGGCTCATGGATCAGAAGACTGGACCAAGACAAGAATTTGCTTTATGCAGGTCTGAATTTTGTCTGGCGGCTTAAGCCAAGCATTTTCAAAACATTGCCGAGTTGAATAATCATGAGTAAGAAAAGAAAAATAAATAAATCTTCAGAAAGCAAGAAGAATAAGTCCAGGGGTAAATCCGGAGACGGGCAGCTGATCCTGGACTGGTTAAAGGCGCGTGGAGGAGAAAGTTTTCTGAAAGAGCTGTTTGAAGAGCTGGGAGATGTGCTGGATAATGCATCACTGAACGAGCAGCTGATTTTACTGGAGACTTCAGGGAAAGTTGATATTCAGAAGCGGGGATTGATCAGGCTTTCGGAAAAGAGAGCAAACGGAGAGCGCAAAGGGCGGGGAAATCCGAATCAGGTGAGAGGGATTGCGGATTTGACCATGAGTGGTGCGGCTTATGTGATTGTTGACGGAATGGAGACGGATGTGTTTATTCCTCCCCGCAAAACCCTGAATGCCATGCAGGGAGATGAGGTTCTGGTGGGCATTACCAAAGGAGGAAAGCGCGTTGAAGGAGAAATTCTCGAAATCCTGAGGCATTCTCAGGAAAGCTTTCTGGGGAGGATTGAACTGCTTCAGCAGTTTGCTTTTTGCATTCCGGAGCAGAGCAGTTTGAAGACAGATATTTATATCCCGCTCGACAAGCTGAAAGGAGCAGGACACCGGCAGCGCGTGATTGTTCGGGTAACCGATTGGCAGAGCGGAGGAAAGAATCCGGTGGGTGAGGTGACCGAAATCGTAAGTGAGGGTATTTCTTCTGATCTGGAATACAAAATGATTTTGATCCGCAACGGATTTCATCCGGAATTTCCGAAAGCGGTAGAGCA
>CAZUHX010000206.1:0-2968 GCA_964620795.1 uncultured Chitinophagaceae bacterium
GACTGAAGAGAATGCGCTGGTCTGTTCCGGAAGGGGCCATTACAGAAAGCCGTTTTTTTAGCAATCAGATGACGGGGGGTAACTGGATTGCTTGTACTATGGGGTCAAGACAACTAACCAAAGTCATGCCTGAATTCCTCATTGCGCAGGTCATTGCTGGAATGTCTGATTTTAGATTCCTTCTTCTTGGCGGAAAGGAAGATGCTTCGGTGGCAGAGCGATTGACCAATCAGTTTGGGAACCGTGTGTTGAATGTTTGCGGCAAATTGAGCTGGCCCGCTTCAGTAGCTTTAATTGAAAGGGTAAGCTGCGTATTGTGTAATGATACAGGTTTAATGCACGCGGCAGCAGCGGTGGGAACTCCTTTGGTAGCGGTCTGGGGAAGCACCACCCCTGCCCTTGGAATGGCACCTGTTTCTCCATTCATTTCTGATTCGGCGGTAGCTGAGCATATATGTCTAAATTTGAAATGTCAACCTTGCTCCCGGATAGGCTTCAGTCAGTGCCCGGAAGGTCATTTCAGATGTATGAATGAGATGGATCCTGCCAGGATTATAAAAGCAATCCGATCTAAAATCATGGATTTCTAACGTTGTATTCAGAACCAAGACTGCGGATAGCCTTCTCAATCAGAACTTCCCGGGCAGGATCATAACTTGCTTTCAGATTGTAGTTATACCTTTTGGCAACCACCTGCCAGATGGCAGCAGAAAAGCCACCCTTAACATCCCTGATGATTTCATAGCAATTGTTGCCTGTTTCACGATTGATTAGTTTAACTAAAACTTCACCCTCTCTTACAGTTAGATTTTTGAGTTCATTTTCAAACCGCCCCCTCATATCTTTTTCTACATCCTTTCTGAATTTTCTATAATGCCGTCTCTTTGAATTTTCTTTTTCGTCAAGGATCTGATCATACAGACTAACCGCAGTTCTTACATAAGGGAGTACTTTTTGAATTCTTCTTCTCAGGCGATAGAACTGAGACTCTTCAAGCGGATCTTTGAAATCCAGAATCTCAACACTTCTCAGGACTACGGTTTTTATGCTGTCGGAAGCAGGGCCTTGAGTTTGAGCCTGCACGAAAGATGATGTATTCAACAACAGAAACAGGCAGAGGAGGGGTTTCATGAAATTATATGAAATCAAAACGGCAGAGGGCTGTTAATATTTTAGATTTTATGAGTCAAGCGCTAATTTAGCAGTCTATAATCAAACACTATGAAAAGAAACATCATTAAAGGGTGGATCCCGGTCGTGGCTTTTCTGGCGTTACTTTCTTCTTGTGGTGCAAAATACACGCCACTCACAGAAGAACAGAAGGCAGCCAGGGCAGATTCGATTTTTATGGCACAAGAAGCTGATATTAGAGCGAAGGCCGCTCAGGACTGTGAGGCCGGTATGCCTGCTGCAGTAGATGCCAAGGTGGCTGAATTGCAGGCAGCAGCTTCAACAGCAAATAATTAAATCAGGAAAAAATGAAAAAGCAATTCGTATCATTTGTAATCGCAGGTATGCTCACAGGAGTATTGGTTTCCTGTAATAACGAAGCAGAAAACAAGAAACTTCAGGAGGCTGATGACCAGGCTGTAAGTACTTTGACCCAGTCAAAGCTGGACCAACTTAATTCTTCTTTGCAAGCTGAATGTGCGGCCAAAGTAGAAGAAACCGCAAAGCTGAAATTTGACAGCCTTCAGGCAGCTGCAATGGCTTCTGCGAAAAAACCGGTAAAGCCAACTGTTAAAAAGCCTGCTCCTGCACCTGCAAAACCTGAAGGGGGCAAGGAAGGTAGAATGGGCGGAAGCCAAGGCGGTGGTAGCACAGAATCCAAGGCAGAACGAATGGGCGGTTCGGAAGGTAGTAGCAGCAAAGCTGCCAAAGCATCTCGCATGGGTGGCGGACAGAAGCCCTGAAGTCAATTCTTTAACTAAAAATAAAAAGGCGACCGGAAGGTCGCCTTTTTTCATGTCATTTATAAAGTGAAATTAAAGCTTGGTCCATTGAGACTGGTAATTGTCAGTCACGATATTTCCGCTACCGTCATCCCCTCTGATAGTGAAGCTAAGGTTTATAACATCGTTTAAAATAGTTCCTGATCCTTCAACAAAGTATCCATCACTGTCGGGGTCTTGATTTGCTATACTGATTGAGGTGCCCGAAATAGTAGCAATAATAGGCGAGGCGAAGAGTCCGTCTGAAAAACCTGTGAGAGCTACTTTCCGTACGTCTGAACTTAGAGGCACGATACCCGCGGTAAAGCTGTAGGGCACACCTGAATTCTGTCTTTCTGACACAGTGTAAGTAGCTAAAAATTTTGCGCGCTCTTCAGTCTCACAACGATCACCTTCATACCCCAAGTCACATTCACATACGCACTCTTCCCCGTCAGCTTCAGAGACCCCTCCGTTCTGGCAGACTACATTCTCACAGGGATCTTTGGTGCAGGATTGAAGACCAAAGGAAATGGCACCCAATAATAGGACTGCCGCAATCAGACTTTTACTTTTCATGAACTTTTGATTTAATGCAAATTTAAAGGTATTGGGTGTTTCAAACAATTTTTTCAAACATTGTATTATTGGTTTTGGTTCAGAGAATTTTTAGAAAATATCACTTTTATGTAAACTTTTTAGCCATAAAGCATCAAAATTTTATAAAAGGATTAAATTTGGCTGTCTGATACACTACAATATGAAAAATAGTTACAAAAGGATTTTATCCCTCTTTCTGGTTGTTGCGGGTCTGATGCTCTCCCGGTCACAGGCCTCTCACATTTCCGGCTCAGATATTACGTATACTTGTCTGGGAAACAATCAATACAGAGTTACCCTAACACTTTACAGGGATTGTTCCGGTATTGATATGCCTGCGACTACAGCGCTCGATGTGAGTTCAGGATGTGGAACATCTGCTCTTACTGCCAACGGCACTCTGGTGGGTCTTATACCTGCAGCTCCGGCCCTTTCTG
>CAZUHX010000207.1:0-2956 GCA_964620795.1 uncultured Chitinophagaceae bacterium
CCTGGAACAGACCAGGTATAGGTATATGGCTGCACACCACCGGAAACATAAATGGTGATACTACCATCATTCTGCCCCGTGCAGGTTTCAGGAACCGCAACCAGTGAATCTAAAACGGGAGCATTCGCATCTGATAGTGAAATGAGTGTATCGGTCACGCAATTGTCGTCCAGATCGGTCACAGTAACACTGTAGGTTCCGGCCTGCAAATTACTTTGGTCTTCGCTGTTGCTGCCGTTTCCCCAGCTGATCGCATAATTGCCACTGCCATTGATGATACTTAAATCGATGGCTCCGTCTGCAAGTCCGCAGGAAGGTGATGTGCTGCTAAAACTCAGACTCAGCGAGCAACATGGTTGACCCGCAGCTATACTGAATTGGAGAGTGTCGGTGCAACCGCCTGCATCACTTACGCTCACGATGTAATTGCCCGGTGCCAGTGCTGAGGCAGTAAGACTATTGCTCAAGCCATTGCTCCAGCTGATACTGAGCGGCAGATTACCTGTAGCCGTTATAGTAGCCGATCCGTCGGCATCTCCGGCGCAGATTTCATTGGTAAGCTGAGTAAGTGTTAGCTGGCGAGCATTCGGGCTGCTGAGCACAAAAGTAGTGTCCCACTGACAACCATTGGAAGTCTGGGTCACGGTGATGCGGTAAGTACCTGCGGCCAGGCCGCTCAGATCCTCGCTTGTTGAGCCGTTGCTCCAGGAAAAAGTATAGGCTCCGGCAGGCACCGGTGTTAAGTTGATGGCGCCATTGGATTGCCCGCAGCCGGGTGAGGTAACCGAAGAACTTACCGTGTAATTGCAACAGTTTTGAGCAGTTACCCGCACAGTATCTCTCGCAAGACCACAGTTGGCTGTGTCTGTAACCGTGAGCACATAATCGGTAATCCCTGCAGGCGGGCATAGTTGCGGATTGAGAATATTGGTATTGTTCAGGCCTGTGACCGGACTCCAAACCGCATTTCCGGGATAAGACAATTCCGGGTCATTGAATTCGATGCTCCAGCCAAGGAAAGTTCCCTGCCCGAATCCAAAAGCGGAATTCATTCGGATTACAATACGCCAAACGCCTTCGGCTGTGCAGCCGCTGAGGTCATTGAATGGCTGATTGGGCGCAAAGCTTCCGGTATATGGTGCTGCAGAGGAAGTGATGGCTGCGCCTCCGGGCACAAAACAGGTTTGGTTATAGCCGCCGGTGAGCGGATTACTGCCTCCCTGAACCGTATTGGCCGGAACCAGAATGATGCTGTCGCCCGAAGGACAGTACAACACCAGACGAAGATCTCTGATACTCACCTGTGCCGGAGTTCCGAACGGAGGAGCAAAGCCAAAACCAAAGAAGAATATGTTATTGATACAAACCTCGGTAATGGAATTGTTAAGCACATTGCTCATGTTTAATCCCGTGACATTTATACCGATTTCCGTGGGTGAACCAAATACCGTGGCAATGGGAGTAAGCTCATTGTTGCTGTATCTGCGAACAGCTCCTGCGCGGAGAAACACATTGGAAGAAGCCTGCAAGGTTCCGCACTGTCCGGTACAGATGCTGGTGTCATTACCGGCATTGGCCGTGATTAGCGGACTGATCACATTCACCCGGACCGAATCTCTGCAAGTGGTGGTTCCGTTGCTCATGGTCACTACATAAGTGGTCGCAGTCTGCGGGCGAACAGGCACAGGATGGATACCTCCGCTTGATCCCATATTGAAACCATCATGCTGCCAAACGATCTGATAAGTGGGGTCGTTGTAATAGATGGCTACGTTGTCAATTCCCCAGTGATCATAGTCGGCACCTGAGTCATTGTCCTGAAACCAGCGAATGGTGGTATTGGGCGTAATGGCTGCTGCAGGAAGTACGAAGCACCAGTTGTTCCAGTTGATGAGACTCGGATCACTTCCGCCGTTGGGATCAAAATAGTTGATGGTGTTCCATGTGGTTCCGCCATCCGTAGAATATTGAAGATAAATTCCCTCATCCGGTTCATCCGGACCTTCACAGGGCGCGGTGCCTCCCTGTTCGGCAAATAAAAGATCAAAACAAATCGTAACCCCCGCCGTGGCTGTAGTGAAATTGTAAGGCTGTGTTCTGAGCTCACGCGGAACGGGAGAAGAGTTTCCCATCCAGATATGGGTGGTTCCGTTCACTCCCCCCGGACTGCACGGGTTGTTGAAAGACGCCTGTTGAGTGAAAGCCCAGCCGGAAGTTGATCCATTATTAAAATTCTCCTGAAAGACTATGAGTCCCTGAGCACGACCAAAAGCCGAGAGAACCGCCGACTGCCCGCAGAACAGAGTATCGTCGGTCACTGAGGCCACAATAGAGCACTGAGCTGCCAGCCTGCCGAATGAAGCAAGCATTAGAGCAAAGTATATAGAATATTTTTTCATGTAACCGTCTTTATTTCTTTTCGTGAACTTCCACGGAGGCAAAATTCAGTTTACTTAAAACCTGCCGGCTTCCTCCATCGCTTTTATGAAAGACTCGCAATCCCTTATTCAGGTTTGCACAATCTCCCGTAATCTTCTGTCCGGGTGCAAGTTCAAGATTGACTACATACTCTTCTGCCTGATTACAACCCAGGCAGCGGTTTCCATAATAAAGTTCCTTCACAAAGCGAACCTTCAGGGTTTTACTTCCCGTATTTTCGGCCACTATGCCCAAATAATGGTTTTTAGTGCCAGAAGCAGCAGTGGCACAATCCAGAGAAACAGTGCTCAGACGAATTTCTCCATTACTCCATTCCTGCGCACTTGCAGTGCCAATCCCGAGCAGAAAACCCAGGAACCCAAAAAATATTTTATGTTTCATACTTAAAATAAACACTAAAGATAAGGCAGTTAAGCAATTCTGGTGAATATTTGCCCTGCTGTGAAATTGAATGACATAATAAGATTCCTATCGCGCCTCAGTGCCCGCAAAATCCGGAATGCAGGACTGGTGCTGG
>CAZUHX010000208.1:0-2907 GCA_964620795.1 uncultured Chitinophagaceae bacterium
CGGCCATATTCAGGCTGCGTGCTTTGCTCAATGAATCGCCACGTCCTGAGCCTCCAAAAAACCAGATTGCTGCAGTGGAAGTGCCGGCCATATTCAGGCTGCGTGCTTTGCTCAATGAATCGCCACGTCCTGAGCCTCCGAAAAACCAAATTGCAGATACTGTAGAACCGACCATATTCAGGCTGCGTGCTTTGCTCACTGAATCTCCACGCCCTGTTCCTCCGAAAAACCAGTTGGCCTGCAGAGAATTACCACTTAAGCCTGATGAAAGAAGAGAAACTTTAGAATCTCCACTGCCCGTTCCACCCAGATTCTGCGCAAATGCAGAAAATGCACAAATACCCAAAAACAGGCTCAGTAGGAGCCTTATGAAGGAGTTCATAAATATTTCCTTCGTAGGTTATTCTGCAGGATTGGTAGGCAAACTGCGCACTCCTCTGAGGCCATATTGTCTTTCTTCTCCAGCCTGATTCATTCCGGCATAAGAAACTTGCCTATTGGTAACCGTTCCTACGGAAGGCCTTCCAGCAGCCCAGCCTGCCGGACTACCAACAGAACCTGTAGCCCAACTACCTCCCCTTAAAATGGAGCCATCCCAATTCCAGCCATTGGTGACGGCTCCCGTAGTAGCAGAATAACTGGGCCAGCTGGCGTTGGTAGCAAAGCCGGTGGCATTTAAAACTCCATCTCCGTGAATCGGCGTAAAACTGATTCCGGTTCCAAATAATCCAACCGTTTGCTCCCATAAATTCCCGGTTAGGTCCATGATGCCGTAAAAAGATGCACCAGCCTTTTCTCTGGTACTTGAGGCTCCTGCACAGGCACCTACCCGCATAGCTCCGGTAGAAGCACCATTGGGGGAAAAGGAATTGAGATTAGAATTGCAATTCGCCGAATCCGGAGTTTCTGAAACAGTTCCGGCACTGGTGTATCCTGCCAGGCGGGTGAGATTGGTGGTACCCCAGGCATACTCATCAATCACAGGAAACTGAGTTCCCCGGCAAGCCTTTTCAAACTCCAGCTCTGTCATAGGCCTCAAACCTGCCCAATCCAGATAAGCCGCCTGCTTGTTCCATGTAACGTAGTTTACCGGCACCGTGGGCAGCGTGGTGGAAAAAGTAGAACCGCTCAATGAAATCCCCAGCCGCTGATTGGTGGCCGCAACACCCGTGATTTGCGCAGTCGAGAACTGAGCAGAAGTAAGTGAGTTAAGAAAATCAACATATTGCTGCTGTGAGCATTCATACTTCATACAATAAAAACCATTGAAACCTGTGGGAAATGTACTACCCGTGTAGGCAGAAACCGCAGGATTATTAGTCGGGCCTGCAAACAGATTTCCTGTAGCCTGACCCGCAGTTATCGTATTGGAAGTAACCTGAAAAGAAGCTCTGGGCGTGGATCCAAAAGAATAGAAGTGCGACCATTGTGAAGGATCTCCGCTTCCGGCATTGCCCAGCCAAAAAGCTCCCGCCGGCACATGCACCATTTCAACGGCATAGACATCTACATCAACGATATCATTATCCTGAACACCATTTCTGGTATAAAACCACTTCAGGCGAATACCCGAAGCTGAGAATGTTCCTGCCGAATCTGCGCTGCGGTAGATAAATGCGCCCATGCCGGGATTGGTAGTATCCCTGTAGGCGGCAGATTCATCTATCTTGCCCACCTGAATACGATGGCCCGTTCCGGAGCCGGGGACATTTCCTGAGGAAGCGATGTGGACATGTCGCCAGGTAGTTTGGCCCACAATACGAAACTTCACAAAAACCCAGGCCGCATCCCAGTTAGCCGGTGCAGCGGAGGTACGCCATGAATTCTGCCAGCTGAGGTTAAACTGCACATAGGTAAAGTTGTTGGTGTGATTGGCACCTGCACTGATGTTCTGTCCTGCAAGCGTTACATTACTCACCGAAATGTTGTTGGCAAAAACCGTTGTTGCCGCGATCATTGTCAGCAATACAAGGGTTACACTCAATTTTTTCATACGAAATGGGGGATTTGATTTGTTTTAGACCATGCAAAAGTAGGTCAGGCAAGAACCCCATCACAGTGTTTACACTCAAGATCAAAGCATAAAATCCATAAAATTACATTTAAGTATTTATAATTTTAAAAAAACAAATACGGTTTTAAACAATTGAATATCAACGATTTAAAACATGTCAATTACTCTAAAATTAACATTGTTTTTATTCTAAAAACGCTTCCTGGAATTGAATTACTCTGCTTTTTTTGTCAGCCGGTAGGTGAAAACCCATACAAATCGGGCGGTGCTCAAACAGGCCAGCGCTTCAAAAATTCCGTATCCCTGAATAAATCACTTACCCTTTCAGCCTTCCACTCTGCTTCTGCCCAAAATAAAAACACCTTGAGTTTAAATAGAACCAACTGTTCCTTTTGAGGATGGCCGTAGATATCTGCACAAAATTTCTGCAACATGAGTTTTCTATCCCGATCACTTTCCCTCCTGCAGGAATTGAGTCCGCTGCAGAACCACTGCAGAGATTCATCATAAACACCGCGCTTTTCAAAAAACCGAACGGATGAGCGGAAAAGTGAGTTGAATCCTACCACATCTCTTTCCTTGTATGCGCAGATCAGAAGACAAAGCTTAACCGTAATGAAATGCGTGTCAGACATTTCTGTGGCAGCGGTTTGCTCTAGTTGCCATGCCGATTCGCGAAGTGCATCATACTTCATACCGCACAAATAACCCATGCACTTTACAGCATACCACAAATTGCGGAAAGAAGCATCATCTTCATCTGCAAATACAGGCTCTGCGCAATCTTCCAAACTCCGAATCATTTTTTCGGTTTGGCCGGTTCTGAGCCAGCTCAACCAGACCACAATGCGTGCGCGCATTTCCCTGCGGCTCAGCCAGGAACCTTGTTCTGC
>CAZUHX010000209.1:0-2824 GCA_964620795.1 uncultured Chitinophagaceae bacterium
CCATTGGTCCTCACATCCTGCATCCGCCACTTCCACAAACCTTCTCCCATCAACATGGCCTGCCTTCCTTTTCCTGAGGAGCAAAATGAAAGCAAAGGATAAGCTGTGGTAAGCTGATTAACTTTTTGCCATAAAAGAACCTCCGATTTCGCGACTTGCTCATACTTACCGAAACCACAGGCAAGGGGCGGACAAGAAGAGATAAGAGCTGCTGCTCCTTCGGGCAAACGAAACAAAGCAAACTCCCTGTTCGTTTCGGCCAGCGAATAATTGATTTGCCCCCAGTTAAGATTATAGCTGCTGCACATTGCCATGTCGCGGCCTGAATTTGATGCCGATTGACTCCCAAGAATAAACCAGCATGGTCGGGGATTTGAATTAAGCCGTGCCATAAAACCAGAAGGATATTCATTGGCTGCCGGAATCTGATGAAGAACAATCATGCTGTAATCAGAAGGTTTCTTTTGCTCTAATTCTTCAGAAAAAACCATTTCGACCGTATAGTTTTTATTGATCTCAAGAGCACTTTTAAGCGCTGCCAGATCAGGATGAGGAGAATGACCGGCAAGCAATATCTTTTGTCGGTTATCGAGTACCTCTATAAAAACATCTCTGCTATTGTTGCGAATACTCCACTCTCCTTTCAGCGGTACGATGCTGATCCTGAGATGCAAAAGCCCCGCTTCTTTGGCTTCTGCAAATTCAGAAACCGAAGTCCTGAATTGCCGGGAATTAACGGCACAAATTTTTGAAGCAAGGAGCTCAGATCCGGCCCGGGTGATTCGCTCCCATCTGACGGTGATTTGTTCTCCCTGCAAGTCTTCTGCCAGCAGAGAGGCAATCAACTGAAGACGATCACCTTTATAACAAATGGCATTGGCCTGAACCTGTTCAAGAACAGCATCGCGTTTCCTGCTGCTGTCGCCTAATGCAAGTGTATACCAGGGATGATCAGCCTGAGAAGCCTCATAGACAGGATTGCTCCCATCGTTGTACAATCCATCAGAAAGCAACACAACGGCTGCCAGCCTTTCAGGAGCCTTTCTGCCACTGAGTCCGGATATTGCAGCAGAAAGATTGGTTGAAGGATCAGCAAAATCCGGACGATCGCCGGATCGCAGCTTACTTCCCGCGAGCCAATTGGCAATTTCAAATCGTTCAGAAAGCCTGGCTCGAAGAACGGCCAGAGCCTGTCGCATGGCTGTTGTATCCTTTCCGGAATTTGAATTTTGAATGGACAGTGAGTTATCTGCCACCAAGGCCACAAGCGGACGAAGAGTAAGTATTTCTGAATGCTTAATTATCGGATTAAGCAGGAGAAGAAAAAGCAGAAAAAATGCTGAAAATCGAAGAACCGCGAGCAATGATCGCACGGGCTTAGACAGCTCCACACTACTCTTAGCCCACCACCCGTAAAGCCAGGCTGCCACAAATGCAGCAAAAGCAGCTGATGGCAAGAGCCATAATGGAGATATAGTCCATGATAAACTCATCCCTGATCAGCGATTGAGCCCTCCGCAAACACTAATCACCTGCCCGCTAATGTAGGAAGCCCGCGAAGAAGCCAAAAACACTACGGCATCTGCAATGTCTTCCGCCTTGCCCATTCTGCGGAGCGGAATCTGCTCCAGCAAAGATTTCTTCCTTAGCTCGTCCAGACCATGGGTCATATCGGTTTCTATAAAGCCGGGAGCAATGGCATTGCAAGTGATATTTCTGGAACCCACTTCGTCTGCCACCGATTTGGTAAACCCGATGATTCCGGCTTTGGAAGCCGCATAATTAGCCTGACCTGCCTGCCCTTTCAGACCTACGATGGAAGAAATATTGATAATCCTTCCTGATTTAGCGCGAAGCATGTGCTTCAGTGCCTGTTTGGTAAAGCTGAAGACGGATTTAAGATTATTGGCCATCACGGTATCCCAGGCCGCCTCATCCATCCTAAGTAACAGATTGTCTCGGGTAATTCCGGCATTGTTGACCAAAATATCCAGCTTACCGGTGTTTTGCAATAACTCATTTACGAAAGATTCTACCTCTGCAAAGGATGCGCCATCAACTCTTATGCCCCTTGCACATTCGCCTGTTGCAGCAATTGATTCTTCCAATTCTGTTGCCGATTGTTCAGAGTTGTGAAAGGTAAACCATACCTCAGCGCCCTGTCCAGCCAATGCCTGCACGATGGCTTTCCCTATGCCACGGCTTCCGCCGGTTACCAGGGCAATTTGTCCTTTGAGTTCTCCCATATTCTTGAAGCCCCGAAACTAATCAATAAGAAGGCAGCGGTGACCAAATTTTTGTTAGTGATCAGACAAAAAAAAACCGGCACAAGGCCGGTAGATATAAACGTTTTGATAAATTAGTTGCTGGCAACTGCAGCGCGCTTCTCCTTGATACGGGAAGCTTTGCCGCTAAGGCCACGAAGGTAATAAAGCTTGGCACGGCGAACCTTACCGGTTTTGTTGAGGGTCACCTCAGCAATAAAAGGCGAATTCATTGGAAAAATACGCTCTACACCAACACCGTTGCTGATTTTACGAACGGTAAACATGCGACTGTCGCCGGCACCTCTGACCTGAATCACATCACCGCGGAAATCCTGGATACGCTCCTTGTTTCCTTCAATGATTTTGTATGAAACGGTAATGTTGTCGCCCGGTGCAAAATCAGGAATGTTGTTTGGCTTCGGGTTTATAGTTTCGTTCACTTTCCGTATAATCGGGTTCATGGCGGATTGTTTTTGAGGAGCGCAAATATAACTTTTCCTGTTGAATTGTCCTAATAAGTTTGAATTTCCCTTAGATTTTTTGAATAATAACCTGCG
>CAZUHX010000210.1:0-2823 GCA_964620795.1 uncultured Chitinophagaceae bacterium
TGTTTCAATTTTCAAGGGAAGAAAAATAGAAAATGTAGTTCCTTGATGGAGTTTACTTTTTACATCTATTTTTCCGTTTAATAATTGCACATACCTGCTCACAATATATAATCCAAGTCCTGTTCCCTGTATATTCTGTGCATTTTTTGCCCTGAAAAAGCGCTCAAACAAATATTGCATGTCCTCATCAGATATACCTATTCCGCTGTCGGAAACAGATATGCAGAATTGATCCCCTGAAACTTCGGCCTTCAATATTACTTCACCATTTTCATTAGAAAATTTTATGGCATTTGATATGAGATTAATCAGTATGTTTCTGAAGAGATTTTTATCGGTATAAATACTCAGATGTTCAGGACAGCTGATTTTTAAATGTTTCCCGTCATTGGCAAGCAACTTTAATTCGTCGGCCATTTCACTTAAAAACTCACAAACTTCAAATTCTGTTCCGCGCACATGAACTTTACCTTCTTCCAGACGACCAATACTCAATAAATCTTCAAGCATGGAATTAAGGTGTCTGATCGATTCCTTGATTCTGTTGATATGCTTATCTCTTTTAGGCTGCTGATCTTCTAAAGTGTACTTGCCAATCAGGGCTGCTGAACTCAAAATAGTGCTCAGCGGTGTTCTAAACTCATGAGAAGCCATGGAAACAAAGCGCGACTTCAGATCACTAAGTTCCTTCTCCTTTGCCAGAGCTTCTTTCAGCTCTTCCCTGGAACGTTCAAGCTGCGCAAGAGTTTCCTGAAGCATACTGGTTCTTGCAGAGACCTTGCTCTCAAGCTCTGTATTCAAAGCCTGCACTTCTTCCGACTTCCTTTCTATCTCTGCTCTTTGCAGAGACATCATACTTTCTTGCTGCTTGCGTTTACTGATATCAATTACAAAGGCAATCACATAAGCCTGTTTATTGATGGTATAATGACTTAGACTCACTTCGACCGGAAATTCCTGCCCATCTTTACGTACTGCAAACAAATCTCGCCCCACTCCCATCATTCTGTTTACCGGCTTCTGCATAAAATTCTGACGATGATCTGCATGCTTAGCCCGAATCCGTATGGGAATTAAAATATCAATGCTCCTGCCAACCAAATCCTCTCTTGTATATCCGAACATATTCAATGCATGCGGATTAGAAAATATGATCTCGCCGTTCGACCTCGTAAGAATGATTCCTTCAGTTGCGTTTTCAAGTACTGAGATCATCTGCCTGCTTTCCTCCTTAGATTTTGCTTCAATATTCTTCATAAACAAAACGAAGAACATGGTAATCAGAATTGCTGCCAGAGTAGCGGTCTGATTGATACTCACCAAGTAGAAATCTTCAGAACTGTGAAAGATGAAAGTTCCTGTGAGAACTAAAGTAATACTGTAAACAGATGCAATAACCGGATATATCCTTTGTTTAGAAAAAAATGTAATCAAAATTCCCAGAAGATAGAATGCTCCTATAAAAACCCCGGGAGGACTACTGTATTCAACAAAAGCAACAATAGTTATAATCAAAAAACTTATAAATAAAATCAATATGTTTTTCATTCTGATAAGTCTTTACAGATTGACGGTTTGATGCATTTCCGGAATTTCCACATGATTGAACCCTGCGTCTATAAGCTTATTTCGAAAAACCTCAAACCGCTCTTGTTCACCGTGAACAAGAAAAACCTTCTTCACCTGCTTTCTGTCCTGATTGGAAACAAAGCGAAGCAAATCCTCCGAATCGCCGTGTGCGCTCATGCTCTGAATACTTCTGATTTCTGCATTAACGGGACGCATTTCGCCGTATATACTCACCTCCTGATCGCCACGAATCAGCTTATGGCCCAATGTGCCTTCTGCGCAAAAACCGACAAGTAAAATAGTATTCTTACGACTCTTTAATGCTCTTGCTATATGATGCTTAACTCTTCCGGCCTCTGCCATTCCACTGGCAGAAATGATCACACAAGGATCGTGGTATTCGTTCAATGCCAGAGAGTCCTCGCGGTCCTTGATGTACTCCAGCTGCTCAAATCTGAACGGCTCGGGATCATGCTTAGTGTAAGCTTTCAGCGATTCATTGTACAATTCCGGATGATGCTCCAATACTTCTGTTGCTGCCGAAGACATCGGACTATCCACAAAAAACGGTATACCCTTGATCAGTCCGGATTCGGCAATGATATTGAGCGCATAAACAATCTCCTGAGTCCGCCCTACGCTGAAAGCAGGAATAATCAATCTTCCTTTCTTCCTGACGCAGGTATGAACAATGGCATCAAGCAGCTGTGCATGTGTTTCGCTCACAGGGGGATGAATGGTATCTCCGTAAGTAGACTCCAGAAGAATATAATCTGCCTGCGGCGGATCTGCAGGGGCGATGAGAATGGCATCATTGTAGCGACCTACATCTCCTGAAAACAAAATGGAAAGCCCGCTGCCAAGATCAGTGAGGTGTATGGCCGCACTACCGATGATATGCCCTGTTTCAGTAAACACAAATTGCCCATTACCTTCCAGTTTCACAACTTCGTTGAAATCAATACGCCTAACCATCGCCAGAGTGGCATAAACATCATCCTCATCAAACAACGGAATAATCTGCGGCTTGCCCATTGCCATGCGGCGCTTATTCAGCATTTCCAAATCAGACTGCTGGATTTTCACCGAATCGAGCAATAATATTTTAAGAAGATCAAATGTGGCAGGCGTGCAATAGATTTCACCAGCAAAACCCTGCTTCACTGCCAAGGGCAACAGGCCGGAGTGATCGATATGCGCATGAGAAAGCAAGATGTATCTCAGATCTGAAGGAGAAAACCCAAAATGTCTGTT
>CAZUHX010000211.1:0-2798 GCA_964620795.1 uncultured Chitinophagaceae bacterium
GGCGTGCATCCGGAGACACTTGCTGCGCATGGAGCCGTCAGCGAACAAGCAGTCATGGAAATGGCAGATGGTATGAGAAAGCTCAGCGGCACTACTTATGCTGTTTCTGTATCCGGAATCGCAGGCCCCGGTGGAGCAACCGCCGATAAACCCGTGGGAACCGTCTGGATAGCCGTTTCCGGTCCGTCGGGAACGGTGGCCAAACAGTTCAGGTTTTTTCCCGGACGTGCAGAAAACATCCGGGTGTTCGCCAATGCTGCCCTCAATATGCTTCGTCTGGCAATGATTGAAGCAGCAGCCTGAGACCGGGTCGCTTTGAAGCTCGTGCGATTGGTGTATTTTAGCCCCTCAAACCTGAATACATGGCCGATTTTGAACTCATTATGCCCAAAATGGGTGAAAGCATCACCGAAGCAACCATCCTGAAATGGCTTAAAAAGGAAGGCGACACCATTAAGGCAGATGATGCCGTTCTCGAAATCGCTACCGATAAAGTTGATTCCGAAGTTCCCAGTCCTGCTTCCGGCATTCTCACTAAAATCTTATTCAAAGAGGGGGAGGTTGTGGCCGTCGGCAAAACGGTAGCCATTATTGCTACGGGGGCTGCATCTACCGCATCCGCAACCGCTCCTGTTTCACAAGCAGCGACTCTGCCTGTAGCAAAGCCTGCATCCGCTCCCGCAGTTTCTGCTACTCAGAGTACCCAGGCTGGTACCGATAAATTTTATTCTCCCCTGGTGCTCAACATTGCCCGCAGTGAAGGAGTGAGTATGTCTGAACTCGAGCAGATCTCCGGCACAGGAGCCAATGGTCGAGTTACCAAAAAAGACATTCTGCTTTATGTAGATCAAAAGAAATCCGGCGCAACAGCTGTTGCACCCGTATCTCCGGCATTAGAGCCCGCTGCTTCTCCTGTTTCAGTGCCCGCGTCAACTCCACCTGTATCTTACGGTCCCAATGTAGAAATCATTGAAATGGATCGCATGCGCAAGCTCATTGCCGATAACATGGTAAAGAGCAAGCAGACCTCCGCTCACGTCACTTCATTTGTTGAGGCTGATGTGACTCCCATCGTGCTCTGGAGAAATAAAATGAAGAAAAAGTTTCAGGAGCTCTATGGCGAGAACCTCACCTTTACCCCCATTTTCATCGAAGCTGTTTCACGCGCACTCCGCGATTTTCCGATGGTGAATGTGAGTGTAGACGGTACCAAAATCATCGTAAAAAAGGACATTAATGTAGGCATGGCCGCCGCTCTGCCCACAGGTAATCTCATAGTTCCCGTCATCAGAAATGCCGACCAGCTGAACCTGGCAGGATTGGCTAAGAAAGTGAATGATCTTGCTAACCGTGCACGTCAGAATAAGCTCAAGCCCGATGAAATCGAGGGCGGAACTTATACAGTTTCCAATGTGGGTACTTTCGGTAATGTGATGGGCACGCCTGTAATTCTACAGCCGCAGGTGGCTATTCTGGCCACAGGGGCCATTCGCAAAAAGCCGGTTGTCATTGAAACTCCCGAGGGCGATACCATTGGCATCCGCCACATGATGTTTCTGAGCCACAGTTACGATCACCGCGTCATCGATGGAGCACTCGGCGGCTCGTTCGTTCGCCGCGTAGCCGATTATCTCGAGCAATTCGATATCTCCCGCGAAGTCTGATTCAGGCCTTTGGATCCTGAGTTTTAATTGTTTTTTGGCGGCATCCCGCGGCCTGATAAAAGGCCATGGATATAACCCTTTTTTTCCGGCCGCGGGACCGTGCTTTCCGCTTTACGTGCCGCTCATAAGTAATTGTATTTCATCAGGCGGGGCTGCTTCTCGCGGCACGGTATCGCTGCAATCACTTGCCGGGCTCTTTTGCTCAAATATTTCAGGCAAAAAAAAGCCGTCTTTGCTAAGACGGCTCAATCAAAGTTCCAAACAAACTGAGGTTATTTTATTGTTTGAGCATACGCAAAACCTGTACGCCATCGGCTGAGTTGATCTGAATAAAATAAATCCCGGAAGGCAGCTCAGAGGTTTCAATCTCCAGTACTTCTTCAGTTTCAGTAAGTTCAGCCTGATCTTTATACAGCTCAATTCCCGAAGTATTTAGGATGCTAAACTCAAACTTTTTGCGCCCGTTCTCTATCAGCCCGTCGAATTGCAAATAGACTTTTTCTGCAGCCGGATTGGGGAAAAGTCTGAACTCCTTGCTTCCTGCAAAATCCATTCTGGATGCTGCGCATACAGGATTGTAAATGATGGTTTTTTGAACCAGAGTGCCCGCGCAAGCTCCATTTCTGGGTGTGACTCTAACAACAGCATGGGTGCTTCCCATGCTGATTGTTCTACTCGAAGTTGTACCTGTTCCGGCACTTGCCGATCCACTTATACTCCAGGTGTAGGTAGCTGCATAAAGTGAAGATGCATTAAGCACAACGCTCTGTCCTGAACAGGCGGTATCTCTGCTGCTGCTCAGACTGCAAAGCCCCGGATATTTGTTTACGGTAACTGTCCGGGTACTGGCAGTTTTTGTACAATTTCCAATAGAAGGAATCATAGAAACAGTAACGGGATTGTTTGCAGATAAATAAGTGCCGTTAAATTTTAGAGTAATAGCATTGGTGCCTTGCCCTGCAGTAATACTTCCCGCATTGCCGGGGTTTAAACTCCAGGCATAATTAACCCCTGAGCTTGCCGTGGCTGTATAATTGCTACTTAGTCCCTCACAGATGCTGGATGCGCCGCTGATGCTGTAAGTTGCCGTTGGCGTACTATTTACCGTAACGGTATACGAGATCGGGACTCCTG
>CAZUHX010000212.1:0-2715 GCA_964620795.1 uncultured Chitinophagaceae bacterium
GTATGTTTTTGGTGGGCTGGCAAGTCGGCAGCGCGCAGAGTTATGCGTTTGGGCTATCTGATCATTTAAGAACTTTCCAAATCCGCGCTTATACACAATCTGAAAGGACTTCCGCAATCCAAGGGCAACATGATATTGTTTTTTTATTAATATCATAGGGCGCCTCCCCCGGCCTTACTCGCCTTCGGCTCTTTATGCCGGGGGCCACGTCTTGCAGGGCTGCGCTTCGCTCCGGCCGTGTGCGGCAGCGCAAGAGTTCAGCAAAAACAGCCTGCCCGCCGCACACGGCTGCCTTCGGCACCCTTACAGCCGTTGGCGCAGGCTTGAGATTTGTGAAAAGGCTCGATGAACCGGTCATTACGTTTCAGCAAGTTCAGAATGTGTAGATGTATTTTAAACCATTTAGTTTTTGAATCAGGTAAAACACAAGTCATAAAATGCGACAGAAAAAATCAGTTAATCTGTAGCTGAAACTTCAGACTCTGCGCTCATTTCTGTTACTGAGATCAAAACTTTCCGCCTGAGGCCTCTGTTAGTATTTACATAACTTTGCTTCAAAATCTGCTATGAATACCCTGAGTCAAGCCATACCTGCCACGCCCAAAGGAACTGAACTGATTTGCAAAGGCTGGGTGCAAGAGGCCGCCTACCGCATGCTGCTTAATAATCTGGATCCCGAAGTGGCCGAAAAGCCGGAAGAACTGGTGGTTTACGGTGGTATCGGCAAGGCCGCACGAAACCACGAATCTTTGCACAAAATCCTGGCACTTCTCCGCGATCTGGAGGAGGACGAAACGCTCCTGATTCAAAGTGGTAAGCCGGTGGGCATTCTTCGCTCTCATCCCGACGCACCCCGCGTACTGCTGGCCAATTCCAATCTGGTGGGCAAGTGGGCCAATTGGGATCATTTCCGCGAGCTGGAAAAGAAAGGACTCATGATGTACGGACAGATGACGGCTGGCTCCTGGATTTACATCGGTGCGCAAGGTATTGTACAGGGCACTTACGAAACCTATCTCGCGCTGGCCAATAAGCACTTTGGCGGCAGTTTGAAAGGAACTCTGAATGTAACCGCCGGACTGGGTGGTATGGGAGGCGCTCAGCCACTGGCCATCACCATGAACGAAGGTGTTGCCTTGATCGCTGAAATGGAAGACTGGCGCATAGACAAACGCCTCGAAACACGCTATCTTGACCGCAAGGCTGGAAGTATTGAGGAAGCAGTGCGCATGGCACTTGAATCTAAGAATAAGGAAGAAGCTGTTTCGATCGGTGTTTGCTGCAACATTGTAGACCTCCTCTCCTATCTGATTGAAAATAACATTACCCCCGATACGCTTACCGATCAGACTTCTGCCCATGACGAGCTGATCGGCTACTTCCCTGAAGGCATGAATGTGTCACAGGCCAATGTACTGCGAGAAACTGATCCTGAAGAATACAGAAAGCTGAGTTGGGATACCATGGCGCATCATGTGAATTTGATGCTTGAACTTCAAAAAAGAGGCGCGATTACATTCGATTACGGGAATAATTTACGGGGGCAGGCATTCGACCGTCGTCATGTGGACCACGCTTTTGATTTCCCGGGATTTGTTCCGGCATACATCCGTCCGCTTTTTTGTGAAGGCAAAGGTCCGTTCCGATTTGTGGCACTGAGCGGCGATCCCGAAGACATCAAGCTTTGCGACAACAAGCTGCGGGAACTCTTTCCGCAAAACCGCGGCCTGCTCCGCTGGTTGGATATGGCACAGGAAAAAATTGCCTTTCAGGGTTTGCCGGCCAGAATCTGCTGGCTGGGTATGGGCGAACGAGAGCAGGCCGGAATCGCATTCAATGAGATGGTGCGCAGCGGAAAACTGAAAGCTCCGATTGTGATCGGCCGCGATCATCTCGATACCGGATCTGTGGCTTCACCGAATCGCGAGACCGAAGCCATGAAAGACGGATCTGATGCGGTTGCCGACTGGCCTATCCTTAACGCCCTCATCAATACGGCAGGAGGCGCCAGCTGGGTGAGTTTCCATCATGGCGGTGGAGTAGGCATGGGATATAGTCTTCACGCCGGTATGGTCATCGTGGCCGACGGCACGCCCGCAGCCGAAAAACGCCTCCGCAGGGTATTGCATAACGATCCCGCCATGGGAGTGATTCGCCATGCCGATGCCGGCTATGAGCTGGCAGAGGAAACCGCCGAGCGCTTCGGACTGGATATTCCGCTTTCTGAATAAAAATCAAGTCAGAAACTGTTGTAAAACTTTTATGTTTGTAAGTGAGTCAAAAGACCTCAACAACCCCATAAATCATGTCAGACAAAGCCATCTTATCGTACAAAGACAAGCAGTACGAGCTCCCGGTATTCACCGGAACCGAAAATGAAAGTGCTGTCAACATCGCCAAGCTGCGCGGGCAGAGCGGACTAATCACTTTCGATGAGGGCTACCGAAATACCGGTTCTACTGTTTCAAACATCACCTTCCTGGACGGAGAACTCGGAATCCTGAGATACCGCGGGTATGACATTGAAGATCTGGCGGCAAAAGCCAGTTTTATTGAAGTGGCATATTTGCTCATTTATGGAGAACTTCCTACAAGCGAGCAGCTGACAGGCTTTGAGAAGCAGATCACCAGCCATACGTTGGTTCACGAAAACCTGATGAAGGTTTTTGAAGTATTCCCCAATGGCTCTCACCCCATGGGACAGCTCATGACCAT
>CAZUHX010000213.1:0-2642 GCA_964620795.1 uncultured Chitinophagaceae bacterium
GATTTCAATAGCTAAGATTTCTTCCAATGTCCCTTTCTCTCCTTGATCAGATCGTACTGGCCATCTGCCGCATGGATGTACCCGCTCTGCATACTTTGCTGAGCGATAGACATACTTATCAGGAGGCTTCCAAAGAGGTGTTTATTTCTAAACTCCGGAATCTTTTTCTCCGCTATCGCACAGCAGGCGACAGTCGTCTGATTCCTTCTTCAGGATTTTGCCCGGCAGAAAATTGCAACAATTGTGGTATCAAAGGCTTTCGCTTTATCGGCGAATTGTCGCGGAATTATCTGGATCTGATTTTTGAATGGGATGGCACAGAATTGAAAGATATTATAAACTGCCCCCGCTTTGAACCCCTTCAGAATGAAGTGCTGGGCATGGAGTATAGTATTCATGTACGCATGGATGAATCAGCAGGTTTCGGGAAGGATATCGATTATCATATTTTGCTCAGCAATTCCATGGAAGCCCTGGATGCTTTGCAGGATTTATGTAATAGAGAAATCTCTTTTCTTCAGCTGCAAAACTGGATTTTGAAATATGAAAATTCGTACGAAAGGATGCTTAAACGTACGTCTATTCCAGGACAAATGAAGTGGTCTTTCTTTCTGAATGTGTTCTCGCAATTGGAAAATATATATTTGTATTTTCAGGAACATGAATATGCGTTAGACCGTTTATTTTTCAAATTGACCGATGGAAGCGATGAGGAGGAAATGATCCAATGGGTTTTGTCTGCGCATAATTTGAGGGATTATGTTACTTATCAAGTTTCCGGCGGACTTGATCTGCAAGATTATTATAAGGAGCTTCAACCGCTTAGACTGCAGTTTGTGGGTAAACCGTTTGATTCCTTCAAAATAATTGATCAGCATTATCAAAAACACCATTGCCTTCTGTTGGCGAAATACGGAATATATTCAGTTGAAGAGATGAATGAATATTTCTCTCAAGATCCTGATTTTGTTTCGCTCTCCATTGATTTGGCTTTTCATCTCGATCAGCGCAAAAAAGGCAGGGAACTGGGTATAGAGTACCCGCTGTATCCCAATGGCTTGCCTTCCTCAGATCATGAACATCTTTTTTGAATTGCAGATTTTGTCCGGTCAGCATCACGCCCTGTGCCAGTTGGTTATCAACTGTGTCTCGAATGTGCTGTGCGTACGTATTAGTTAAAACCATCTGTGCAAATACCTTGCATTCCTTATTTTCACTTTCGCAGTAAATATTCGTCAGATGGCTTCAGAAATAATGAATCAGGTTTTGGGCGCGATTGTAAAGATGGATAGTTCTCTGCTTGATTTGCTGCTTGATGAGGATGTAGATTTTTCAGGAGTTCAGAGAGAACTTTTTCTGTCGCGCCTGAATAAGATTTTTGGTGTTTTTCGGAAGGCAGGCGATACTGAATTGCAATTTCATACGTTAAATATTTCTCGGGACGATAATCAAAATTCAGTCAAATATGAATACAGATTCAGTGGAATTCAGACTGAGGACTATTTTAAATTGGTCTTTGAAGAGCAAGGTTTTTCCATCACTTCCATATCACAAGGATTTAGTTCCTGGGAGGCCGAAGTGGAAGACGATGAATTTGAAGGAATGGAGTATTATTTCTGTTTTTTTGAAGACGATAAAATAAATTTCACCGGAAGTGCAGACTATTACATTGTACTTCAGCAGGCCATGGCTGCCTATGATGAGATCAAGGCTCAATGGTCTGATACTTTATATTTTGAGGATCTTGTCTTGTGGCGAGATAAACATGTTTCATTATTCGAGACCATCCGTGAAATCAGTCCCATCGGCTTCAAGATGAGATGGGATCTGTTTACTTACTTGTTTGAAGATGTGAACGAAATATCAGATTACATTAACAATAATATATCCTTTTTGCATGAGATGTATTCACGAATGCAGGCAATCCAAACAGAAGAGCAGTTGCTGGACTGGCTTCTAAGCTATGAAGAAGCCATCGGCCTCATTCCTCTGCCACTTAAGTATGGCGTAATACATGAATATATGTTTGAGGCGATGTGTCAAAATTGTTTACCCTTAGTCGGTGAGGCCTTTGAAATGGGTGTATCTGTATTCAAATTCTTCTGCATTTATCAACCCCGGATCCTAAGTAAATACAGCATTTATAGCCCCGATGAAATTGCAGATATCAATGAGCAGGAAGGGTCGCATGCATATACTTTTTTGTTCAGTCTGCGCTTTCATATCAGTCAGAGAGAGGAAGCCCGTAAGTTGGGAATCGAGTATGCGCTGTATGTGGAAGAACCGGATGATTATAAAAATTAATCTCCGACTACTTACTCTTCCGCACCCCGCATGCGAAATTTGCGGCTGGCCTCGCGTGAAGCTTTTTTCTTTTTATCAGCTACTACCCGTTCCGGCTGTATCCATTGATAAAATAGCTTCTCTTTTTTGAGAATTTCACGCTCTATACCACGCGCAGTCTTCACCCGTTTCAAAAGCTTTTTCTTTCTGTCGCGCTCATTCATCAAGCAAAATTAATGATATCGTACAGTACATAAATATGGATTATGATAAATTAAATTTTGATAGATAATCGGGCGCCTCCCCGCATCGCGGGGCCGGGTGTTGCGGGGGTTCCGTGGCGTGCCGCCACCCGGCCG
>CAZUHX010000214.1:0-683 GCA_964620795.1 uncultured Chitinophagaceae bacterium
GTTTATCATACTGTATTCAACAGCAGCAGCAGGACTATAGATCTGCGTGATCAAAACTCCGGTATTTACTATTACAAGTTAAAATCGGCTTCCGGTACTGCAACGGGTCGAATGATTTTGGAATAAACGGTTTGTTGTTGGTTGGTCCCGGCAGGTGTGAAGACCTCCGGGGCTTTTTTTTGTATTTAAGTCAAGAACTAAGTGATCGGTATCCCGGTGGTATTGCGGTTGTGATGGTAAATTCCATGTTGATTTAATAGTGACTTTGAGGATTAAGTTTGTATTTCAGAAACAACAGCCATTATGCCATTGTACAATCCCGCAGTTTATTTTGAAATTCCTGTAAGCGATATGGAACGCGCCATTGCTTTTTACAGTTCCGTTCTGGGTTTTAGTTTTGAAGAAACCCGCATAGACGGTTACAGAATGGCTTTGTTTCCGTTTCATAGCGGTCAGGCCGGAATAACCGGAGCACTGGCGCAGGGAGAGGTATATCGTCCGTCGAAAGAAGGTGTGTTGTTGTATCTGGGTACATCCGACATTCATGAGGCGATGCGTCTGGCCTTGGAAAGGGGAGGGAAGGAGCTGTATCCGGTAACGGACAACGGATTGGGTTTGGTGGCAGAGTTTGAAGACAGTGAAGGGAACAGGATCGGATTGTTTCAGAACGCCGATGAGGAAAA
>CAZUHX010000214.1:741-2637 GCA_964620795.1 uncultured Chitinophagaceae bacterium
GGGCGGAAGGGCCGGCGAAGCCGGGTTGCGGCGGTAGGGGCGGTAAAATTCAGCTTAAGACAGTTGGAAAGAACCTTCGCCCATATCGCCGCAACGGAACCCCTGCAGCACCCGACCCGGCCTATGGACAAGAGTCATTATATTTATCTATTTGCCGGCCGGGATGCGCCATAACATTTTGTAATCATTACGTCTGAAAGCAAATACGCTTTATTTTCACGCAGTATGACAAGACAAACAGAACAGATTAGTGTTTTTGATATATTTAAAATTGGTGTAGGTCCGTCGAGCAGTCATACCCTGGGTCCGTGGCGTGCTGCTTTGGATTTTATGCAAACCATCGGATCGGCGGCGGGCCTGAATTCCATACTCAGGATTGAGGCAGATTTGTATGGCTCGCTGGCGAAAACCGGTAAGGGTCATGGCACGGATATGGCGGTGATGATGGGGCTGATGGGCGAGGATCCGGTGCTTTGCGATACGGCTACGATCGGTGAGAAGATTTTACGAATCCGCGAGGGTCGGATTTTGGTTCATCTAAGTGGTTTTCAGTTTCCTTTTGATCCTGCCATTCAGTTGCGTTTCAGAAAGCAGGAAAGTTTGCCTGCGCATCCCAATGCGATGAAACTTACGGCAGAGCTGAGTGGCGGCAGGATTTTTTCTCAGGTATACTATTCTGTGGGCGGAGGTTTTATTCGCAAGGAGGGTGAATCTGAGGGCGCGGGATTGAGGAGGAAGCTTTCATTTGAGGTTCATGATGCCGATGATCTGATTCAGTTGTGTATGAGCAGCCGGCTGGGCATCAAAGAGTTGGTCTGGCGCAATGAGAAGGCCTGGAGGCCGGAGCAGGAGACATTCGATGGATTGCTCAGAATATGGACGGTGATGCGCGATTGTATATACAAGGGATGTCATACTTCGGGAACATTGCCCGGCGGATTGAATGTGAGCCGAAGGGCGGCGCAGATGAACAAGCGTTTATGCGGCGATATGCCTTATGATTCTGCAGCGGTATGGATGGATGGCATTCAAAAGAGGAAGTGGAATTTCAATGAGGTTCTGAATTGGGTGAGTTGTTTTGCCTTGGCGGTTAATGAGGAGAATGCTTCACTGAGCCGGGTGGTCACTGCACCTACCAATGGAGCGGCGGGAGTGGTTCCTGCGGTGCTGATGTACATGCTTTTGTTTACCGAAAGGCAAAGTGAGCAGGATGTGATCGACTTTTTGCTAACGGCCTCTGAAATCGGGAGTTTGTTTAAAAAGGGAGCCACCATTTCGGCGGCCATGGGGGGCTGTCAGGCCGAGATTGGGGTTTCCTCTGCCATGGCTGCGGCAGCGCTGACCGAGTGCATGGGGGGAAGTGCTGCCCAAGCTTTACAAGCTGCTGAAATCGCTATGGAGCATCATTTGGGTATGACTTGCGATCCCATCGGCGGACTGGTTCAGATTCCCTGCATTGAGCGGAACACGATGGGGGCGATTAAAGCCATTACTGCGGCCCAGCTGGCATTGGAGGGTGATCCGGAGCGGGCTAAGGTGAGTTTGGATGGTGTGATCAAAACCATGTGGGAGACGGCCAGGGATATGAATGAGAAGTACAAAGAAACGGCGGACGGGGGCTTGGCGACGCATATTCCGCTGGGTTTGATTGAGTGTTGAGGGCAATTGCGGATTTCCCCCTGGTTCGGAACTTGGTTTCGTACATTTCGTTACGACGGGATCCCGATCACTGTCATGGGACAGGATAGGGAGAGCCCGACGGGACAGTAAGTACAAAGAAACGGCGGATGGCGGTTTGGCGACGCATATTCCGCTGGGTAGATAGCTACAGGAACGCTAGACGTTTTTCTTGAGTTGCCCCGAAAATCAAATGTAATGGTGAAATTTATAATATGA
>CAZUHX010000215.1:0-2615 GCA_964620795.1 uncultured Chitinophagaceae bacterium
GAGACAACTATGCCGATCTTTCTGAAGGTATTCTGGAGGCCTCGGTGAGCAGACTCCGGCCCGTGCTCATGACAGCAGCAGTTGCCGCTCTGGGGTTCATGCCTATGGCCATCAGTACCTCTGCCGGTGCCGAAGTTCAAAAACCGCTGGCAACAGTAGTAATCGGCGGATTGATTTCTTCTACCCTACTCACACTTTTTCTTCTTCCGGCCTGGTATCTCCGGCTCGAAAACAAGAGAAAAAAATCAAATATAACCGCTATGAATATGATGATTCCCGGCAGCCTTTTGTTGCTGTTCAGCAGCCTGCCGGGCTTTGCCCAGCCCATCGAATTATCGGAAGCTGAAAAACTTTGTCTTAAAAACAACGGAAAGTCACGTGCTGCCGCTTACCGCACCCAGGCTGCACAGAAACTGAGCAAGGGCTGGCTGAACCTTCCCGCCACCAATCTGGCCGCGGAAGTCGGACAGTTTAACAGTCTGAACATCGACAGCAGATTTGCAGTCAGTCAGTCGATAGAGTTTCCCACCGTTTATCAAGCTGAGAAAAAATTGCTCGAGGCCGAGTATACCCGACAACAAGCCGGGGAGGATGTTCTAAAAGCTGAATTGATCAGAGATCTGAGAAAAGTCTTTTACAGGCAAAGAATATTGAAGGAAAAACTGAAAGCCATTCTTTTTACCGACAGCCTCTTGCAAGAAACAAGCCGGCGCATTTCACTTCAGTTCAGCAAAGGAGAAGTTGACCAGACCGTGAAACTCCAAAATGAAAGCAGAACCATACAGCAGCAAAGCAGGAAGCTGGCCGCAGAAAGCGAGTTAAAAGAGCTTGAGATTTATTTCAATATGATGATGGGCGAAAATGGAGACAAAACTGCAACAAATGGTCCTCTGCTCATGGAATTGCCTGAGTTTGAAACCGCAAAAAGTCCGCTGAGCAGGCAAGCTGCAGCTGAGACCGAAAGTAGTAATAGGGCCTGGATCAGTGCCAAACAAAAGCTTTATCCCGGTCTCAGCTTTTCCTACAACAATCTCTCACTTCGCGGCTGGCAGAGAGTTGCTGATCAGGAAAGATTTTTCGGTGCAGACTATCGCTTCCACAGTGGTATGGCGGGCCTGAACATTCCCATTTTTTACGGCGGGCTTAGAAGCAGAGCAGCAGCAGCGAAGCTAAACTGGATGGAGGCAGGAAGCATTCAGGAACAAACTGAAAAAGAGCAAAACATGCAAATGGAGCGTTTAAAGCTTTCCGTCGCCACTACCCGGGATATCCTGAAAACCTATGAGACTCAAATTCTTCCGGATTCCAGGCGAATCACCGAGCTCATTACCCGGCGATTTCGATCAGGCGAAATCAGCTATACAGAATGGTCTATCCAGATCCGTCAGGAATCAGAACTGCGTCTCGAATACCTCGATCATGTTCAACTTTTTAATGAATCAGTTGCAGAAATTCTATTCCTGCAAGGCAAATAAAACCACATGAAAACCCTATCAATTATCATTCCAATACTACTCTTAGCTTCTTGTTCGGGTCCGTCAGATTCAAATCCGCAAGAAGTTTCAAAAGAGGAAAACAGTGTAAAACTCACTGCTGCTCAACTCAGGCAGGCCGCTATTGAAACTGCTCTGCCCGTAAAGGGAAAAGGAACAAAAACCCTTCAGCTGAATGGCTTCATTGATGTTCCTCCTCAAAATATGATTTCAATTTCGTTTCCGCTGGGCGGCTATCTCAAAAAGACCAATCTGCTGCCCGGAATGGAGGTTAGGAAAGGAGAAGTTATTGCTCAACTTGAAGATCTTTCTTTTGTGCAGCTTCAGCAGGATTACCTTTCAGCAAGAGCCAGGGAACAGATGTTGCAGGCAGATTACAACCGGCAGAAATCCCTGAATCTGGATCAGGCCTCAAGCGATAAGATAATGCAGCAAAGCAAGTCGGCACTCGACGAAAACCGAATCAGCCTGAAGGCTTTGGCTGAAAAGCTGCGACTGTTAGGAGTCAATCCCGAAAAGCTCAACGAAGCGAATCTTTCGGGAACCATTGACATCACTTCTCCCATTCACGGCTATGTAGCCTCGGTTAAAGTGAATGTAGGCAAGTATATTAGTCCAACAGATGTGCTTTTTGAACTGGTGAATCCGGAAGATATTCACTTGAACCTGATTGCATACGAACAGGACATTCCTCTTCTGTCTATTGGTCAGCGGGTGAAGGCCAAAACCAATGCAAACTCAGCGGAAACGCATGAAGCTGAAATCATTCTTATCAGCAGAAATCTGGATCAGAACCGAAGTGCCGAAGTTCATTGTCATTTCCTGCGGCCAAATCATAAAAATTTACTTCCGGGTATGTACATGAACGCCATGGTAGAAGCTGATCAGGGCGAAAGTCTGCTTGTTCCCGAGGATGCATTGATTCAATGGCAGGGCAAGCCTCATGTCGTGGTTAAAACCGGCCCTTCTACCTTTTCGCTCAGGATGGTAAGTGCAAGTGTTGCAGGGAATAAACAGATCGCCATAAACAATCCCGAGCTCGCTTCAAGTCAAATTGTAATCAGGAATGCATACGCAGTTTTTATGGCCATGAAAAACAGTGCAGAGGATTAGTATGGCGCC
>CAZUHX010000216.1:0-2081 GCA_964620795.1 uncultured Chitinophagaceae bacterium
ATCTTGCCGGTATTTCCTGAATGCCTGGCCACAAACAAACTGTCTGACTGATCCAGATCTCCTGCCTGAACCGGTTTCCAGTAGTCCATACCGGTCATGGCGCAAAGCACTGCAGAGCTCACTGTTTTTCCGGTACCGGTATGTATTCCTGCTATGAGATAAGATTTCATATATGTGAGGATATAATTTTTAGTAATTGATCCACTTCTTCGCGTTTGTTGAAAGAGTGCAGGCAAATGCGGATGCGCTCCGTTCCTGCTGCCACTGTAGGGGGCAGAATGGCTTTGGCATATATTCCCTGTTCCCAGAGTCGGGAAGAAATTTGTTTTGCTTTTTCCGGCTGCTTGAGTATCAGCGCACGGATATGGTGTTGTGCAGGAAGAAATGAAGAAATACCATTTTCAGACAGTTTTCTGTCGAAGTAAATGCACAAATGGTTCAGCGCCTCCCTTGGCGCCTCCGGCATGCGCTCATAAGCATCTGCTATGGAATGAAACAGCAGGGGAGGTGGAGCAGTAGAAAAAATGAAGGAACGTGCAAAGTTGATCAGGTATGCTCTGAGAGCAGCACTACCTGCCACCGCTGCACCCGCTGTGCCGAATGCTTTGCCATAGGTAAAAATTCTTGCCGCCACCTTGCCTTCCAGTCCATACTCGCAAACCAGTCCGCGGCCATCAGGCCCAAGCACTCCTGCAGCATGAGCCTCATCCACGACCAGATAAGCACCGTATTTTTCGCAGAGGGAAGCCATTTCTATCAGAGGTGCCGTGTCTCCATTCATGGAGAACAAAGATTCTGTAGCCACAAATGCCCGGCCCGGGCAGGTTTGCAAAAGATCTTCCAGATGCTGCAGATCGTTATGTCTGAAGATCTTTCTCTCTGCTTTACTAAGCCGCATTCCGTCAATGATACTGGCATGTACGAGCTCGTCTGAAATCCAGAAGTCCTCCGGGCGGGCCAGACAGGAAAACAAGCCCAGATTAGCCGAGTATCCGCTGCTGAAAACAAGGGCAGCTTCTGCACGATGAAAATCTGCAATCTTTTCTTCCGTTTGCCGTGCGAGTTCAGAATCTCCCGAAATCAGTCGCGAACCGGCTGAACCTGCAGTAAGTGCAGGAGAAGAAGACGGAGTGCCTGCTGCGAAGCCCAGATAATCGTTAGAGGCAAAATCAATCTTGTCGGTACTCAGCTGAAGTGTTCTCAGACTGCCTTGATCAGCCAGCTTGTTCAACTGAGACTGCAGCAGGGAATCCAGTCTCTTAGCAGAGTTCATTTTATGCCGGTACTTCGGCAGTTTGGTTTTTGAAAGCTTCTCGTGGCTTCAGGCCCAGCAGTCTGAACATGGCCATGTCTTCATCAAAATCGGGATTGGGCGTGGTGAGTAGTTTTTCACCGGCGAAGATGCTGTTGGCGCCGGCCATGAAGCACAAAGCCTGTTCGGCAAAACTCATTTCTTTTCTTCCTGCTGATAGCCTCACCACACTCATTGGCATCAAGATACGCGCCGTGGCGATCATTCTGAGCATCACATCAATACCAATGCGTTCACGTTCTTCCATGGGCGTTCCTTCCACTGCCACCAATGCATTCACCGGAACAGAATCGGGATGTTGTTCCATACTGCTGAGGGTGTGCAGCATATTGATGCGATCCTGATCGCTTTCTCCCAGCCCTACTATTCCGCCGCAGCAAACACTCAGTCCGGCTTTTCTCACATTGTTGAGCGTTTCAATTCGATCGCCAAACTGACGGGTAGTGATGATGTTGCCATAGTTTTCGCCCGAAGTATCGATGTTGTGATTGTAGGCAAAGCAGCCAGCAGCTTTGAGGCGCTCAGCCTGCTCGTAGCTCAGCATCCCAAGGGTGCAACAGACTTCCATACCCATTTCATTCACTGCACCTACCATTTCCAGTACCCGGTCGAAATCGCGGTTGTTGCGCACCTCGCGCCAGGCTGCGCCCAGACACATGCGCGAAGCGCCACCTTCTTTTGCTCTGCGAGCCGACTCAATAACTTCGTCCACCTCCATCATGGGAGTGGCTTTTACATTGGTTTGGTAGCGTGCTGCCTGAGGGCAGTA
>CAZUHX010000216.1:2091-2591 GCA_964620795.1 uncultured Chitinophagaceae bacterium
CGGACAACCACCGGTCTTTACCGAAAGCAGGCTGCTGATCTGTACTTCTCCGTACTGACCACTTGCGCGATGTACCTGAGACGCTTCAAAAATCAAATCCAGCAGCGGTCGGTTGTATATTTCGCTGACCTCTTCACGGGTCCAGTCATGTCTTACATTGATGCTCATAGAATAATTTTGAATTGGTCAAGGACCGGCTTTAGTTGCACGAAGATATACAGCTTGGCTTGAACTCAAAGGAACAGACAGCTTTGATGAGTTTTGTTCTACCGGGGGCTGCCGGACTTAAGTCTTTTGAGCGGTAAGGGGAACCTGTCGGAACTTTTTTGCCCGCAGATAAACGCAGACGAAAGCAGCATTTATATCTGCGAAAATCAGCGAGTTCTGTGCAAAATTTTTGCTCCGATGTGGTTTAGTAAACCACAAAGGGCATAAAGACATTCTGTTCAGTCAGAACGAATCTAACTGCCGCCATTTCTTTGTGTTCTCTGTGCCTTCTT
>CAZUHX010000217.1:0-2574 GCA_964620795.1 uncultured Chitinophagaceae bacterium
ATATCGATCTGATCCTGAACGCCCTGTTCTTCACCGGCTCCTGCTCCGGTTTTGCCCAGAGTTCCAAAACCGTGCGCATCATCTACCAAAAGCCGGAAGCCGTATTTTTCTTTGAGGGCACAAACTTCCTTCAGTTTGCCCTGATCGCCGCGCATTCCGAATACCCCTTCAGTGATAACGAGCAGTCCGCCTCCGGTTTGCTCTGCGAGTTTTTGGGCGCGCTCCAGATTTTTCTCCAGGCTTTCGATGTTGTTGTGTTCATAGACAAACCTCTTTCCGAAATGCATGCGGAGACCGTCGATGATACAGGCATGGCTTTCAGAGTCGTAGACCACCACATCGTTTCTTCCGAGCAATGAATCGATGATCGAGACCATTCCCTGGTAGCCGAAATTGAGCAGGAGCGCAGACTCTTTCTGAACAAATGCCGCCAGTTCTTTTTCCAGCCGGTCGTGGTAATCGGAATTGCCACTCATGGCACGCGCACCCATAGGGTATGCAAGCCCGAATTCTGCAGTGGCCTCGGTATCGGCTTTCCGCACTTCGGGATGATTGGCCAGTCCCAGATAGTTGTTAAGACTCCACACGATCACTTCCCTTCCGTGGAAATTCATGCGGCTGCTGATTTCGCCGCTGAGCTTCGGGAAAATGTAATAACCTTCTACGGGCTTGTACTGCCCCAGCGGGGTCTTTTCTACGATGAGTTTGTCGAACAGGTCTTTCATATTCAAAGTGTTGAGTTTATGGGTTTATGTGCATTTTCGAACAGACTGATGTTTTTACTTTTCAGCCATTCGGAATTATAGACTTTGTCGAGGTATTTGAGTCCGTGATCAGGAAATACGAGAACGATTTGATCTTCCTGACGAAGCGAGGGAGAGAGCTGTTCCAGGGCATGCAATGTGGCTCCGCTGGAATAGCCGGGCATAATACCTTCAGACCTCATCAGTTCGTGAACCAGCTGAGCAGAGCGCTCGTCTGTAGCGGTGAAGTATTGGTCTATCAGAGAAAAATTCAGGTTTTGGGTTACAAACTTTTTACCAACCCCTTCCATGGCGGTTGAGCCTACAGCCCTGCCGTTGGCGTAACCTTTTTCATATACATCCCGAAGAACCGAGCCTGCCGCATCTACAGCAATGGTTTTGATCCCGGTATTTTTAGACTTCAGATAGCGGCTGATTCCGCATACTGTTCCTCCGGTACTGGCACAGGCGATAAGATGAGTTATTTTACCTTCGGTTTGTTTCCATATTTCGGGGCCGATGGAGAGTGAATGCGCTTCTGTATTCCATGGATTGTTGTTCTGGTCCATGTAAAAGCGATCGTTGCTTTCTGATGCGTAACGGATAGCTTGGTTGATGTAGAAATCAGGCGAATCGGGACTGGCAGTAGCAGGGCAACTGAATACTTCGGCACCGTATTGAAGCATGTTGTCTTTCTTGGCCGAAGAGATGGTTTCCTTAACATAAATGGCTGCTTTGAATCCTCTGAGAGGAGCCATCATGGCCAGACTGGTTCCTGTATTTCCTGAGCTTGCTTCTACCAGAGTATCTCCGGGCTTGATTTTACCCGTTCTTTCGGCCTCGTCGAGCATGTAGGCAACCACACGGTCTTTGATGGAGGCCGTAGGATTATACCATTCCAGCTTGGCATATACCTGAGCTCCGCTCTGTCTGCTGATTTGCGGCAATAAAACGAGTGGTGTATTTCCAACGAGCTGACTGAATGTTTTCATCACTTTGAATTGTCATTAAAAATCTGCTGCTGCTTTTTCAGCATCATGCTTTCATAAAATCGGGGGAAGAATTTGTTGAAATAGTAAGCCAGTTTGGCGGTTTTACCAAGCAGTAAAAGTCGTTTTTTCTGCTCAAGGCCTTTTAAAATTTCGAGGGCCACATCATGGGCCTGAAGTGTTTCCACTTCAAGTTTTTGTTCTCCGGGATTTCTGATTCCGGTGGCTACAAAGGTGGGGCAAACCATCATTACATGAACGCCCTGCCGGCTGAGCTCGGTGCGCAGGGTTTCAAAAAAGCCGTGCATGGCATGTTTGCTGGCGGCATAGGCTGTTCTTCCGGCCAGAGGAGCATAGCCCGCCACACTTGAAATGTTGACGAGATGACCCTTGGTTTGAATCAGATCGGCAAGGGCTTCTTCCGTGCAGTAAACGGCTCCGAAGAAATTGGTGTCAAACAGGGTTTTGGTGGCAGTGGAATGTCCTTTTTTAAATAAGGAAATATGGGTAATTCCGGCGTTATTGATCAGGGTTTTAACGGGGCCGAATTTTTCTTTGATCCGGCGGAAAGCAGCTTCAACCTCCTCAGACTTTCCGACATCGCAGCCTATGGGGAACAAATCTGCTTTTCGCTTTGATTCGGGGATTTTATTCCACAATTCCATGATTAGCTCAGGTCTCCGGGCCAGGGCGGCAATATTTACTTCCCGGCCAGAGAGGGCATTTACCAGCTCCCATCCGATTCCCGAAGAAGCGCCTGTGATTACTATGGTGTCCCTTATATGCAAGATTCGCCCCGTTCTGATCAGGTGCAAAGATACCAAAAGGGCAAAAAAATTGAC
>CAZUHX010000218.1:0-2573 GCA_964620795.1 uncultured Chitinophagaceae bacterium
TATTTGCCCCCCCCCCATTGAAATTGCTCAACTCAAAATACTTTCTTGAGGTCGCATCTGCAGGCAGATTGAAACTCATAGAACTTCGGCCCAAACCGTCAAACAGCCTTGGATAGGTAAGCTCGGCAAAGCCCACTACGTTCTGCTGAAGTGATATAGCCGTATTACTGAGTTCACTGAAAACAAAGGAAGCTGAACCATTCGCCAGTATTGCAGATGCAACAGAGCCAACCACTCTGTTCATGCTGTAACCGGTCACATTGCGACTGTGGACCGTCTGGCCATTAAGCTGAACTCGTATGTTATGCAATTCGGCAGAACGTGTTATATATAAAAAACGATAAGACGAATTTCCACCGGCAGCATAAAGTGCGCTCACGGGAACAGCAAATTGTTGATTGACATCCTGCGGTGAGCCATTATCTGCAACATTGCCAAAGTAACGGTTGTGTAGAAATCCCTCTGCTTCTTCATAGCCCGATTTATACAAATCATCAGAACCCAGCCGGTAGTTTTTACCCGGATAAAATCGGCTACTCAGTACCACCCGCTCTGTGTGAGGATAAGAAATTGTTTGCGCTGGAAGGTTCTGAAGATTATTCGGATAATCTGCCAGTCCTGGATTTACGGGATTGCTGCTTGTGGTAAGGAAGTACCAGGCAGTATCTGAAAATAAACTGTAATAAGGATTGGGCTGATCAATGGCCTGCTTGTATAGTAAACTGTCAGGACCGCCATCGTTGGGAATACCAAAAAACTCTATAAAATCTGAAGCTCCGAAAGTCTGCTGATTGCTGAGGTAAATCGGAACCCGCTCGCCGTTTCTGTACAACAAGAAGTTTTGAGGATTCAGTGTCTGAATATTTGGAATAACTGAATCAAGACTTGAATAGGGAATCCTATGTACCCCTTGATTCACTACAGGAAACTTATAATGTGTCCTTCCGTAATCGATCCACTCATTTCCCAATGGCTGGGCTACAGATGGTAAGCTAATGTTCAAAAGCCAGCTTACGAGAAGTCCGAATCGCAACCAAGGGTTCATAAAATCACTGATTCTTAGCTCGTTTGGAAATATCCAGCCTCAGCGAGACCACATGTGAATAAAGACCAACTCCACTGCTCAGACTGCCAAGGGTATTAAGATTGGTTAAAGCATAATCTACCGCTATCACCTTGATCCTGAAACCGGCTCCGAGATTTGGGGAAAAACTTGTTTTCGTCTTACCTTCATCAGAAGTGACTCTTTGGATATTGCCAATCCCTGCCCTTAAATAGCCTATTCTTGCGTAGTTTAACTCAAGACCAAAATTGATATCAAAACTGATAGGATTTCCTCTGAGCAAAACATTCCTTCGGCCATCCGTCGTCAGGTTAAAATTGAGCTCCGGAAGAATGAAGAATTTATTTTTGATAGAAGCCTCATAAGCGGCGCCAAGAATAAAAGTGGGAAGTGTAAGTTCCTCTGAATTGGCCGGGAGCGAATTGTTGGTGCGAAGCAAAACCGCTCTCTCTTCTTCCGTGAACCCAAACACCCAAGAATTAAAAGTGGAAGTAAGATCTCGTCCGGTAAATCCAAAGCGCCACTTTTTAAACTGGTATTGCAGTCCAAGATCAACGCCAAAACCATATGCCTGAGCAAAACTGCCGATTCTCCTGTAAATCATTTTAACGTTTCCGCCCACTGCAAGGCCCTTGATGGGAAGTCGCTGAGCATAGGAGAAAAGAAAAGCGTAGTCGGCGGCCGAAAAAGAACGAATGTTATCGTAATTTACTGTTCCATCCGGACCAATTAAAAATAAAGTGTTCGGAATGTCATCAATCCCGAATCTAAAAAATGAAAAGCCTATGACCCGCTTTTTTTGCTGTATAGGCACAGCAACACTACCGTAATCATATTTAGCTATTCCGGCAAAATACTCGTTGTGCATGTATCCCAACTGAAAAGTCTGGTCAATTCTTGCCAGACCTGCAGGATTGTAATAAGCTGAATAAACATCCTCTACCGATGCCGTCTGGGCATTGCTCATCCCCAAACCACGGCCTCCCACACCTATGTTCAAAAAGTCATTACTGTATTTGCGAACAAGCTGGGCGGGCAGGCTCCGGCTGCTCACTACCAAACTGAAGAAAACCAGTGAAAACAGCAGCTTATTTTTATTCATAGAATTAATGCCTTTGAAGGTATCAATGCGTCCTGCTTTAAACGTACAAACTCAGTCAGTTCGTCTGTCCGGTTGAGAATGTTTTCCAATAGCCAGGCAGGCATAGGAACCTTACACACAAATATATAGGTTCTGTTTAAAGATTCCGCCAGAGCCGCCGCATCCCTGATCCTGAAAGGAACTCGGTATTCCCGGAATCTCGAAAACTTATCGCTAAATAAATCAGCATGAGCATTACTGCCCCATAAACTCAAATCTCTGCTTACCATTTCCCCGTCTATCCCTGTCAATAAAGCTTCAAAACGTAAAACTTCTTCACTGTGTTCAATCAAAAGCGCTCTGTCCAGCAGCATTTCCGCCAGCAAATGAGCAATCAGGCTCATCCTGAGATCTGAAGGGCGCTGCCTG
>CAZUHX010000219.1:0-1736 GCA_964620795.1 uncultured Chitinophagaceae bacterium
AACCGCAGGGAGAGCCGGCCGGGAGAAGTATTTACCCTGTTGCGTATTTCCATGCTGTTCAGTTTTGTGGCTTTGGTGTTTTTGTATCTGCTGCCGGGTGAAGTCTATTCTATGGTTTTTGGGAAGCAATTCAGTCACATCAAGCATTCTGTTCGCTTCTTGTTTCCCGGGATCTGGATGTACAGCATGGTTTTTATATTAGAAGCATGGCTATTGGGAAAGGGACGCACGTCCTTGTTGATTGCTGCCAATGGCCTGGGAGCCATTGTCTCTACTTTACTCTGCTTTTTGCTAATTCCGCGCTTTGTGATGTCGGGCGCCGGTCTGGCTGCCACTGTAGCTTTTACCCTTACCGGATTGGTTCTGTTTTTTGGTTTCTGCCGGATCAACCGATTATCGGCAGCTGCGATTTTTGACTGGAGTGCAGATGTTGACATTTTACAAGAAAGTTGGAATAGATGGCGCGGCCGGATTGGGTAAAATGTATTTTGTTTGCGGCAATAAATGAGCAATATGCAGGTAAGCGCGAAAACCGCTAAAGATCTCGGACTTCAGGAGTCGGAGTTTGAACAGATCAGAACTATTTTGGGTCGTGATCCCAACTTTACGGAGCTCAGTATATTCTCTGCGATGTGGAGCGAGCACTGCTCCTACAAGAATTCTATCCGTTGGCTTAAGACGCTTCCAAGAAAGGGGAAACACTTATTGGTAGAGGCCGGTGAGGAGAATGCGGGGCTTGTTGATCTTGGCGACGGATATGCATGTGCATTCAAAATTGAAAGTCACAATCATCCTTCGGCATTGGAACCATATCAGGGAGCAGCCACCGGAGTGGGAGGGATACACCGCGATATTTTTACCATGGGAGCAAGGCCGGTTTGTGCATTGAATTCACTTCGGTTCGGAGACCTGAAAGATGCCCGCACTCAGTATTTGCTCAAGGGAGTGGTGAAAGGCATAGGCGATTATGGCAATTGTTTCGGAGTACCTACCGTGGGGGGGGAAGTTTTTTTTGACCCGGTTTATCACACCAATCCTCTGGTGAACGCTATGAGCGTGGGAGTGGTAAAAACAGCGGAGACTTGTTCGGCTACGGCTGGCGTCCCCGGGAATGCGGTTTACATCATAGGGTCTGCCACAGGTAAGGATGGTATTCACGGTGCGGCTTTCGCTTCCAAGGAGCTCACCGGCGATTCGGTGAATGATCTGCCCGCAGTGCAGGTGGGCGATCCGTTCCAGGAAAAACTCCTGCTGGAAGCTACATTGGAGATCATCAAAACCGGCTCGGTTGCGGGGATTCAGGACATGGGTGCTGCCGGTATCATTTGTTCTACTTCTGAAATGAGCGCCAAGGCAGGCACCGGAATGGACATTTATCTGGATCAGGTGCCTGTTCGGCAGGAGGGTATGCTTGCATGGGAAATTCTTATTTCTGAAAGTCAGGAGCGCATGTTGCTCGTACTCCATCAGGGGAAGGAGCATCTTGCAGAAGAGGTGCTGCGCAAATGGGATATTGCTTTTGCCCGCATCGGCACGGTAACAGAAGGAGGGAAGTTGCGATATTATTACAAGGACAAGCTGGAGGCAGAGGTTCCTGCGCATTCTCTTGTTTTGGGTGGTGGCGCTCCTGTTTATGAGCGTGAGTACCGTGAACCGGCATACTACAAGGCTAATCAACAGTTTGATATCAGCAAGATTTCTGTTCCTGCAGATCTGCAGGAAGTAGCGCGTTTTCT
>CAZUHX010000219.1:1746-2536 GCA_964620795.1 uncultured Chitinophagaceae bacterium
AATGGTAGGCTTAGCCAATTTAAGTACCAATCGCCCGTCTGATGCTGCTGTGGTGCGTCTTGAAGGCACAGGAAAATCTATTGCAGTAACGGTTGATTGTAACCCCCGGTATGTTTGGGCTGATCCGTTTGTTGGGGCACAGATTGCAGTGGCTGAAGCAGCCCGCAATATTAGCTCCACCGGAGCGGTTCCCTCTGCGGTGACCAATTGCCTGAATTTCGGCAATCCATATAATCCTGAGGTTTATTGGCAGTTTGTGCAGGCAATACAAGGAATGAGTAAGGCCTGCGAGCGACTTGAGACTCCTGTGACAGGAGGAAATGTGAGTTTTTATAATCAAAGTGAGGAGGGTGGAGCGGTGTTTCCCACTCCTACCATTGGTATGATCGGTGTGATTCCTGAGATGGTGAATCCTGCCGGAATGGCATTCAGCCGTGCAGGTCAAATACTTTACCTGATCGGAGAAAGCCGCGATGACATTTCTTCTTCTGAATATCTAGTTCAATATCATCAGCAGAAAGCATCACCTGCGCCTTGGTTTGATCTGGAGGAGGAGGCAGAATTGCATAGGGTTTTGCGCGGACTCGTGGCCGGTGAACATGTAGCGGGCGTGCATGATGTGAGCGAAGGCGGATTATTCTTTTGTTTGCTGGAGTCGGCAATTGCAGGACAAACCGGATTTGAGCTGGAGCTTCCTGACTACCTGAGGGCGGATGCTTTTCTCTTTGGCGAGGCACAGGGCAGAGCAGTGGTGGCCGTAGATCCGGTCAGTGAGGACAGTTTTCTGAAG
>CAZUHX010000220.1:0-2529 GCA_964620795.1 uncultured Chitinophagaceae bacterium
GTCCGGATCCTGTGGCTATAGCATTTGCAGACAGCTGCATGACCACCAACCCTTCCCTTAAAGATTATGTGCGTATCAATACCCCGGTAGGAACACCACCGTTTTCTTTTACTTTCAGCGGTGGCAGCCCTGTTTCTAAGTTTTCGGGAGATGATTTTTCGATTTTTAAAATGGATATGAGCGGTGGCTCAGAGGTCGTGACTGTTACCGATGCTTTGGGCTGTATTACCCGCGATACATTTGGCCTGAGATCATCGGTTCCGGCTCAGGTTTCCCTTTCTTCCTCCTCAGGCGATAAGTCTTGTTCCTGTCATATCATGGGCTACAACGAATGGGTTACCTTGCTTGATCACAACAATGATGCTGTTATTTCTGTGCTCAGCGACAGCAGCAATCTCGGTAGAGTTTCTGCCCGCGTTTACGTAGAATCTGCCGAACCTTCAGTGAGCAGCTCAACACCGGGCAGTTGCAACGGGGCAAGCAGCCTGGCCATGAAAAGACATTACGTGATTGAGGCCGACTCGGCACCTCTAAACCCTGTTTCCGTAAGACTTTATTTCACGAATTCAGAGTTATCTGATCTTCAGACCGCTTCTCAGGCCAATGGAACCACAGATTGTCAGTTGCTTGATGATGTGACTTCCATTTCAGATTTATACATCACTAAGTACAGCGGAATAAACACCGATAATGATTACTCCAATAATCAGAACACCGGAATTTTCAGGCTTTTCGGAGATCCGGGAGCCCTTTATACACCTGATGGCTCACTCAGCAAGGTTTCAGCCGGCTTTGATACACAATTCGGCACTTACACCGGAAGTCATTATGTTGAATTGAGTGTGACTGAGTTTTCAGAATTCTGGTTTCACGGCACAGGAATTGCCAAGCCGCTTCCGGTGGGAATGATCATGCTGGAAGCAAAGCCTGAGAATGATCGGCTGATCAGACTTGAATGGGCTACGGCAACAGAGATCAACAACAGCGGATTTGAAGTTTTCAGGAGTATTGATGGAGAAAATTATGAAATGCTTGGTTTTGTGAAAGGGGGATTAAACACTTCTTCCCGCCAAGATTACCTTTGGAATGATACAGAGGTTACTGCCGGCCTTACTTATTATTATAAGCTCCGGCAGCTGGATGCGGATGGAAAATTCAGCTGGACACCTGTTGTGAGCGCACGTTTGAAGTCGTCATCTTCTGCAACGGTATTGATTTATCCCAATCCGGCCAAAGATCAGTTTAATCTGATTGCAAGCGGTATTGGTGATGATTCAGAACTTTTGATTACCGATATGAGCGGCCGGATTTGTTATCAAAGCAGCTCGCTGCAGGGATCGGGAGGAGCAATTCAGATTTCTTCTGCAAACTGGCCAGCGGGAACCTATTTCTATAAATTGAGCAGCGAATCCGGCTCAAATACCGGAAAGTTCAGCATCATGCGCTAAAAAAATATGTAGTTTTCAAAAGGGAAGGAGCTCCGGTTTTCCTTCCCTTTTTCTTTTTATTCTGCACCGGTGTAAACTGTAACACCAATTAGGCATTAAGTTTAGCTTGTACACAGACAACCTCAGCACGAGGGTTTAGATTCATTTCTGTTGACAGCGCATGGGATGCCGTCGAAACGAAAGCCGCGCCAGGGGGTGAAGGGGCCGGCGAAGCCGGGTGGCGGCGGCAGTGGCGTAAGGGCGGAAAATCTTCCGCCCTTACCTCGCCACTACCGCCGCCACGGAACCCCCGCAACACCCGGCCCTGCGCAGCGGGGAGGCGCCATATTTTATTGTAAAATCGAGATTCAAACGAGCTATTTTAAAATTCTGTCTATTGGTATATGAAGCTGGAGAAAAGAAGCGCTGGACAGGGCACAAGCGTCTGTGTGAAGATAAGTGTTTAGAAAACGGATATTGCCGGGCAGCAGGCTTAAGTTTGTATTATCATATAAATTTTTCTATGCGAAACAGAATAGTGAAAAAACTGGTTTTTTACTTTATACAGGGCTTGCTGATTCTCACCCCAGCCCTTGCTACCTTTTATGCAGTATATGTCATTTTCAACTGGCTTGACACGCATACCAACAGGTTGCTGATATTGGTTCTCGGAGATCAGATTCCTGGTCTGGGCATTCTGTTGATGGTGGGCCTGATTACCCTGATTGGAGCTGTAGGTTCAACCATCATTTTCAGGCCGGTTCTGAATCTGATTGGTGAGTTGTTGGAAAGAACCCCATTGGTGAAGGTGATTTACACTTCGCTGAAGGATCTGATGGGGGCATTTATCAGTAACAAGAAAAAGTTCAATAAGCCTGTGCTGCTGCACCTCTCTGAAGACAAAAAGATTTCGAGATTAGGCTTTATTACACAAAGTGATTTAAGCGAACTTCATCTGGCGGATCGTGTGGCAGTTTATTTGCCGCATTCTTATAACATATCCGGAAATCTTTTTCTTGTGCACCCCAGCCGGATTGAGCCGCTGAGCGGAGCAAGTGCAGGTGAGATGATGAAGTTTATTGTATCGGGCGGGGTCACAGAT
>CAZUHX010000221.1:0-2158 GCA_964620795.1 uncultured Chitinophagaceae bacterium
GTCCTGATAGTAAGGCAGGTGCCCTGAACGCAGATACATACTTTCCTTGGCAATATGAGGAGTTTTAACCCTTACATAGCCTTGCTCTTCTTCACTCTGTTTGGCCAGGCCTTCCAGTTTTTCAATAATGGCGGCACCTCTGGGCATCCACAAAGGCAAGCCGGGCCCCACATCATCATCGAAGGTGAATATCTCCAGTTCTTTACCGAGCACGCGATGATCTCTGCGTTTTCTTTCCTCTACCAGTGCCACGTATTCATCCAGCTGCTGCTGTTTGGGAAAAGTGATGCCGTAAATGCGGGTCAGCATTTTGTTTTTTTCATTGCCTCTCCAGTAAGCACCTGCCAGTGTAGTTAGCTTTACCGCCTTGATGTAAGATGTATCGGGAATGTGCGGTCCGCGGCACAGGTCAACGAAATCGCCCTGAGAATAGAAAGTGATTTCGCCATCTTTCAGCTCTTCGAGCAATTCAAGTTTGTAGGGGTCATTCTTTTCCCTGAAATAAGCAATGGCTTCGGCTTTGGGTACCTCTTTGCGCACAAATGCGCTCTTTTTTGCAGCCAGGGTTTTCATTTTCTGCTCAATGCGCTGCAAATCTTCTTCCGTGAGCTTTCGGTCGCCCGGATCTATGTCGTAATAGAAACCTTCTTCAATGGGTGGGCCGATACCGAATTTTACTCCCGGGAATTCCGATTCCAGGGCTTCGGCCATGAGGTGGGCCGAGGAATGCCAGAATGTTTTGCGGCCCCATTCATCGTCCCAGGTCATCAATTTAAGAGTAGCATCGGCCGTAATGGGTCTGGTAAGATCCCTGATTTCACCATTAACCTCAGCACTCAGAACTTTCTGTGCAAGGCCCCGGCTGATGCTTTCGGCTACCTGGAGTGCGCTGACTGCTTGTTCAAATGATCTTACAGAGCCATCCGGAAGAGTAATATGAATCATAATATCTGCAATTGGGCAACAATTATAAAGCATTATAGCGGCTTTGCCTGAGGGATAAGCACATTTTCAGGAGTGGCTGATGCATAATGGCACTGAATGATTTTGAAACTCAAACCTGTTGATGGGGTATTGAATTGTTTTATGCCATTGTGAATTTGAAAAAGTTGAGCATAAATGAAAAAAAACGGCAGATAGATTGGTGCGAAAGAATAAACCGAAAGAAGGTTGAGAAGCTGCTGCTTGTTTAAGATACGAAAGTCACGCCCCGGATGGTAAGGGGCCCGAAGGGCGTGCCGGCCCGATCAGGATATTGAAATTGATGTTTTCATAAATCAGGGCCGGTACGGAGCGCAGCGAACCCCTGAACAGCCGGATCAGGCGCCCCATTCATGTTGCAAAAGCTATTGAATCATTTTCTTAAGATGACCTGCATCAAATAGAGGCTGTTTCAATCTTTTCGAGAGAAACAACTTCAAGGCTTAATGTATTTTCATAATGTAATTAAATTAAAGTTTCCCTTGAAAACTCCCCTCCTCTCCTTCCTGCTGATGATTTCGCTTGTAGCTTCTGCGGGCAATACTCCATTTCAACAAAGATGCATTGACTACACCGATCAGGCATTGCAGAATCCCAATAGTGCAAGCATGGTGCTGCAGGCCGGAAGATCGCTGCCGGTAGATACAGGATTTTTGAATTCTTATCTGAGAGCTGTTCCCACAAAAGGAACGGTTGACTTTGATTTGGTACAGCTGGTTCGTATTCTGATGCTGGCTCCCGGACAGTATGATTCGCAGATTCTTCCTGTGATTTTGCAGCTGCCTTACTGGGTAACTGCCGGAGATACACTTCATGGTTACTGGAGTGAAAATCACATGATCATGTGGTCGTCTTCCGACTGGCTGTTGCATGAATACCATAACAAGCCGCTCACGCCACATTTGAGACAGCGCATTGTGCATTACCTGAAGCTCAAGAAAACATATGGATTTTATGAATTCATGTCTTCCGTATATGCTCCCTATTGCCTCACCGGTATTTTGAATCTGGCTGATTTTTCTCAGGATCAGGAGATCAAGACACTGGCGGGAGAGGCCGCAATTGAGTTGTTGAAGGAATTGCTGCTGCTAACGAATGATCGCGGAGTGTTTTATCCCGTTGCCGGCCGGAATTATTACGGCAAATATGATAGTCCTTACGGGCAGAATCATAACCA
>CAZUHX010000221.1:2168-2520 GCA_964620795.1 uncultured Chitinophagaceae bacterium
TATCTGGTTGCTCAGCGGACTGGGTGATGCGCCTTTAAACGCCTCGCATGCAGGACCGTTTCTAGCCACAACCACAATTGATGTTCAGCCGGCTATTCAAAGCTGGAATGCAGATCTGGATATTGAAAAGTTTGTTGGACATACCCTTGCCGAAGGTATCCTGCTCAGAGACACTTTAAATTCAGAAGCAGATAAGACCATGTTTCAATGGAGTCATGGAGGTTATTTTCATCCTCTAATTGCTGAACGCACGGTCAATTTCCTGTTTGATTCTAATCTTTGGTATCACGTGGATTTTGAGCAATTCAGAGATTTTTCTACCCTGCCACGCCAATCTGTAATTGATCTCTGC
>CAZUHX010000222.1:0-2458 GCA_964620795.1 uncultured Chitinophagaceae bacterium
CTGACCGTCAACCGACAGAATCACATCTCCCGGACGAATACCGGCTTTATCGGCGGGCTTGTCGCGCTCAACGGAGATCACCATCGAAAATCCGTCGGCAGTGTCTGTCTCCATACCCAGACCGCCAAACTTACCGGTGTTTTCCAGTCTGGAGCTCTCGACCACCGATTCCGAATAATAGTTGGTGTAAGGGTCAAGGGTCTTAAGCATATTTTCGAGATATGTTTTCATGAGCTTACCCGGCTCCACCTCATCCACATAAAACATATTCACTTCGCGGTAAACTCCGCTGAAAACATCCATGCTTCTGGAAATGTCGAAGTAGGTGTCGCGGAAACCCATAACGGCCGCTACCGATAACAACAAAGCCGCTCCTATCAACAAATTTTTCTTATTCATATTCTTCATGGCTTAATTTGTTGAATTGACTTTAAGAATGTTCCGGTAGCGTTGGGGTTCCTTCAGCAGGGAGATGGCGGCTGCAAGTTCCTGATCGCTTCTGAAAGAGGCTTCGATACGGCCGGTGGCCAGGCTGTAGCGCGAGGCAATTTCTTCTTCCAGCAAACTGCTGATCTGTTCGCGGTCTTTGATCAGGTCTTTTTTCTTATCGCCCGAAAGACTGCGGTTCAGGCGCGCAAAGGCAGAGTCCACTTCGGCATTCATTCCTTCGGCTGCAGCTTTTTGTTTGAGCCGCGATACATATTCTTCACTTTCTGTTTTGTAACTGTATTTTCTGGCATTGAGGAATGCAGTAAAGTCGCTGTAGATGCGATCGTCTGCCCGGAAATTCCTCGCCGGTCCGATGCTATTATTTCTGGCCCTGTACCATGTGGCATAATCAAACAACAGATTGTTGCTCAGCAGTGTGACGGCCAGCGGACGGAGTCTTTCGGGTTCAAGGCTCAGGTCGGGATCAATGCCTCCCCCGTCGTACACCGTTCTGCCGTTTTTGGTTTTGAAAGCCACTTTCAGAGAATCGGCAATTTTCTTGGGGCGTGCATGTTCTTCGTGTTCTGAATAATCAACCGACTGTATGCATCGTCCGGAAGGGATGTAATATTTGGCGGTAGTCACTTTGATGCGGGTGTTGAAGGGAGCCGGTCTTGTGGTTTGCACCAGACCTTTGCCGAAAGTCTTCTGCCCCATGATCACTGCCCGGTCATAATCCTGAAGCGAGCCGGCCACAATTTCGGAAGCCGAGGCCGAGCCGCCGTTCACCAGTACCACCAGAGGCACTTTGATGTCGGTGGGCTCATTGAGCGACTCGAAAGATTTGTTCCACTCTTCTACCCTTCCGCGGGTGCTCACGATCTCTTTGCCTTTTTCGAGAAACACATTAGACACATTGATGGCTTCGTTGAGCAGTCCGCCGGGATTGCCCCGCAGGTCCAGCACCAGGCCTTTGAGAGGCTCCTTGTAGCTCATGGCATTGATGGCATTTTTCACCTCCACACCTGCGCGGTCGCGGAAATCGGAGAGGCGGATGTAACCGATACCGGGCTCCAGCAGGCCATAGTAAGGAATATTCTTGATCTGAATCTCTTCGCGGATCAGTTGCAGCTCCAGGGTTTTGTCGGTAGAGTCTGCGCTGAGGCGGGCAATGCGCACTTTTACCGCTGTGCCGGGAATCCCTTTCAGCATTTTACTCACTTCATCTGTGCGGAAACCTTTGGCCGCTTTACCGTCAACTGCCAGAATGCGATCGCCGGCCAGCAGACCGTACTTGGCAGCCGGCATATTTTCATAAGGTTCGGTAATCATCACATAATCATCGCGTGTGCCGATCAGCGCGCCTATACCTCCGTACTTTCCTGTGGTCTGAATGTTGTATTCCTCCACATCTTCTTCATCAATGAACGAAGTATAGGGATCCAGGCTGTTGAGCATCCAGGCAATGCCGGCGCGGTTCAGCTCGGCCACATTGATTTCATCCACATAATTCTCATCCAGTTCATGATAAAGAGAAGCCAGTATTTCGAGGTTTTTGCTGATCTCAAAAAAGGAAGGCTGCATGAACGAGAAAGCGAGCAGAGCAGCTGCAGCAAGCAGAGGTATCGGGAGAAAGGAACGCAATCTTTTCATAGGCTTAAAGAGGGCAAGTTATAAAATTAGGTTCAAGCCCCGCCTGAGGGGAGCGATTAGGTTTTTATAACATTTAAAAGTCGGAACAAAAGAGATGGAGGCGCGGCAGTTTTTGAATAAAGTTAGAAAGTAGAAAGTAGAAAGTAGAAAGTGTTTTTTGAGGGTTATGGCGCCTCCCCGCTGCGCGGGGCCGGGTGTTGCGGGGGTTCCGTAGCGTGTTGTAGAGGCGCAAAATCTGGCGACTGGCTTAACGTAATTTTTCCCGCCCCTTACAACACGCTACCCGGCTGCGCCGGCCCCTCCACCCCCTGGCGCGGCTTTTCGTTTCAAGGCCGGGCATGCCAAACTAAGTCGGCGAAGAAGCGGAGAAACAAAT
>CAZUHX010000223.1:0-2427 GCA_964620795.1 uncultured Chitinophagaceae bacterium
ATCTCCGCTGCAAACATGCGCAGGGCCCGACCATTGCAAAGGAGAAGGCTTCAATACCTCATATAAAAATTTTCTGGAGTAGTCGAGAACGGTATCCTTCAGTTCAGGATTGAGTAACTCGGGTTCATGTCCGAAGCCGTTCAGCGGAATCAGCAAATTAGGGATTCCCATACGCTGAAGTCTTCTGTGAATCAGCAAAGTACCGTGCATGCTGGGGAATATGGGAAGGTTAAAAGGAGGCCCGGAAACATAGGGAACGATATTATCCTGTGTTCCGTGAAAAGAAACTACAGGCACCTGATCCGTAGCGTCAATGTAGGAAGTATCCAGAATGGCTCCCCATTGATTTACGATAGCCAGCGGTTTAAATGACCGCCCGCCATTATCCGTGTTGCCTGAACAGTCCATACAACCCAGATCTGCATTCTCAAGCGGAATTCCGAAGGTTGAGGCAGGACGATCAGACTCCTTAAAGAAGGCAGAGTGAAAAGAAGTAACACAACCGGCGCTTGATCCGGTGAGGATAATGGCTGTAGTATCGATTCTGTACAGTGAGGACCTTTGCCCCAAAAACCGCATGGCGGCTCTCACATCCTGGATGGCTCTGTAAACTGCACGTTCTGCAGACTGCCCGTCCAGCGTATTAAATCCAATCCGGTAATCAATGGCTGCGAAAACATAACCAAGACGTGCAAAATATGCACCGTATTCGGGAATGGGCGGCTGTCTTTTATCGCCAATCTGATATGCACCACCAAACTGATAGATAATCAGAGGACGTCGGGAAAGCGTATCGCCCGCGGGCTCATAAAGATCGAGATACAAATCCTGATTGCTCAGCAAACCGTATGGATCTGCACTTCCGTATTTGATTTGCGAATTCACGGTATGGGAAGAAAAAACTGTATCTATATACCTGAGCGATGTACACTGCGCTCCGGAATACAATGATGAAAGCTGTATAACAGCAAGTAGAAACAAACGGCTGCAAGTTTTCATAAGCAATTGCAATTTAAAGGGATTATTCCGGCTTCTCAAGAAGATCAGTCAATGAACTCAGGCAATAATCACAAAGACTTTCATCCGGGTTTCGGCTTGCAGATGTTTTGAAAAGCGTAATCATTTCCATACTTTTCCCAAACTCCATATCCGATAACGAATCACCAAGCATAATAGATTTGGAAAACTCAATTTCAGGAAAATCAGTCTTCGCCTGCAGTGCCATACCAACATCCGGCTTTCTCCATGAATGAATGTCATTCGAGGCAAGCTCAGTGGCTGCATATATCGCATCTATTCGGCCACCTGCTTCCTGAATAGTTCTCGACATAAAATCATGAATCTTCTGCAAGTCGGAAAGACTCATGAGTCCTTTACCCACTCCCTGCTGATTGGTCACCACGATAATCCTGCCGAAATGATGAGACAATGCGGCCAAAGCTTCAGGAACACCTTCAAGAAATATAAATTCATCAACTCTCTTCACATAATCGCCCGGCAGATGCATATTGATCACACCGTCTCTGTCGAGAAACAAGGTCCAGGAAGAATCTACAGCCCGAAATCTCAGCCAGGAAGCAAGCCTTGCGTTATTCAATTTTTCCTGATTCAACATCTTCACAAAAACGGAGATAATCGGAAGGTATACCAATGTCCATGAAATAGGAGTCGGCTATAACCCCCATCATTTTCAGTCGGGCAGGATCGCGTTGAAGAATATCACTTTCAAATGAAAACTTCTCCGGAAGATCGGCATCAAAAACATGGGGACTGATGAGATAATTCCCCGCATTGATCAAACCCGATTGAAGAGCCTGCTTTTCCTGAAAACCAACCACCCGTTGATTCTCATTGAGAAGCACTGTTCCATATCGGTCGAAATTAATCATGGTTTTCAGCCCTATGACCAGATCGGCATCTTCTCGTCTGAAAACCTCCTGCATTTGATGGAAATCCGGAATGTGATAGGTATCTCCATTGATGGCAAAAAAAGGCCGACCCAAGATTCTTGCAGCCTGCATCAATGCCCCTCCTGTTCCCAGGGGCTGCTGCTCCTGAAGGTACATCAACCTCATTCCGGCGCAGCTATTGCCCAGGACTTCTGAAAACATTTCTGCACCATACCCAATAGAAATCCAGGCCTCCTGAAAACCGTTCTGATTTAACATAGAGAGCAAGTAATGGAGAAAAGGCCTGCCATGGATTTTAATCAGTGGTTTAGGCACGTCTCCACTCAGCTCTTTGAGCCTTGTACCCAGACCACCGGCAAGAATTACCAGCGGAGCATCCATTGAATTATAATTAGCCATTGAAGAGGGATTCTTCAACCAGCTCACAAATAATATGACCAATTAATATATGACATTCCTGAATTCTGGGCGTATCTGAAGATGGGACATTGAGCAACAAATTACAAAGCGGACCGAG
>CAZUHX010000224.1:0-2404 GCA_964620795.1 uncultured Chitinophagaceae bacterium
GCCATTGCTGGTAAACCAGTGGGCCAATGTTGTGCGTTGGGAAATGCGTACACGTTTATTTTTACGCACTACGGAATTTCTTTGGCAAGAAGGCGACACTGCCCATGCTACCAAACAAGAAGCCATAGAAGAAACAGAACGCATGCTCGATGTATATGCAGACTTCGCCGAAAATACCATGGCCATTCCGGTCATCAAAGGCCGCAAAACGCCCAACGAACGCTTCGCCGGTGCACTCGACACGTATTGCATCGAAGCCATGATGCAGGATGGGCAGGCGCTGCAGGCCGGCACCTCGCACTTCCTCGGGCAAAACTTCGCCAAAGCCTTTGATGTTCAGTTCCTGAGCAAGGAAGGCAAGCAGGAGTTTGTATGGGCCAGCAGCTGGGGCGTTTCTACCCGCCTCATCGGCGCACTCATCATGGCGCATTCCGACGACGAAGGTCTGGTGCTTCCTCCCAAACTCGCTCCCCTGCAACTGGTCATCGTGCCCATTTACCGCTCGGAAGAAGAATTGCATCTGATTCGCCAATACCTCGAGCCGCTGGAACGTGAACTGAAAGCGCTCAACATCCGGCTCAAAGTAGACGAAGACGACACCAAGAGACCCGGCTTCAAGTTTGCCGAATATGAACTGAAAGGCATTCCTGTGCGCATTGCCGTAGGACCTAAAGATGTAGCCGCCGGCACGCTTGAAGTGGCCAGGCGCGACGAGCGCAGCAAGCAGAGCATTCCCATGCAGGGCGCTGCCGCTTTCATCACTTCTCTGCTGGATGAAATTCAGCTCAACATGTTTCAAAAAGCTTTGAATTTCAGAAACGAAAACACCCACAAGGCCGACAGCTGGGAGGAATTCACAGACATTCTCAACAACAAGAAAGGCTTCATTCTCGCCCACTGGGACGGATCTCCCGAAACGGAAGAGAAAATCAAGGAACTCACCAAGGCCACGATCCGCTGCATTCCGCTGAACAATCAGCAGGAGGCGGGGCAATGTGTGTACAGCGGTAAACCTTCAGTTCAGCGGGTAATTTTTGCCCGGGCTTATTGATGGTATTTTGGGCAGCCATCCCCCGCCTGGCGCAGAGACTTTTTCTGCTGTTGTTTTAAACTTTTATTGCTGCACTGCGGCGGGGTCTGCGCGTGTTTCACCGCTCCGCTTTGCTCCGGCCCTTCGGGCCCGCAGCTGCGCTGCGGCGGTTACACCCGCTGCTGCGGCTCTCCGTTCAATCTGAACTTCCGCGGCCGCTGATATCTAATCTCAGCTTGAATATTCCAATGCAGAAAGCTGTTAACTGCGCGGCCTTGGGGCGGGTGGGCGGGAGGCAGTGATGGAGTCTGCAGTTTACTACAGACGATTCTTCTGCCTCAATCGGAGCCGAGCAGAAAAACTCCAGCGTTTTCCTCTTCCATTTTTAGAACAAAGCACTGATGCCGCCATAAAACTGTATTCCGGCCTGAGGATAAAAATACCGGTAACTCACCACCTCTGTAGGCTCAACACCATCCATATACCGCTCGCTGAAGGTGTATCCGTTGCTGCTATACATGCGGTTGAATACATTATTGATCCAGAAACTAAATCGAAGCTCGCGCAAAGGTCCTGCCTGGGTAGCATACGCCAGACGGATGTTGCTGTACCAATAAGCCGGTATGCTGCGCTCCTTGTTTCCGGTGTTATCCAGATACTGCCTGCTCACGCCTTTAAAAATCCAGTTCACTTCCAGACCCCGAAGCGGAAATGCCGTCAGACTGCCAAAGCCGTTAAAAGCCGGAGAAAATGAAATGGGTGTATTCCTGTGCCTAATCTCCAGCAATTGATCGGGAACCGGCACATAATTTTCATCATAGGTGGTTACAGTTTCCGTGAATGCGCGAATCCTGTTCAATGCGGCAGTGAAACCATAATCAAACCTCAAAACCACCGCTCTGGCCGAAGCAGAGGCGATGGCCGGCTGCATAGCTCTAAGCAAAGCACTTCCGCTCAGTTCAAGTCCGGCACGATAACTTTCCGGCACATTGATCTTCACCGGTCCGCCCACATCATTCAATTTTCCGCTCAACACCAGTTGATTCTGATAATACATCCAGTAAGCGTTCAGACTCACCGGAAAGCGGGAATGCTCAAACTGATAACCGGATTCCAGATTGTGTAAAGTTTCATATCGCGGCCGGCTGCCCGGAGGCGCATCAACCAGGTCGTCGCGGTTGGGTTCGCGATTGGCCATGGCATAACCGATATATATCCTGTGAGCTTCCTTGATTCTGTATGATATCCCTGCCTTCGGATTGAAAAAATTCCAGCTCTGTCTGATGTCATAGGGCAGCAAATCATTGGTGGTACCCGAAGTCTTGTAATGAACCATTCTATATTGTAAGTCTGCATAAAGACTCAGGCCTTTTA
>CAZUHX010000225.1:0-2398 GCA_964620795.1 uncultured Chitinophagaceae bacterium
GCCAGAACTGCGGATTTACCCAGGTTCGGATGAACGGCCTGCCCGGCCCTTACACGCAGATTCTGCTCAACAGCCGGCCTGTTTTCTCTGCCCTGGCCGGGGTTTACGGTCTGGAGATGATTCCTTCTTCCCGCATTGAGCGCATTGAGGTGGTGCGCGGAGGCGGCTCGGTGCTCTATGGTGGAAGTGCCATTGCCGGCACGCTGAATGTGATTACCCGCGACCCGGTTAAAAATGAAATTGAACTGGGAATCAATGGTTCCGGCATCGGTTTGCAAAGCCCTGATTTTCAACTCTGGCTGAATGGTTCATTGGTGGGAAGCAAGCTTGATCGCGGATTGAGTGCATTTGTCACTGCCCGCCGGCGCGAGCCATGGGATGCCAATGGCGATGGATTTTCAGAGATCACACGCACGCGTTTGCTTACTGCCGGTGCCGATGCGTTTCGCGAATGGCTCAGAAGCCGTTTGCAAATCAGTCTGTGGTGGATTGATGAATACCGGCGGGGAGGCAATGAATTTTCACGCCCGGCTCATCAGGCCGATATTGCCGAACAACTTCAACACCGCATCGGCGGGGCGAGTATCAGCCATTCCTTTCAATCAAAAAACGGACGGCTGGAGGGCAATGTCTATGCCTCTGCCCAGGCCATTTTCAGAAACAGCTATTACGGTTCCGGAGGAAGAGTTTTACAAGCCGGCGACAGCCTCAGCGCTTCAGACAGTGTTGCGCTTCTGGCTTATGGCAAATCGCGCGATCTGGCATGCGTGGCCGGCACACAGTTGAAATGGAATGCAGCAAGATTTTTTAAGTTGCTTTCGGGAGCTGAGTGGAAACACAATGGCGTGCAGGATCAGACCCCGGGCTATGCCCGCGATATCCGGCAGGCGATTCATGTGGCAGGTGCTTTTTTACAGGCAGAGATTCATCCGCTTCCCGGACTGGAAATCATAGCCGGTCTCAGGGCTGAAGCAGCTGTGCTGCAGGGTGTTTACCGCCTGGCCGGCCGGCAGACAATCATCCGCAGAATATTTCCTCCGCTGGTTCCCAGGCTCGCCCTGATGTACAGTCCGCTGAGTGGCCTCAAGATCAGGGCTGCTTATGCGCAAGGATACCGCAACCCTCAGGCTTTCGACGAAGATTTGCATGTAGAAACCGCAGGCGGCAGCCTGCGTATGCTTCTTCCTGCAGAAGGCCTGAAGGCCGAGCGCTCACATGCCTTCACCGGCTCCGTTCACTACAACATCAGCCGTGGCCGCTCAGGCTGGATGGTGATGGCAGAAGGATTTTATACGCTGCTTTTGAATCCGTTTACACAGATCAATACCGGCCTCACAGAAAGTGGAATCATCTTGTCGGAAAAACAAAACGGCAGCCCGCTGCAGGTTATGGGCATTAATCTGGAAGCGGGTTATTCATGGGGAAAAAAGCTCACAATACAGTCGGGAATGACCGTTCAGAGCGCGGCCTACCGAAATGCGGTAAGGATTTGGGAAGGAGGTGTAACAGATCCTGCAGTAGAAATACGTGAGCTGCTTCGAACGGCCCGTTCTTATGGCTATGTGCATCTCAATTACAGTCCGCGGCAAGGAATCAGACTGGCTTACAGTTTGCTTGCTACCGGCAGAATGTGGGTGAGCAGATTATCGGATCCCGCAAGCGGAAAGATAGAACTGCTGCGCAGTCCGATCTTTGCAGAAAATAATCTAAATATAAGTTGGGAGAAGACACTGGCAGATGGATTTTCCATAGAAATTTCTGCAGGCGTGCTGAATCTCTTCAACAGCTTTCAGCGCGATCAGGACCGCGGCATACTTCGCGATGCGGCTTACGTATACGGTCCTTCACGTCCCAGGACTTTACATGCCGGTCTGAGGTTCAGGCTGGGTGGCAGGGGCAAATGATTATTCGCCCCAACGCAGGGATTATGCTAAATTTGAAAATATGAATCCCAAAATCTCTGCCTTCTGCAATGATGCACTCGGGCATATGGACGCCACTGCCACCGCTCAGGCCATTGCTTCGGGCAAGGTCTCCGTTCAGGAAGTTACCGAGGCCGCCATCAAGCGCGCTGAAGCCGTTAACCCGCAACTCAATGCTCTGGTCATCAAAACCTATGATCAGGCCCGCAATCAACAACAGCTCAAAAAGGGAGGAATATTTTACGGTGTGCCCGCGGCTGTTAAGGACAATGACCATATCGCAGGGCTTCCCACACAAAAAGGAACAGGTGCATTTATTGCGCCCAAAGCGCGCAAAAACAGCGCCTTTGTGAATCAGTTTCTCTCCTCAGGTTTAAGCTGCCTGGGCAAAACCAGTCTGCCAGAATTCGGATTGATCTGCAGCACCGAAAACGAAAAGTGGGGAATTACCCGCAATCCCTGGAATCCGGATTACA
>CAZUHX010000226.1:0-275 GCA_964620795.1 uncultured Chitinophagaceae bacterium
GGGCTGTGCGGCATAATTGTACTGGTAAGCGATCTGGTGACTGGGTTCATTGCCGTGGGCATATTGCCCGATCAGACCGGTGATATCGGGCAGCTGCCTTCCGCTGAGTCTGGAACTGGTTCCAAACAAAGAATCCAGCTTTGTTGCCATGGCCTCCTTTCCTCCCATCATGTCCATGTGTGTGTTCAGATCATGCGGCACATAAAAACTGTATTGCCATGCATTTCCTTCGGTGTAAGCGTGGCTCACTTCATAAGGATCGAAAGGTTTTAAAA
>CAZUHX010000226.1:285-2333 GCA_964620795.1 uncultured Chitinophagaceae bacterium
AACCTCCGGCCCTTTTTTGCATAAAAATGGTAGAAGAGTCAAACACCGACTTCCAGGAAGCGGCGCGCCGGTAATACAAATCAGCATCCTCTTCCTTACCCAAAAGCTCAGCCACCCGGGCAATACACCAATCGTCGTAGGCATATTCCAGGGTTCTTGAAACGCTTTGATCTCCTTCGGTATGATAAATGTATCCGTGCTTCTTATAACTGTCGAGTGCACTCTTGTCTTCCATCGCGCTGAAACGCATGGCCCGGTATGCTTTTTCCCGGTCAAATCCGGGAATATCGCGCAGTATGGCTTCAGCTATAACGGGAATGGCATGGTAACCGATCATGCACCAGGTTTCGCAGGCAGACAATTCCCAAACCGGAAGCCGCCCGCCTTCTTCAAACTGATGAATAAAAGTCTGAATAAAATCGAGGCTTCGTTTGCGGTCAATGAGGGTAAGCAGCGGGTGTAAGGCCCGATAAGTATCCCAGAGAGAAAACACGGTGTAATAATCAAATCCCTCTGCGCGGTGTATTTTATGATCGCGGCCGTGGTACTCTCCATTTACATCCATGTACAAATTGGGCGCAATCATGGCGTGATACAGGGCGGTATAAAAAGTGCGCATTACGCCCGGCTCCGGATGTGTCACTTTGATCTTAGACAGCTCCGCATTCCAGAGATCAGCCGCTTTTTGTCTCACTTCCTCAAACTGAAAGCCGCTCTGCTCGGCTTCCAGATTCTTTCGGGCGTTTTCTACACTCACTGCCGAAATCCCGATTTTAAGCATGAGCGGTTTTTCGGGATCTGCATCAAAATAAAAAGCGGCTTTCAATGCCTTAGCCGATGCCTTTTCAAGTGTTTTGGAGACTTTTCCGTTCTTCCAGATTGCATGATTCCTGATGGGTTGAGAAAACTGAATCACGAAATACAATTGCTGATTGTTGGCCCAGTTATGGCTGAAACGTTTTCCGCTGAGCTCGGCCGGCCCTGTCATTTGTATTTCGGAGGAGATGACGCGATCCCGATGGGTAAGATCCAGCAAGACATGCGCAGTTCCCTTTCTGCTGAAAGTATATCTGTGCAATCCTGTGCGGGCTGTGGCGGTAAGTTCAGCGCGAATTCCGGAGGACTGCAGATCAGCACGGTAATACCCTACCGAAGCCAGCTCTCTTTCTTTGCTGAATCGCTGGGCATACTGACTGTTCTTCCAGCCACTGAACTCCATACCCGGCTGAAGCAGAATATCGCAATAGTCTGAAGCGCCGGTGCCGCTCAGATGTGTATGACTAAAGCCATAGAGCAAAGAGTCGGTGTAGTGGTAACCCGAACAACCATCCCAGCCATCAAGACGGGTATCCGGTCCCGGCTGAATCATTCCGAAAGGAACCACCGGCCCGGGGAAGGTGTGTCCGTGACCGCCGGTACCGATAAAAGGATCTACGTAACGGCTCAATCCTCCTGCAATAAGACCGTGAAACGCCAGCAGGAAAGGAAAAAATAAAACTTTATTTTTCATATATTTTATTTAATAATTCAGGCCATTGTTTTTCGACATGAAGAATAAACTCTCCAAAGAGACTGTTGGCCCATGCAAACCAGGAGCGGGTAAAGTCTGAGGGATCGTCTTTATTGACTCCTTCATGCATAAAATACTTTCCTCCATGGCATTTCATCAGCAGCCGGAGACAATGCTCTGCCTCGGCGATATCGGGAGCCGTAAGTCCGCGCATGCTGATGCCGATGGGCCAGACCATTTCCTTTCCGGTCCAGGCAAGATGGGGACTGCCGGTGCCTTCCAGCACTTGCCCGCGATAGAAGTAAGGGTTCATTGAACTCAGCGCAAAGGCTCTGGTCTTCTCATAAAGCGAGGGGTGATCCATAAAGCCCAGATAGGGCAAAGAGATCAGACTGGGTACGCCGGCGTCATCCATAAACAAATGGTTTCCAAATCCATCGGTTTCATAAGCGTAAATGCGGCCGGCCTGAGGATGTTCTGCAATTCCGTGGGTTCTGATTCCATTCAGCACCTCATCGGCAAGTGCAGATGCTTCGAG
>CAZUHX010000227.1:0-2332 GCA_964620795.1 uncultured Chitinophagaceae bacterium
GCTGTGATCATGATTGGGGGAACAGATGCGGTGGCCTTTCCTTCGATTGGTTATGGAAACTTCCAAAAACGGGGAGTAAAAACTTTCACTGAATGGAGTTACCGGATGTGCACATATCTGTTGCCCAAACATATTTCTTTACTGGAATGCGATTACAACTATTCGCATCAGGATCATTTCAGACAGGGAGTGTTTTATTTTATGCCCGGTCTGCATAAGCCGTTTAAGGTGATTCACAACGGATATGATGCCGGGAAATGGATCGTGCCAGCCGAAACGAAGCGGGAAGCCGGCAGTTTTGTTTGTATCAGCAGCGGATGGCATAATCCGTTTCAGTTTCGAATGAAGGGCGTTGATCTGATGTATGCAGCGGCTTTGGCATTGCCTGAGTTTAGTTTCGAGCTGATCGGTGTGCCTGACGCTTCTCTTCTTCCTTCACCCCCTCCGAATCTTATTCTTCAGCCGCCCGTACCCAATCATGAGCTTCCGGCACAGCTGGGGCGAAAAAGTTTTTATCTGCAACTATCCATGGCCGAAGGTTTTCCTAATGCTCTATGTGAAGCCATGCTTTGCGGACTGGTTCCGGTGGTTTCAGATGTTTTTTCTATGCCTGAAATTGTAGGCGATACGGGGTATGTGCTGCACGCTCCAGATGTGTCGGAGTTAACGGCAATTCTCAAAAGGGCAGTTGAGGAATATCAGCCTGAAAAAGCATCTGCCGCCAGAAAGAGAATCGTGGAGAACTATCCTCTTGAACTGCGCTCGGCCGGACTTGTAAACACTTTGAAATCTCTCATCAAAGGAGAGACTGTTGCTTAAACAGCCACATCTGCTTTGATGGCAGGATGCGGGTCGTAATTGCTTAGTGTGAAATCGGAATAGTTGAAATCAAATATGTTTTTTATCTCTTTGTTGAGACTCATGACCGGAAGTGGCCTGCAGTCTCTGCTCAGCTGAAGATTGGCCTGCTCAAGATGATTGGTGTAAAGATGAGCATCTCCCAGGGTATGAATAAAATCGCCGGGCTCAAGTTCGCACACTTGTGCAACCATCATACACAGTAAAGCATAACTGGCAATATTGAAAGGTACGCCCAGAAAAACATCTGCAGAACGCTGATACAACTGGCAGCTGAGTTTACCGTTGGCCACATAAAATTGAAACAGACTGTGACAAGGGGGCAGCGCCATTTGCGAGATGAGTGGAACATTCCATGCGCTCACGATCATTCTTCTTGAATCAGGATTCTTTTTAATGGTATCAATGACCTGGCTGATCTGATCTATAGTGTTTCCATCATAGTCGGGCCAGGATCTCCACTGCACACCATACACAGGACCCAGCTCTCCCCACCGCTCGGCAAAAGGCTCGTCTGAAGCTACCCTTGCAGAGAAAGCTTCCATGCTTTCTCCGTTGAATTCCTGACTTTTTTTGAAAAGAGCGTAAGGCCAGTCGTCCCAGATCCGCACACCATGCTGAGCGAGATAACGGATGTTTGATTCGCCCTTCAAAAACCAGAGCAGTTCGTGAATAATGGATTTGAGATGAACTTTTTTGGTGGTAACGAGCGGGAAGCCTTCCTGCAAATCAAAACGCATCTGGTATCCAAAAACACTCAATGTGCCGGTCCCAGTGCGGTCTTCTTTGCGATGACCGTTGCGGAGAATGTGCTCAAGGAGATCGTGATATACTTTCATGAGAGTGCAGGGAATGAGGCCGGATCGGCATCGTGCATCAGGCGGTAAACGGCTTCTACCACATCTTCTGCAGAGGGTTTACAAAAATAATCTCCGTCGCTTCCGTAGGCTGCACGGTGGTCGCGGGCAGTAAGCGTAACCGGCTCGGCATCGAGCCAGCGGAAGGCAGACTGAATTTCCATGAGTTGCTGGTAGATAAAGGCGGAGGCACCACCCGGCACGTCTTCATCTAAAATGAGAAGCCTGCTGGTCTTTTTTACTGAATCGACTATGCGGTGGTTGAGATCAAAGGGCAATAAGGTTTGAAGGCTTCTTCGGCGATGCGAACACAAGAACCATAGGTAACAAGAGTAACATCTTCACCTTCTATCAAAACTTCCGGCTCACCCAGAGCTACCGTGAAGTCGAGTAAATTTTCGGGTTTCTGTTCTTTCAGGCGATAGCCGTTCAGGCATTCAACAACAAGTCCGGGTTCCTGACTGCGAAGCAATGTGTTGTACATTCCCGCTGCCTGAACCATGTTGCGGGGCACGCACACGTAAATTCCTCTCAGAGCATGTATAATCATACCCATGGGAGAGCCGGTATGCCATATTCCTTCGAGACGGTGGCCTCTTGTTCTTATGATCAGGGGC
>CAZUHX010000228.1:0-2304 GCA_964620795.1 uncultured Chitinophagaceae bacterium
AGTTCAGAGATTTCGTTTTGGTAAGTGCCCGAGGGATAGTCGGTCAGATAGCTTTCAAAGTAGCGAATGGCTTCGGCTGCATTGCCTTGTTCGTAAGTGAGTTTGGAATACTGGTAAACCGCATTTTCGGTAACGAATGGATCAAACTTTCTGGAAGCAGCGCTGAGGAATGCATTTTTTGCCTCTTCTTTTTTGTTGGTCTGCAGATAGCAATCGGCCAGCGCGTAGGCAGCAGACTGCCCCAGTGCTTCATCGATCAAACTTAAATCGCGAAGGGAAGGAATGGCATCGTTGCAGCGGCCCGAGCGGTACTGGCAATAGGCCAGCTGAAACAGATCTTCCTTTTCTACTTTTTCCTTTCCTTTCACAGCGGCCTCGATCAGCGGGAAGGCTTTTTCATAATCTCCCTGCTGAAACAAGCATTTCCCAAGCAAATGCCGGAGCTCGGTTTTATATAGCACTTCCTCTCTTTCAATTACTTTTTTGATGTAATCGGCAGATTTGGTATAGTCTTTTTTGAAATAATAAATTTGTGCAATATAATAGGGCAGCACAGGTCCGTATAGTTTAGAATCTTCGATGCTGCTGAAACTTTTAAGAGCTTCGTTGTAATCCTTCAGATAAAAGCAGACGTAGCCGTAATAATAATTGGAGGGATAATAATATTTCCCTTTCTGTGTTCTGATTCCTTTGAATAAAGGTTGTGCTTCTTCAAACTTTTTTCGGGTAAAAAGAGCATAGCCCAGTATGAAATTCTTTTCGGTCTTTTCGTCTTCCGAAAGGGATTCATCCTTTACCAGGCTCATTTTTTCTGCGGCCTCGGTATGGTTTCCTTCTCTGTAAAATTCCCTGCCCAGCAGAAAATTTACTTTTTCACGGTAGCGGGAGTCGGGATAATTTTCATTGAACAGCCTGAGCAGTTTGGATGCATCTTTTTCATAGCCTTCGGAGGCAGCAGAAGCGATGTAGAAATCCAGCTGTTGCCGGAATACCCAGGATTGATTGTCTGAATAAGATTTCAATTCGGGATAAACCAGCTCAAACCGCTGCCTCGCCGACAGATAATTCTTTTGCTGGTATAGCTCAAGACCATCTTTCCATGGGCGCAGTTGTTCGTACCATACCGGCGATTGCTGTGCTTGCAAGGCCAGAGGCAGGGAAGCGAGAACCCAACTGATTTTTTTGAAAGACATCAATTACTGAACGCAGCGAAGGTAGAATTTAGTACAAGGGTAATTTTCTGCTGATTTCCACCTCCCTGCGCCCGCTGTCTAAAATTTGTGCAATTCAGGGTCTTCCGCAGCCCAATCCGTTCAGGTCGCGCTCTAGCAAAGGGTAATAGGCCTTCAGTGCACCGGGGATAAAATTGTAGATGCGGCCCTGCCGGTCAATGAGGATGGTAGATGGAATAAAGCGCAGCCCCAGGGACAGAATCAAGGCATCTGCCTGAGGAATGAGCGGATACTCAATGATCTGTTCACGCTTGTATCTCTTCACACCCTCTGCTTTATCGCTACATAAACCCAAAATCTGTATGCCGGCATCCGGAGGAGTGCGCACATATTTTTTGTTGAGCTTGTTCAGTGCAAAAATCTCTTCGTCACAAGCTGCGTTATACATTTTCCAAATATGTAAAATCGTAATTTTTCCTTTCAGTGAGTCTTGGGTCCAGATTTTCCCGTTTAAATCTGTCAACTGAAATTGCGGCAAGGACATACCGGTATTCAGTGAATCGGAAACTGTATAGATGTCTGTGATTTTTACGGTTTCGGATCGGCTTTCTCCGGCATTTAATTTTCTGATCAGGAAATAATCCGGCTGTTGGTCGGCTTTCAAAACCGCTTGCAAGGTATAAGTTCCCGATTCTATCTGTTGTTTCAGTTCTTTGCCGCAAATGATTCTTCCCGTTTCATTTTTTACCAAAACCATGCCTTTGCCGTTGTATTCAAAACGGCTTGTTTGCGCAAAAGAGCAGTAGCCCGTTGACAAAAGTCCCAGGCCTACAAGCAATATTCGGAGATAATTCATATATATAAAATTATTGAAATTTTCCGCCAAGCAAAATCCGGATACCTTCGGCTGCAGCGGTTACACCAAACAATGTCGGCATCCAGGGTACGGTTCCGATAATTGATTTTTTCGGACTGCCTTCAGGGGCGGGAATGATTTTGCTGTAATCGGCCAGTTCTTCAGACCAAACAGCCCTGATGCCCGTTCTGATGCCTTCGCGGTGAAGTCGCTTACGCACATAATAGGCCAGCTGACAATTCCTGCTTTCCGAAATGTCTCCTGTTTTGATTTGTG
>CAZUHX010000229.1:0-2260 GCA_964620795.1 uncultured Chitinophagaceae bacterium
TACCACCGCATTGGATGTAACTGTTCAGAAAACGATCCTTGATCTGATGTATCAGCTGAGGCAGGAGATTGACAGTTCCATTATTTTTATTACCCATGATCTTGGTGTGATTGCAGAAGTGGCAGATCGGGTCATTGTGATGTATAAAGGGAAAATAGTGGAGCAGGGTTCGGTTCTGGACATTTTTTCAAGTCCATCACATCCTTATACGAAAAGCCTTCTGGCTTGCCGCCCGCCACTTGGTAAGCGTCTTAAGAAACTACCCACAGTAGTTGATTTTATGGAGGAGGATGCTCAGGGTAAAATCGTTGAGAAGCCGGTTTCTGTGGCACAGGCTATCAATGCACAGGTGATTTCGGATCGGGAAACACAAGAGCGCCGTGAGGCTTTATATCTGCAAAAGCCGGTTCTGGAAGTAAAAGGCCTTAAAACCTGGTTTCCGGCGCGTAAATCATTTTTTGGAAAGGTGGAGGATTACATCAAGGCAGTTGATGATGTGAGCTTTAATGTGCACCCGGGAGAGACCCTCGGTTTGGTGGGAGAATCCGGTTGCGGAAAGACGACTCTGGGCAGAACCATCTTGAGACTGGTCCCCGCCTACGCAGGAGAAGTTCTTTTCGAAGGTCGCGATATACTGAGCATGAACAACAATGAGCTGAAGGCCATGCGCGAGCATATGCAGATCATTTTTCAGGACCCATATTCCTCTTTGAACCCGCGAATCACTATTGGTGACGCCATTATGGAGCCTATGACCGTACATGGCATTTATACCAACGAAAAGGAGAGAAAAGATAAGGTCCTGGAATTGCTCTCAAAAGTGAATATGAAACCGGAATTTTTCAATCGTTATCCGCATGAGTTTTCCGGAGGGCAACGGCAAAGAATCTGTATTGCCAGAGCCCTGGCACTGAATCCGAGATTTATTATTTGCGATGAATCGGTATCAGCACTGGACGTGAGTGTTCAGGCGCAGGTATTGAATCTTCTTATTCAACTGAGAGAAGAGTTCAAATTCACCTATATTTTCATTTCACATGATCTTTCTGTCGTTAAATTTATGTCGGACAGAATGGTGGTGATGAATAAAGGCAAAATTGAGGAAATGGGAGTTTCTGATGAGATCTATAATCATCCGAAAAAAGAATATACCCAAAAACTCATTGCAGCTATCCCCAAAGGAGAGCTCAGCGACATCCGCAACCGTTTTGCACTTTAATTTGTTTTAAACTAAAATTAAAACTCCCTTTATGCTTTACCGGAATTTCTTCTTCACGGTGGCGGTATCTCTTTTCTGTATTCGGGCTTTTGCAGACACCCCTCCCGGTTTCAAAATCGGTGATTCCCGAAGTCTTCCTGTGCTTGAAATGCCGGTAATTGATAAAGACTCAATGATAGCGCAGGATTCCATCCGCGACTTGAGCGGGGCCTATCCTTTCCGATTCGGATACAATCATTTTGTTTCAGTTAACCCGGCTACCCATGGACGCTGGATTAATTTGCCCGGTTTCGGCAGAGTATGGCAGCTGGGAATTCACTGCCCGGGTGCAACAAGTGTCAATCTTGCTTTCCGTCAATTTGAGTTGCCGGCTGGAGCTAAACTTTATGTTTATTCTGCTGATAGACAAATTGTCTTTGGCCCATACACCCACGAACAGAACTTCGCGGATAAAGAGTTTGGAACTGACCTGATAGGATCTGAGTCTGTTGTTTTGGAATATGTTGAACCTTCGGGTTCAGCAGGACACATTCCTTTCGAACTGTTCAGGCTCACACATGGTTACCGCGGCTATACTGATTTTTCTAAAGCCTTGGGTGATGCGGGAAATTGTCACAACAATGTGAATTGTCCTCAATACTCACAATATAGTCCGCAAAAGCGATCTGTTGTTTGTCTTGTTTCTAATGGAAATGAATTTTGCACCGGAGCTTTGGTAAACAACACGGCCAACGATGGCCGTCCATACATTTTAACCGCCAATCACTGCGGTACAGCGGGAGGTACATGGGTGTTCCGTTTCAATTGGGAAGCTCCTGCCTGTGCAAATCCTGCTACCAATCCGTCTTCGCAGTCTATCACCGGAGCGGTAAGAAGAGCTAACTCCGCGGGATCAGATTTTCAGCTGGCTGAAATGAATTCAAGACCTCCGGCCAATTACAACGTTTACTATGCAGGATGGAGCAGATCTACCACCGCTGCAACAAGTTCCTATTGTATTCATCACCCAAGCGGGGATATCAAAAAAATTAGTTTTGCCAA
>CAZUHX010000230.1:0-2253 GCA_964620795.1 uncultured Chitinophagaceae bacterium
TGCCGGCAGGTAACAGCACCTATCTCTGAGTGATGATTAAGCAGTTAGTTTATGCTATGTATACCACTTAAAACGTACACTTAGTACACAATTAATAGCTACGAAAAAGCCAGCTAAGGACAATGGCAGGTATGGTTACCACTCCTCCAAGCGAAAAATCTCTCCCGCCCTCACCCGGCCCTCGCCCGGATCCAGCACCGCACACTCATTCAGCGGATCGTGCTCGAAAAACAACACATACCTCTCCTCCAGCGCCCGCTGCATAAAACGCCCCTTCTCTTCCATCGTCAGCAGCGGACGCGTATCATAGGCCATTACATAATTGACCGGAACGTGCGCCACCGAAGGCATCAAATCGGCCATGTAAACCAGTGTTTTTCCCTTGTAGCTGATGTGCGGAATAAACATACTCTCGGTATGCCCGCTCACCGTCTCCAGCGAAATGTCCGGATGCAGCTCCCGCGAACCGCTTTCGGCAAAACGCAACTGTCCGCTCTCCTGCAAAGGCAAAATGTTCTCCCTCAGAAAGGAAGCCTTCTCCCGGGGATTCGGATTCACCGCCCAATCCCAGTGCGCCGCATTCGACCAATACACCGCATTCGGAAAAACCGGAATCAGCTGCTCCCCTTCCCTCTTTACTGCACCCCCGCAATGGTCAAAATGCAAATGACTGAGCACCACATCCGTCACATCCGAAAAATCATATCCTTTGGCACGCAGGCTCTTCCCGAGACTGTCGTCGCCATGCGGCGCATAATGAGAAAAAAATTTGGCGTCCTGCTTATCTCCCAGTCCGCAATCAATCAAAATCAATTGTTTGCCGTCCTCAATCAGCAAACAGCGCATGGCCCAGGTACACAAATTGCGCTCATCGGGCAGATTCAGCTTACTCCAGATAGATTTAGGCACTACCCCGAACATGGCTCCGCCGTCGAGTTTAAAAAAACCGGTATTGATGGTATGCAGTTTCATGGAGGTAAAAATACATATAAAACAGGGCGGCTGCGCCTTCGGCGCACCGGGCTTTCCGATGCAAGGTAGGGGCGGAAGATTTTCCGTCCCTACCGGGTGGCGGTGATTTTTCTGCTGTAAAAAGATGCCTGAACCTTGTAAAAAGCCGAGCAGCGATATACATTGCTCCCGATTTCAAGTAAAGTGCAAAAAATAGAATCAGAACATGGCGCCTAAAAAAAAACCGGCTGAAAAAGCCACTAAATCCATGAAAGAGAAGCTCGAAGAATCATTCAAAAAAGCAGCCTCAGATTTCCCGCCAAAGGGGGTTCTATGGGATCCCGCTTGGGCTTCTGGCATCTCATCGGATCGAGAAGAAGACAAGCGAATGTTAAATGTACGACGATGGAAGCCGCAATTGGAAAAAATGTCCTACTCGCGCTTGTTTGTTCTCACCGAACCCAATGTGTATGAACACGTCTATCTGCCCCATAAAGAGTTCTTGCCCGAGCATGTGCTGATTATGGTTCCCGCGGGCGAGTCTGCCAAAACCCTGCAAACCGCCACTTTGATCTGGCAGCAGCTGCAGCAGCACGCCGCCGACCGACAGGCTCTCATGATCAATCTGGGCGGAGGAATGATCACTGATCTGGGCGGATTCGCAGCTTCGGTTTACGCCAGAGGCATCCGCTTCATCAACGCGCCTACCAGCCTGCTCGCCATGGCCGATGCATGCATCGGCGGAAAAACCGGACTGAATTTCATGGGCATCAAAAATCAGCTGGGCAGCTTTAGCCATCCCTTCAAAATATGGGCAGATACCAATTTTCTGAAAAGCCTTCCCGAACGCGAATACAAGGCAGGGATGGCCGAAATTTACAAGCTGCACATCCTTAACCATTGCTGTTATGGCCTCTGGCCCATCCTGGCTGACGATATGACCATTTCCTTAACCGTTGAGGCGGCCATGAAATATAAAGAGAGGATTTGCAAGGAAGATCCCCGGGAAAAGGGAATAAGAGCCAGTCTGAACCTGGGACATACCATCGGACATGCACTGGAAAGCTGGTCGCAGGATAAAACCGAGCCTCTGCTGCACGGAGAAGCCGTGGCCCTCGGCTTACTGGCTGAAATGGAGTTATTGATAAAGCACGGATACTTAAGCAGGCCATATGTTGATTTGCATATAGAAAAGTTGAAAAAACTCGCTCCCGGCATCAGCATCAGCAGCAGGGATGCAGATGAGGTCTGTAAAATCTGTGTTCACGACAAAAAAAACCTGAACGACAAGATCCGCATTGC
>CAZUHX010000231.1:0-2168 GCA_964620795.1 uncultured Chitinophagaceae bacterium
TGTCCAATGTTAGGGGTAGAAATAGAAACGCGCAGTCGGCCGCTATTAACTCCGGCTCCGGTCTGAGCATATTCAATGATCCCGTTGTTGCCGGTCACGGTCAGGGGTTCATCGGCCATGGTGATGTCGGGAAGAAGATCACAATCTGTACTGCCGTCCTTACAGGAACAGCCGGTTCCGTTGGTGGTGGTGCAGTTCTGGGCATAGGTGAAGCCTGCAGAAAGCAGTCCGAAAAACAGTAAAACTTTTTTCATGAGTTCAATTTACTGTTTCGAAAGTAAAAAAATAAATAAGGTATTAAACCAACTTATCAACGGCTTCGCCTCATTTTCATGGACCAGGTCACTCTGAAGCGGGCTTCAACCTCTCCGGCAGCGTTTCTGCCTACAGATTCAGAAACAAATGTCAGGGATTCGCCCGTTTCTACCGCGCGCATGGCCGTTTCCCGAATACCTGCGCCGTCTTCGCAGACAAAAGTGGTCAGACCGGTTGCTTTTTTCACAAAATCGGCCTCAACGCGTGTTACAAGCATTGAAACCGATGGCTTGCTCTCGAAGGTAGCCATAAAAGCCAGCATTCCGCTGCTCATTTCGGCTGCCATGGCAAGAACTGCAAAATAAGTTGACTGAAACGGATTTTGATTGAGCCAGCGGTAAGGAACCGTTACTACACATTTTTCGGCGCTGAGCTCAGTGACCCGAAGTCCAGCAAGAAAGCCCATGGGAAGCTTCTGAACCAGAAACAAGCGGAACAAAAACGGACTGCGGATTACCTTTAAGAACTTCTGCTGATTCTTTTCCTGATTGCTCAGGTATTCCTGAACCAATGGGTGTGAGGAGCTTGTTGTCATACACAAGATTAAATCAACTGCAGCATTTTTTGCAGTAAGTCATTGATTTCTGTTCTTTCTGAGCCTTCCTGCCCCGACACATAGGCCAGATGATAATAGGGCAAAGAATGAAACAAACAGAAATAGGCAAAGTCAGCTCCGGTAGGCGTGAATACATGAAACTTGCGCTTATCGGCGCATTCTTTTGCCCATGCAGCCGTTCCCCCTGAAACGCCTGCCACTTTTCTGAATGTTCCGAAATAGTCCATGTAGGCATTACTCATGTTGACCAGGCCGCCGCGCACAAAAGGTGCCGAGGCCGTTTCCGGATCACCCGGCTCGGCATACCATTGAACTTCTGTCGCACTTTCCTGATGACCCGATAAACACTTTTCATTGATCACATTAAGCCAACCACTGAAAGGCTCCTCTTTCAACCACAGGCCGGAGGAAATCTGCAGGCACAGATGGAATGTATTTTCCTGCCTCAGTTTGGTCCAGCGCACCAGAGCTGCAGGTCCCCATCCGCTTCCGTATACGATCAAGATACGGTGCTTGCCGTTGCGGGATGAGGCCTCATAAATCCATTCGTTTTTTTGAGATATTTCCGGCCATTCTTCTGACTGAACCGCGGCTTCAAAACTGGCCCTGCTAGGGCAGTTCAATAGTATGTTCATCCCTCAGAAAGTGCTTGTTGAAGAAAGTCATGCATCGCAAATGAAGCTTCCCAGCGCCGGTAGATCAGCTCGCTCAAGTTCTCTGATTTTAAATCATTTTTACTCAATGCACTGAAATAGTAAAATTGTTTAAGTGCAATCTGCGGCTCTTCAGCAACAAATTCTTTGAATGGTTCCTGCAATACCTTATTCCGTTCGCCCCTGATTTCGCCATACCACTTTCTGAAGCTTGCATCAGAAGTAGCTTTTTTGAACTGGCTGTGGTTATACAAAATCTCCTGCCTGATTTTATACAACTGTTCTTTATCCGGCATATACATTCCTCCTCCTGTAAACAATTCCTCATCTCCCAGATGAAGGTAAAATCCGGGTCCGCTTTCATCCCTTGTTCCTGCACGGTTGAAGACGGCCGCTACATTGAGTTTGTATGGTTGTTTGTTTTTGCTGAACCGGATGTCGCGGTTGATGCGAAAAACAGCTTTGGAAGGATTGGTATTGAAGTGAGGATAACGAACAGAGATGCGTTCCATCAATTCTGCAACCAAAGCGCGAAAGGGAACTTTTACAGATGTTTCATATCTGTTTCGGTTCTCATCAAACCATTCTTTGCAATTGTTCTTCCTCAGATCGCGGAAGAAAATCAAAAAGTCATTTGGTAATAC
>CAZUHX010000232.1:0-2167 GCA_964620795.1 uncultured Chitinophagaceae bacterium
TTATGCGGAAATTTGCACTACTATCACTCTTGGGCCTAATCCTGTTTTCAGAAGTTCTTCTTGCTCAGCAGGGCAGTGTGAAAGGCTTTGTAATGGATGCAGCCTCCGGTGAACCTCTGCAATATGTTACCGTAGCATTGGACTCGGGCAAACTCAGCGGTATCACAGATGAAGAAGGATTTTTTGCCATCAGCAGTGTACCTGCGGGAGACTATAAACTCAGGGCATTCAGCATGGGCTTTGAGGAATATTCCAGTGAAATAGCCGTAAAGAAAAACTCCTCCCTGAGCGTTAAAATCCTCATGCGGGAGAAAAGCATTAGCCTGCAGGACTTTGAAGTGAGCGCACGCAGAACCATGCAGACCACAGAATCTAGGGTTTCGGTTACTTCAATAAGTCCAAAAGAACTCAAGCAGATTCCAACGGTGGGTGGTGAAGCCGATGTGGCGCAATACCTGCAGGTCATGCCCGGTATTGTGAGCACGGGCGATCAGGGAGGGCAAATCATCATTCGGGGAGGCACACCTGTTCAGACCCGTTTTTTATTGGATGGAATCACGATTTATAATCCTTTTCACTCTATCGGACTCTTTTCTGTGTATGAGACCGAGCTGATCAAGCAGGTAGATGTTTACACAGGAGGGTTTGGAGCAGAATACGGGGGCAGGATATCTGCTGTGGTAGATGTAAAAACCAAAGACGGTAACCGTAAAAAAGTATCAGGCAACATTGCAGCCAGTCCGTTTATGGCCAGAGCCAGTCTGGAAATTCCTGTTATTCGGTTGAAGGAAGGAAAAAACACCAGTGCTGCTCTTTTACTCAGCACCAAGGTGAGCTATCTGGACCGCACTTCACGGCTCATTTATCCCTATGCGGCCGGCGGTGAGTTGCCCTTTACTTTTTATGATGTTTACGGCAAGTTTTCACTGAATGCGGGTAAAGGGAATAAATTCAGCCTGAGCGGTTTCAACTTCAGAGACATCGCCACATTCAATCAGGCCAAATACAACTGGAACACCTTTGGCATTGGAGGAAGTTTCCTTGCCGTTCCCAGAAACTCAAACATCGTTCTGAATACCTATTTCTCTTATTCAGGCTACACCATAGGACTCACAGAAGCAGATGGCAGGCCGAGAGAAAGCACCATCAGCGGCTTTAATGCCGGAATGGATTTTAGCAGTTATATCCGCCAGGGAGATTTGCATTACGGGCTTGAAATTGAGGGGCTACTCACTGATTTTACCTTCAAAAACATTTACAATTCTTCCATTACACAAAACGAAAACAACACCAATTTCATTGCCTTTGTGAGCTTTCACCGCTACTGGAAAAAGTTTGTTCTTGAAGGAGGTGTTAGACTTCAATACTACGGCAACATCTCGGCTTTCAGTCCGGAGCCCCGCTTAAGCGTAAAGTACAATGCACTTAGTCAGCTGAGATTTAAAATGGCCGGCGGACTGTACTCTCAGAATTTTCTGAGCACCAAAAGCGACAAGGACGTTGTGAATCTTTTCAACGGATTTATCACTTCCCCCGACTACCAGATCAATGATCTGAGAGGGCAATCTTCAAGAAGAAATCTGCAGCGTTCGGTGCATGGAATATTCGGCATTGAAGCAGATCTTCCCTACAATATCAACCTCAACATAGAACCCTACTACAAATACTTTTTCGACATCATCAACATCAATCGTTTCAAGCAGTTTCCCAAGGATGCCGACTTTTTGCGGGAAACAGGCACGGCCTGGGGAGTTGATGTGCTTTTGCGCTGGGACTACAAGCAGTTTTCTGTTTACACCGCCTATGCACTCATGTACAACTCAAGAAACGACGGAGTAAATACCTATGCGCCTCACTTCGACCGCAGGCACAATCTGAATCTGATGCTGACCTACCGCGCGGGCAAATTCAAAAATCCGGTTGAAATCAGCGCCCGCTGGAACCTGGGAAGCGGATTTCCGTTCACACAAACCGGAGCCTTTTTTGAGCAGATTGATTTCCCGAGGGGCACAAATTCCAATCCCGGCAGCACCAATGGCAGCATGGGCGTAATTTATTCCTCTCAGATCAACGGCGGACAATTACCCTACTACCACCGCTTAGACCTATCGATTCGAAAAGTTTTTAAATTGTATAAGGACCTTGGTCTTGAAGTCAATGCCAGTCT
>CAZUHX010000233.1:0-2150 GCA_964620795.1 uncultured Chitinophagaceae bacterium
AGCCGGTATGCCAGATTCCTCCAAGACGATGGCCTCTTGTTCTTATGGCCAGGGGTGCCTGTTGTTTTCCTGCGGTGCGGCAATGCAGGCAAGCCACATCATCTGAAAGTGGTTCAAGACCATAGAGGAGGTAGTCCAGGTACTGTATCTCGGCAATCGGCCGGTAGCCCCGCATGGAAAGCCCGATGGCCTGACCCACGATGGTGGCTTCACGAATACCGGTATCAAAGATTCTGTTGTCTCCATGCTTTTCCTGAAGTCCTGCAAAGCCCTGATTCACATCTCCGATTTTTCCTACATCCTCACCGAAGGCGATCACATCATTTCTGGAAGAGAAAAGCTGATCGAAATACTGGTTGAGAATTTCATAGCCGTTGAGCAGAGGACTGTCTTCGTAGAATCTCGGCCTGCAAACGGGTACATTCAAAGCGCTCTTGTTTGGATTATGCAGAAAAGTATTGTAGGCTGCTCTGCCTTCAGATTCCAATTCTGATGCAAACAAACAAATGGCAGCAACAGATGTGCTGTCTGAATAAAACCGCAAGGCCAGTTTGGCTTTTCTGGCCGCCTGCAGAAGTTCTTTTCTTCCCGGATCAATAGATGCCTTCAGCTCAGACAGTGCTTCAGACAGCATATTGTTTTCAGGAAATTCTGCTGCAGCCTGTTGAAGGAGATCTGTAATCAGGATTCGCTTTTCCCGAATGGGTTGGGAAAAGGCTTCCCAGGCTTGTTTTTTGGCAGTTGCTACTTCGGCTTTGGCTTCTGCCCTGATTTGTTCTGTTTCTTCAGCAGTGGCTAAGCCATTGCTCAGCATCCATTCCTGCATGCGCAGGATACAATCGGCAGATTTTTCCCATTCGAGCCGGCCCGCCGATTTGTATCTTTCATGTGAGCCGGAAGTGGAATGGCCCTGGGGTTGAGTGACTTCGATGATGTGAAACAGTGCAGGAGTATGCTCGCTCCGCATCTTTTCTGTTCCGGCCCGATAGGTTTCCATCAATGCAGGATAATTCCATCCTTCACATACGTATATATCCAAGCCCGGAGAGTCAGCAGTGGCCTGCATTCCTCTGAGTGCTTCACTGATGCTGTCTTTGGTGGTTTGAAATTCTCTTGAAACGGAAATGCCATAACCATCGTCCCAAACAGAAACAGCAAGTGGAACCTGCATAACCCCTGCCGCATTGATGGTTTCCCAAAACAATCCTTCGCTGGTAGAGGCATCTCCTATGGAAACAAAAGAGATTTCATTCCCATGATTGGAAAACCTCTGATCTGCTGCTTCATCAGCCTGCTTCCGGTAAATTTTTGAAGCCAGGGCCAGGCCAAGGGATCTGGGCATTTGGCCGGCGGTTGGAGAGGCGTCGGCGCTGCTGTTGTAAAGTGATTTTAATTCAAGCCAGTCGCCGTTTTCATCGGTAAATGCGGTAGCAAAATGGCCGTTCATTTGCCGTCCGGCCGACATGGGTTCTGCCACCGGATCGGTATGGGCATACAATTGGGCAAAAAACTGTTGCGGACTCAGCAGTCCGAGTGCCATCATCCAGGTCTGGTCCCTGTAATATCCGCTTCTCCAATCACCGGGTCTGAAGTGTCGTGCCAGAGCTATCTGAGCAACTTCCTTTCCATCTCCGAAAATTCCAAACTTGGCCTTGCCGGTCAGAACTTCTTTCCTGCCCAGCAGGCTCATCTCCCTTGAAACACAGGCGAGCTTGAAATCGGCCAGCACCATTTGTCTGAATTGTCCGAAGTCTATCGAGCCGGTCTGATCAAGTGTTCGGGTTTCCATGTTCGACATAAGCTGCGAAGATAACAATCCATTTTCTGCAGAGGAAAAGTGGTTTGATTTCAGGAAAAGGAGAGAATTAGGGTGTGGTGGTTTATCTAATCTGTATTGATCAATTTTCAGATTCCATTGAAACAGAAAGCCGCGCCAGGGGGTGAAGGGGCCGGCGCAGCCGGGTGGCGTGCACGCCACGGAACCCCCGAAACTGACTCGTCCTAAAAAAAGTTTACAGATTAGAGATTAAATCCTGTTTTAAGTTTACAATACTGTTTTTGTCCTGTAATTGGTTTACAAGAGTACCGCTTTTCCGGTAGTAATTCTTCCATAGTTTTTGTGGTTTTGTATTTGGTGGTGAAAAATGAAT
>CAZUHX010000234.1:0-1516 GCA_964620795.1 uncultured Chitinophagaceae bacterium
CAGCGGTTTGGCAGGATTGGGTTCGAATGAGAAGTTTTTAAACTCTCGTTTCTGCACACTGAAGCTCAGAGCTGGCGGTGTGATGCTGAAGTCGGGAATTTCGGGAGCGATATCTAATTTCTGGGCATCAGCAATGCTGGTTTCCAATTCGCGAACCACCAATACCTCATCATTGCCTACGCCTTGTGCTGCTGCATGCTGAAAGCCAGGAAGAGCCAATGCGCCCATGATCAACCACTTTTTCATTGCCCGGGTAGTTTTTCTTCGAGAATAAGACTATCGGCAGGTGCAGATTCCTGCAGGCGTGATTTGTTCAACTCTTCCTGTCTGATGCTTTCCAGCAGTTGCTTTGCCTCTTCCAGCAATTGGGCATCGCCTTCGTAATTGTTTACGATAGATTCAAGAGTAGCTCTTGCCTGGAAGGCGCGATCGGTTGCGGCATAGTTTCTGGCCATCAGGATGAAAGTTCTGACCACTATTTTTTCATAACTGCCGAACTGATTTCTGATTTTCATACAGCTGTCGAGCGAAGCCGTATATAGTTTTTGTTCATATAAGATTTGCGCCAGCATATAAGCCGACTCTGCACCTCTTTCTCCTTCTGCGGCTGAGGCAAGTAATCTGAAATCTGCGAGTGCTGCATCGGTCTGAGCGCTTTGATATCGAGCACGCGCTCTGAGAAAATACACCTCAGACCGATCGCCTGAACGAAGGCCGTTATCGATCAGGGCGGTGGCATAATTGGCAGTCGCTTCGGCATTGCCCAGTCGGTTGTAGGTGCGGGCGAGTCCAAGCCTTGCGACGTATTGGTTGTCTGAATTTCCTGCCAGTTCAAGAAGACGGGCATAATAACGATTGGCTTTCTCTGCATTCAGCAATTCGTAATAATTCAGATCTGCGGCCATTCGCAGAGAACGTTCCAGAAAGCGCATCTGATTGTTATCGGCGATCCAGGAGAAATGAACTTCGGCAGACGTATAGTCTTTTTCTTTCAGCAGCAACTCTGCCAGATAATAATGTGCTTCGGGCGCAAAGAAACCATCCGGAAATTTCTGCAGATATCCGCTGAAGAGTTCGCGTGAGCGATCTGCATTTCCCTCTTCATAGAAATTCATTGCCGTGCGGTAAGTGAGTGAATCTTGCTCGCTCACCGAGATCTGGCTGCTTCCCGTTTGTTTTGCAAAATCAAAGTAATCGTCAACTTTACCTTCCTCGACATAGATGGCTTTTAGTGTTGCGAGAGCGATGCCGGATTCCTTGGTATCCGGGAACTGACGAACCAGTTTCCGGTAAGCTTCCTTCGACTCTTCCTTTTGCCCGTTGTTGAACAGAGACAGTGCGCGTTGCAATTGGCATAATGGCTGGAGAGGAGAGAGCGGATATTCATCCATCACTTTTTTATAGGCGCTGATGGCCTGTGTATATCGTCCGCGATCCAGTTCAGTTTCCCCGATTTCGTACCAGGCTTTGTCTGCGAGAGGGGTATTGGGATAGCTTCGCAGCAGAGTGTTCAGAT
>CAZUHX010000234.1:1526-2150 GCA_964620795.1 uncultured Chitinophagaceae bacterium
TTCTTCCGGCTCATTGCGTATGCCTTTGATAATGGCTTTACGGAACCAGGCATAATCGGCCTGTGCCCAGCGGTTGTCTGCTACTGCGGTATAGCCTTCGAGGGCCTTGTCGTATTCTTTGGAAATGAATGCACAGTCGGCATAGCGCAGATACAAATCGGGGGAGAGGAGGCGCACGGCCTCCCGGTCTTTGGTTTTGCTTCTTTCTTCAGCGGCTTTGGCAAACCAGGTAGTGGCTTTAAACCAGGCCTTGCTGCGGAAATGACAATAGGCGATGTTGTAGTATGCTCTGAACAGGGAAGGAGAAGCTGATTCTCCCTTGTATAGCTGGCTGAAGCGGCTGTATGCGGTGATGGCATCGGCATAGTTTTCTTGCTGATAAAGGGCTTCGCCTTTGAGATACAGCGCCAGGGCTTCCAATTCCTGATCAGTGGAATAGCGCAGCGATTTATCGAGCATTTCACGGCTGCTTTGCCATTGTTTGTCGTGAAACAATTCTACTGCTCGGTAATAGCTCACTTTTTGATAAGCCTCTTTCAGCGGACGGCTGTTGATCTGCAGTTTTTCAATGACTCTGTATGCCTTTTCATAATCTCTGGTTTGTACCAGCGCCATGCCGAGCAG
>CAZUHX010000235.1:0-2149 GCA_964620795.1 uncultured Chitinophagaceae bacterium
CGGGCTTGAGCCTGGCGGCATGCGCCATTTTGCTGTCCTACAGCCTGCCCTATTGCCTGATCCTTTTCAATTTTATCTTTCCCGAATATGTTCTCGCTCTCATCCCTGAATACCGTGGTTGCGGCTTCCATTCCTCCTTCTGTTTGAGTCTGTTGTCCGGGCTTACTCTCAAAAGGCTTTATCAGAAAATCAAAACCGGGATTAAACCAGATGACCAAGAGCGCCATCAACCAGCCGAAAAGCAGTAATCCTGTTCCTAATGGCTTCAGTTGAAAGGTAAGCCATCCCTGTGATCCGGCAGCATAGTCGCCGATAGCACCACCGAGCGCAAATGGTGTGGATGGAAAAAACAGGGCATTGGCCCATCCAAGTCCTACAACCAAAAAGGAAATGATCAGGAATCCGTGAAAAAAAATCTTTGAAAGCTGAAAAATTCTTCGACCCAACAATAAGTTAAAACCTGAACTGAAAAGGAATACAGGAAAAAACAAAGCGGAAATTCCGATAAACCGGTGAATCATCAGATCGGAAAGATAAGCTCCCATGCTGCCCAGGCTGTTGGCAAATCCCTTTTTTCCTGTAGCGCCGATAACGGCTGTCTGGTCAGCTCCCGCTGTAAAAAAATAAGAAGCAAACGCAAGACTCAGCAATACTGACATCAAGATGAACACCAATCCCAGAATTTTGCGAAACTGAGACCTTCTCACATCATCAATTCCATCTTTAACTGTAGCCGGTGATGGCGCTGCTGCCGAGGGTTTTTCCTCCTTTTTTTGCCGAGGCTTCTTAGCCGGCGTTTCCCTGGTTTCTTCCATTTTTTCAAATTTCAACACATACCTTGTCATTGCGCAATCAGGCTGCACAAGGTTTTAAACAAATACGCCCGCACTGTACAAAATATTGTAGCGCCTTTTAAAATGGAGTCTGGTTCCGAAAGATTACCGGTTCAGAAAAGGATAGTTCAGAAATGAGCTTCGATCTGATGGCTCCTCTGCAAAGCGATTCCTGAAGCCTTTCAATTGTCTGCCATCTTCCTGAAGTTTGCTCATGGGTGTAAAAACCGCCACCGGCTTTTGAATAAAAACTATTTTGCTCATTTTCCCGCTTTTGAAATACATCCACAACTTTTCACAATCGGCTCTGTTGGCGCCCACATATCCTCCGTCTTCTTCCTTACCATAGTACAAGCTTTCTGCCTTTCCACTAACCAATACCCGATCTATTCTGCTGCTGTCAAACCAGGCTTCTGCATTCGCTCCCCGTACCTGATCAAAAAGTAGTTTCCCAGAACGTGAAGCGATGAAGGCTCGTCTTTTTACCAAAAGGCGTTCGGCTTTGTTGTTGCGGCTGAGCAAAACCAGAGTGTCACCCATGATTTGTGTTGTGTTGCTCCACAATACAGGATCGTAAAAGAGTCGAAATGTAGAATCTGAAAAAGTGTAGGACAAAGAATCACAAGTGCCACGCATGTCTGAGGAATATATTTTTACATTCTTGTATGCATGAAATTCTCTCAGACTGTCGTTATTGCTTCGCTTGAGGCTCATGAGAGTGTCTGCAATCAGCAGAAGTGAATCCGGTGCATCGGCAATGAGTAAAAGAGGCCGGTCTGTGCTGAGCAGATAATCGTCAGTCTCCCGGTAAAATCCTTTGTTGGCAAATATCTCGGTGTTCTTACTGCTGTCGGTGTAGTGAAAATAGGCAGGAAGTCTGGCAAATCCTGCTCCGCGGTCGTAATACAGGGTGTCGGTCTCCAGGCGTGAAGGCGGGTTATTCATGATGGTGTTTTTCCCGAAAGCACTTTGTTCTTTCCTCGCATTATACCAGCCGGATTCACAATAGATATCTCCGGTTTGATTGATGATGAGGGTCGGACCCAGAAAAGTTGAGATTTCTGTGGCGGTATTGTACTGCAGTGAATCGCTCTTCAACCGATAAGCGCTATCAGTGATGTTCACTTCCTGTCTAAAAAAAAGATCTTCGGTATTTGCATAATAATAGCCGATGCGGCTGCTGATACGGGTATTCTTTCCCCTGCGTATGTCGGCTCCATTCAGGTAGTAAGCAATATTGTCTTTCATTCGGTAATACAACAACTCATTTCTGAGTTCCATATGACGATCGGTGAGATAAACGGCGCCTTTCAGGC
>CAZUHX010000236.1:0-2123 GCA_964620795.1 uncultured Chitinophagaceae bacterium
CCGGCAGCGCTGTTTGGCGCCACTGCAGTGCGGCTGGCTTGTTGGGTGTAGGTCAGGTTGTTCAGAAAATCACGGTATTGCCCCTGACTGATTTCGTATTTCATGCAATAGAAAGCATTGAAACCCTTTGGATATGAGGCACTTAAAGTACCGGCTCCGCCAAATGAATTTCCGCCGGTGGATGAAGTACCCCACAGATTACCCGCAGTTTGGCTAAAGGTGAGTGCATTCTCCGAGCTTATCTGCAACGGAATCGTACTTCCACTAACCCATGAACCATTGGTCAAACTGCCTGATTCAAAACCGCCACTACCAACAAAAAAGCTGCCTTGTGGCACATTCACCATTTCAATGGCAAACACCTGCACATCCACCACGGCATTGTCGGCCACGCCATTGCGGCCATAGTTCCAACGCAGCTGCACATTGCTGAAGTTGTTAGAGCCTGCACCCACCGCATTGCGATATACAAAAGCGCCGAGTCCGGGATTGGTGGTCGCATTGAAGGCAGTGCCGGGAGTAAGCAGACCCACATCAACGGTACTTCCGGTGGCAGGTACATGCCCGGTATTGTTGAGCCAGGCATGTTGCCATGCACCGCCGGAGACCCGGTATTTGACAAATACCCAAGCCGCATCCCAATTGGTCTGCCCACTTGAAACACGCCAGGAGTTGTCCCAGCTTACGGTAAATTGAACCAATGTAAAGTTTGCGGCATTGTTGGCGCCCGCGCTGATGTCGCGGCCGGTAAGCGACACATTGCTGATCTGAATATTGTTGGCCTGAACCTTGCCAAAGGTTACGAACAGGAACAGAACACCCAGCAGCCCGTTGTGTAAAAATTTAAAGAGCGATTGATTAGGAAAAGGCAGGATCATAATTGTTGTGATTTTAAGGGCGCAAAACTCAATGAATCAAGCAGCTGTTGAATTAGAATTTAGTGCGACAGCTGCATAGAAATATTTCTACAAAAGCAGCCTGTAATCTTGCATTATCATTGCGGCGTGAAATCATGCAGCCGTCGTTTTTTATTGCAAATGCTTTCCCTTTCTTGGCTGATTTTAATTTATTCGGGTAGTCTGAAAGCTCAGACCTGGCAGGTCAGGGAGATTGGCAAAAAAGAGGGCTTACCCTCAGGGGGTGTGCACTGGATTGTACCGGACAATCAAGGCTTTTTATGGATGCTTTCCGACAGGGGTCTGTTGAAATGGGATGGCAATCGATTTGAAAATATACCGATTCCGGGTAGTCGAGCAGATGCAAAATTCAGTTCAGATTTCCGCGCTCAATATGCAGGTAAGAAACTCATTATTCACAACTATAAAATTTGGTTTGAAGTAGATTCAAATGGAAATCTCTGTCAGACTCGCCTCAGAAATTATTTGTTTGCAAATCAAGGCCCCGGAATTCCATTTTCTGATCACTTGCTTTCAAAAAATGATATTCTCAGGAGCAAGATGCAACATCTGTTACAAGATCTAAAACGCTGCAACAGTTTTAAATTAAAAGATGGTTCATATATTCTCACAGATGGTTTGTACTGCCTGAAATTCACCGGAAATAAGATTTACAGCTTGCACGCCACAGAGGGAAGTTGCCTGTACCTAAGTGTAAACGGAAATCTTCTCTGTCTCGATGGAAAGGGTAACCTCTTTAAAGAAAGGAATGGGGTGTTTTCGTTAATGAAAGGCAAACATCCGTGGCGGTGGAAACCTGAACAAGAAAATCCCGTGATCTTCCGTCAATTCCAGACTGAAGCCAAGCAAACCTACGCCCTGTTGCGTGAGCATTTATTCACGCTCAGACTACATGAACAGCGTCTGCTCATCGATACTTTGTATTCAGGCATTGAACCTAATGCCAGTCTTTTTTGGATCAATCCCCAGAATGAACATTTGTTTTTATGCAGCCGGCATGATGGGCTGCTGATATACAGCCCAACCTACTTCCGCACCGAAGCGTCCGGCGGCTATCCGGGCAGTCGGGTGGTTTATAATTTTGCATTACATCCATCCGGCAAAAGCATCATCCATAATCAGGATCTGCATCGCCTGCTGCATCCCGGACAGGAATGGTACTGGGGCGAGATAAATGCCATGTTGAATTTAAGCGATGGTAGGCTT
>CAZUHX010000237.1:0-2092 GCA_964620795.1 uncultured Chitinophagaceae bacterium
CATTACCAAGAATTTCCGAAAATTGCTCTGCCCCGTATCCGATAGAAAGCCAGGCCTCCCGAAAACCATTCTGACGCAGCATCGACAGCAAATAATGAAGAAACGGCCTGCCATGAATTTCAATCAGAGGCTTAGGTACATTCCCGCTCAGCTCCCTGAGCCTTGTACCCAGTCCGCCGGCAAGAATAACCAGCGGTGCATCAAATGACTTCTGCTCAGCCATTGAAGATGGATTCTTCAACCAACTCACAAATAATATGACCAATTAATATATGACATTCTTGTATGCGGGGCGTATCCGAAGATGGAACATTGAGCAACAGATTGCAAAGCGCAGCTAGTTTTCCGCCGGTTTCTCCGGTAAACCCTATTACATACATGCCTGATTGTCTGGCCACCTCAGCAGCATTCAGGATATTTTTAGAATTTCCTGATGTAGAAATCACAAAGAGTATGTCTCCTTCCCTGCCTTTGGCCTTGATTAACCTGCTGTATACTTCATCGAAGGAATAGTCGTTGGCCACTGCCGTCAGGTAGGACGTATTAACATGCAGAGCCTCCGCAAAGAGGGGCGGCCTGTCTTGGTAGAACCTGCCGGTAAACTCTGCTGCAAGGTGCTGGGCATCTGCTGCGCTGCCGCCATTTCCACACAGAAGAATCTTTCCGCCGGAACTGAGTGAACGAACACATGCCTCTGCAGCTTGTGCAATCCTGCCGGTGAAACCCGGATCTTCTGACAGCCTTAATTTCAGTTCTGCAGAACTCTTGATCAGCCTACTGATTTTGTTTTGATCACTCATATGGTCCAGGTCATCAATCCGTTGTGTTGAAAATTATATCTGAGTACTTTTCCTCCCATCTTTTCCAAAATGCGCGACAAATTGTGCGATGAATCACCGGGGGCATAGAAAATCATAAATCCTCCGCCTCCGGCACCGCTGATCTTACCACCGGTAGCACCTGCAGACAGCGCGGCTTCGTACAGCTCATCAATTCTGGGATTGGAGATTCCACTGGCCATGTTTTTCTTGTTCTGCCAGCCGTAATGCAAAATCTGTCCGATCTTGTCTAAGTCGCCCTTCAGCAGAGCCTCTTTCATCATAACCGCCTGCTCTTTCAGGCTGTTCATGGCCTGAATAGATTCCTTATTGTTCTCTTCCACATTTTTAGTCTGCTGACGAATGATATCAGAGGACAAACGGCTGGTTTCGGTAAAAAATAAAACCAGATTATTCTCCAGTTCCTGAAGGTAGCGATCCTTGATTCTGAGCGGGTTCACAATCACTTTATCGCCCGCGTAAAACTCCATAAAATTGACCCCACCGAAAGTGGCAGCATACTGATCTTGTCTTCCTCCTTCAAATCGCAAATCTTCGCGCTCTATACTGTAGGCCAAATGAGCGATATCATATTCTCCCAGCGGAAGTTTGAGCCATTCCACAAATGCACCCAATATGGCCACTACCAGGGTCGATGATGATCCGAGTCCTGAACCGGGAGGTGCATCCACTGAGGTCGTTAGTCTGAAAGACAAAGGCCTGCGCACAAATTCTTTCACAATTCGGTTGTAAACGCCTTTGGCCAGATCGAGCTCGCCGTTGATGGGGAGTATTTCATCTGAAGGCAGCTCTATCCTTTGCGCCCTATCAAGTGCATCAATTACAATCTTGTGGTCATGGGTGGGAACTATACTTGCCCGCGCAAACAGATTCACCGAGGCATTCAGAATCGCCCCGCCGTACAAATCTGCATAGGGACTTACATCGGTTCCTCCCCCGGCCAGGCCGAGTCTCAATGGTGCTTTACTTCGGATGATCACAGAAGCCAAATATGGATTTACTCTCTCAATATGCCAAATCAGTTTGGCAGGAGTTCAAAAATTTTGGCGACCATTTTTTTCCAGCTGTATTTCTGCTTCAGCAATTTGATGTTGTCCCTGAATACAAATTCCCGGTGCTCACGGTAAAACCTGATGATGTGAGCCGCAATATCTGCGGGTTCGGGATCTGTTACATAACCGGCCTCTCCATGAGGTACAATTTCAGGCAAGCCTCCCACCCGTGTAACCAGCATGGGCCGGTCAAAGTGATAG
>CAZUHX010000238.1:0-2091 GCA_964620795.1 uncultured Chitinophagaceae bacterium
AATCGATTATCAAGGCACAAACTGTTTTTTGTAATCTGCCATATTCGTTATTTTCTAACTGGCGCGGAACTTATGGCCGTCCGTTGTTCAGCTGCAGGAAAAATACCGGAACAAATCCCAAAAATCGATTATCAAGGCACAAACTGTTTTTTGTAATCTGCCATATTCGTTATTTTCAGGAAAATTTCAGTCATGTCAAAGCGATTGGTAAAAACCTCCGACAGGAAAATTTTTGGTGTGTGCGGTGCTCTGGCCGCCTATACCGGTATAGATGCTACACTTATTAGGGTCGCCTTTCTTTTTGCCCTCATTGCCTTTGGAACCGGGCTGCTGTTGTATGTGCTTTTGGCACTGCTGATTCCTAATCAATAGGGGCTTGCAATTCAAAGATGTATCGGAAGAGAAATCAGCCGGTCAACCATATTCTTTTATTTAAGTTGTAAACTTCCTCATATGAGATGGAAGCAGAGGTTCAATAGTTATTTGAGGGCCTTTGAACTGCTTGAAATAGCGGTTGAGCGGCACAAAAAGCAAGGTCTTTCGGAATTGGAAGAGCAGGGGCTTATCCAAAGGTTCGAGTTTACACATGAATTGGCGTGGAAAGTCATGAAAGATTATTTTGAATTTCAGGGAAACACCTCCATTACCGGATCCAGAGATGCCAGCCGTGAAGCGTTTCAAAACGGTCTGATTTCAAATGGCGAATGCTGGATGGAGATGATCAAATGCAGAAACTGGTCTTCACATACCTATGATGAAGCCATTGCTTTGGAAATGGTTCAAAAAATTGTAAATGATTTTTATCCCTCGTTTTCTGAATTTAAAGACAGGATGAATCATTTATTCAATCAGTAAGATGTTTGGGTTAAAAGATCATGAAATCAAAGCCATTGGGGCTTGCTTTGCGAGATATCCCGGAATTCAAAAAGTGATAATATTTGGTTCTAGGGCTAAGGATACATTCAAAACAGCTTCTGATATAGATCTGTGTATTTTCGGTTCAATTGATTTTAAAAGTCTTTCTCAGCTTGAAAACCAAATGGATGATTTGCTTCTACCATATAAAATTGATCTGATTGTTTACGATAGAATCAGAAATGAAGAATTTATTCAATCTATCATCCGGGAAGGGAAAAGATTTTACCCCTTATAATGCGAATGATCGCAGTTGTTTCTTGAACCAATTACCATTCCGCGACAAAACGACCGGGCCTCATACTCACTTCCTGTACCAGAAGTAATCGGGTGTAAGTCTCATGATCCAAGTAGGAATTACCCATTTGGCCGGAATGTAGGCCACATGCTTTTTCTGCTCTATGGCTCGGGCAATATCGCGGGCCGCATTTTCTGATGTCTCCAGCCAGAACATACCTTTGTTCTTTTTGGTCATGGGAGTATCAATGAATCCCGGACGTATATCGGTGATCGTAATACCCAGATTCTTGGCTACGGACTCATTGCGCTGGCCTTCCATGTAAGTACTCATGAAAGCCTTGGTGGCACAATAGCCTATGGCCATTCTCGATCCTCTCACTTCCGCCACTGAAGAAACGCCTACGATATGCCCCGGAATTCCCTTTTCCTTGAAATAACGGAAGGCATAATTGCTCTGGGCTGCAAAGCCCAGGGCATTCACCATATGCATCTCACGCTCTTTTTCCCACTTGCCCGATGACTCGCCTATACCTGCATTGTAAACCAGCACTTCCAGTCCGCCGAGCTGCTCGATCAATTCTCCCAGTATCAGCCTCGATTCTTCATGATTTCCCGCATCCATTTTGCGCACAATGGGCTTGTTGCTCCAGCCCGACACATATTCTTCTATCAGCTCGGTTCTTCTGGCTGTGAGTGCCAGCTGATGTCCGCGCTTATTCAGCTCAATCGCCAGATCTTTACCGATTCCGGTACTTGCACCGGTTAAAATGATTCTTGCCATATTTCAAATATGCAGTTTTTATGAGATTTTCTAAAGCATCCACCAATCTGTCAGATACAGAGAAGAGGGTTCTTAAGGATCCTTCATCAAGGCCCTGAGTTTGCATTTACCCTCCTCATGTCAAAGTGCTGATGTACTGGTTTTAGGTCCCACAA
>CAZUHX010000239.1:0-1116 GCA_964620795.1 uncultured Chitinophagaceae bacterium
GAGTACCCTGCCCTGCGGAGCATAAAAACCGGGCGCAGTAACGGTTACACCTTTTGGGTAATGAGGCTCAAGCCTGCCGAGAAGGGACGAAGAACCCAAAGCCGCGTAGGGTGCAACCTGTGGAAGGTGATGGCTCATATGGGCCATAAATGCGTCTCTGAGCTGTGTTTCCTGAACGCTGCATTCCCATTCATAGAAAAACAGCAATCCGTCAAGTCCGATTCCGGCTTCGGAGAGCAGGATGGTATCAACGGGAATGTCGGCTTGCAAACTGCCTGAAGTGCCCAGGCGAATAATCTCGAGTGACCGAATTTCATCTTTCAGCGTTCTGCTGCCAAAATCAATGTTGACCAGTGCATCAAGTTCATTGAATACAATGTCAATGTTATCGGTTCCGATTCCGGTCGAAAGAACGGTTAGTCGTTTATTGTTCATGTAGCCGGTATGGCTGATGAACTCACGATGTTCGGCGCGGAATTCAATGCGGTCGAAATGCCGGCTCACTTTTTCTACTCTTCCCGGATCACCGACCAGTATTACCGTATCTGCCAGCATCTCAGGACGAAGGCTAAGGTGATAAATGCTCCCATCGGGATTGAGGATCAGCTCGGAAGGAGGAAATATTTGTTTGTTTTTCATTTGATCCAAATTTTAATATGTTTTTTCTGTTTGCTTTGATTCAATCCGGCAATGTAAATCCCGGCAGGCAAATGGCTCAGATTTCGAAAGTATTTCTTTCCGTTGAATTCTTCGTTCAGAATCATTTTTCCTGACAAGTCACACAATTGAAAAGTAGCTACGGATTCTGTGGCAAGGAATACATGCAGAATACCCTCGCTGAAGAACATATGTGCCTCTGACTCAGCTTCTTGTCCTGCGGAGTTAAAACAAGGATGAAGCCATCCTTCCGCAATCAACCCGCGCATGGCCAGATGATGCGCAAGTACGCAAATGTTCCGGCCTCCAAACAGCAGACTGTCTGCCCTTAAAAGCAAATGCCCTGCATCCTGAAAACCCATATTGGGGAAATAATTATACATGCTTCTGAAAAGCAGGCTATCAGTGAGGTCGAGGATGCCGCCGATGCCGGGGAGCTTGTGGCCGCTGTCTTTGATG
>CAZUHX010000239.1:1126-2082 GCA_964620795.1 uncultured Chitinophagaceae bacterium
ATGTTTCTTCCCAGTTCATCATGAATAGCCATGAGTGCAGATGACCATATTTCACCATCGCGGTAAATATTGGAACTGAGATCTGACGGATAGAATTTCAGTGTATCGGCTCTTCTGCCTTTCCAGTACTCATTGTGTCCATCCCAGGTGAAGACATCGCCTTTTCTGAAGTGGCTCTTTGAAGCAGAGTAGGAAGAGGCCATATAATCGCCCAAAGCCTCATCCAGCGCTCTTCTTTCTGCTCCTATATTGGTGCCGGGAGCGATGGTGGAAGAAACAAAATGCCCGAACTCATGCACCACTACATCGGCATCCTCCCCGTCGTCAACGCCTCCTATTCCCAACAAAATATAAGCACCGCCTGCATTCTGTGAAAAGAGTGAGTTGTCCTGACCATTTAGCGCATGGGGATCTGCCTGAATCTTTGCGCTGTCGGAGACAAAGCCAAGGGCAATCATATGCTGCATGGCGCTGCTGAGGTGATAATAAACACAGGCATCTTCAAAGCCGGCTTCATTTCGCCGGAAATCGAAAGTTCCATCGGAAGAACTTACTACAGGAATAAAGGGCGCATCGAGATCAGCAATTAATACATTGCTGTTTTTTAAATGAAATAATCCGGAATCAAATTGCAGGGTAACGGACCGCAGTTTTCGTTCGTCGTAAAGTACACTTAAATCGGCATCTGCAGAATCGATATATGGGAAACCATAATAGGCTTGGGCAGTGGTGAGCGGATCCGGATCAAAGACCCAAAGCAGGGCAGAGGAATCTGATGAGAATGCACAATTGCTGAAAGTAGCGAGGGTATCTGCCCCGCAAAGGATATAGGTTTCCCTGCAGAATCTGTGAACAGCGGCAGTGCTAACTTTGCTCACCGGAAGCAGTTTTCCCTCTTTGAGCCAATATCCGTCGGCGGAAGGGGAGGGGAGCTTGTTCAAATCTTCCATGCTTTG
>CAZUHX010000240.1:0-2041 GCA_964620795.1 uncultured Chitinophagaceae bacterium
TTGTCAGCCACATTGTAAAAATGTGCCGAGCCAGAAATGTCGTTCGGAAGGCTTTGGCCATAGATCCTCACTTTGCCGATGCCATGTTTCTCATGGGTGAAATATACCGCAGAGAAGGAGAATATGAGCGGGCGCTTTCACCGCTTCAGGCGGCTCTGAAACTTGATCCCGAAAACGTTGATTATCTCACCGTATTGGGAGATACCTGCATCATGCTTGAATACAACGATAAAGCGCTGGAGTATTTTCAGAAAGCGCTGGATCTGGAAGATGATAATGCACAGAACTGGATCAATCTGGCTTCAGCTTATTTTAATATCGGTTGGGATGAAATGGGCTTTCAGCTCATGGAAACAGCTCGTGTGCGCTTCCCCGAAGAGGCTGAAGTGTTGTATGTGCTCTCGTTGATGCACTTTCAGAAAAATGCCCGCAAAAGGTCGCTCTTTTATTTTGAGCAGGCACTCCAGCTGAATTACGAAGGCCATCAAATCATCACCGATTTGGAGCCCGGTATGAACGCAGATCCGGCATTTCAGCAATTGCTTGATTTGTACCGGCCTGCAAACTGAGGCTTCGGGCATTTGCTTATCTTTGCAGGCATACATTGAACCCCTATGGACTGCAGCCAGTTGCAATACGGTATTGATTTTTTTCTGCATCTCGACAAGTACCTCGAGTGTTTTCTCCACAATTACGGAGCGCTCACCTATGCGATTTTATTCACCATCGTTTTTGTAGAAACCGGATTGGTGGTCATGCCATTGCTGCCGGGAGATTCGCTTCTGTTTGCGGCCGGCGCACTGGCTGCGGGAACAGGAGCGCTGGATGTAAAAGTGATTATGGGGCTGCTGATTGTTGCGGCGCTGCTCGGAGATAATGTCAACTATTTTGTAGGGCGATTTCTGGGCAATCAGATTGCCGCGCGGGAGCGTATTTTGTTTTTCAAAAGAGAATATCTGGATCAGACCAAAGAGTTCTATGCGCGTCATGGTGGTAAGACCGTAATTATGGCGCGTTTTATTCCCATTGTACGCACCATTGCTCCCTTTGTGGCCGGTGCCGGAAGCATGTCATATCCGCGCTACATGGCCTTTTGTGTTGCCGGAGCGCTGCTTTGGGTGATTGGTATTACAGGCATGGGCTATTTCTTCGGCAATATTCCGGTGGTTAAAAACAATTTTGAGATGGTGATCTTCGGCATCATCGGTCTTTCTGTCTTGCCCATCGTATATCAATTTGGCAAAACGCAATTGCAGAAGCGTGGCTGAATTCGGCCTGATCGGTTATCCTTTGACACACAGTTTTTCACCTGAATACTTCAGGCGAAAATTTCAAATTCTTCAGCTTCCGCATACATATCATGCCTTTCCGATGGCATCGTTGGAAGGCTTGCCGGAACTGATGCGCAGGCTGTCGGGTTTCAATGTGACCGTTCCCTGGAAACAGGCCGTCATTCCTTTTCTCGATGAGCTTGATCCGCAGGCCGCAGCAACAGGAGCGGTGAACACGGTTTTGGTAAAAGAAGGCCGAACCAAAGGATTTAACACCGATGTTCCGGCCTTGCGCAGCTGGGTAAAAGACAGATGTGATAAAAGTGTGCCAGGCCCTGCTCTCATTCTCGGAACGGGAGGCAGTGCATTGGCGGTGAAAGCAGCAATCTCAGAGCTTGGTATAGATGCGGTGATGGTGAGCAGAGAGAAAGGCAAGGCGCCATTGAGTTACGGAGAGTTAACAGCCGATATATTCCGCAGTTTTTCGTTGGTGTTTCAGTGCACGCCTGCCGGCATGTTTCCGAATGTACAGCAGAAGCCGGCAATAGCGGCGGACTGGTGGATGCCCGGGCAGCGCTTGTTTGAATTGATTTACAACCCGTTGGAAACGCAATTGATGAAGGAGGCAAAAGCCGGCGGAGCAGAAGCAGAAAACGGACTAAAGATGTTGCATCTGCAGGCTGATCTGGCCTGGGGAATATGGGAGGCAGAGCTAGGCTATAAGGCTTCCTGAGTCTTCAAAAAAACAGATGTTCATATAATATATATTT
>CAZUHX010000241.1:0-2015 GCA_964620795.1 uncultured Chitinophagaceae bacterium
ATGCAGTTCTATGACAAAGTACCGACTAAGTTCGCGAACTACAGCGTCTTGTCGCGGCGCTTTCCGAAAATGTCAAGAAGTTTGAGTCTGAATTCGGCAGCATCGCAGATGCACAATTTCCGGGTGCGGTAATGCCCTTTGGATTTGGACCCGCGGGTCAGGCCTGATCCAAATTGCGGATGGCCTGCAGCGCCTCTCTGATGTGCTTGTCTGTTTGCAGCAGTCCGCTGAAGATATGCCTGACAAAACCTTGTTTATCTACTACATAAGTTACTCTGCCGTCAAGTATACCCAGAGATCTGGGAACTCCGAGCGTTTTTCTGGCTGCCCGGTCGGGGTCACTTAAGAGCAAGTAGGGGAGTCGGTATTTGGTAATAAAACTCTGATGGCTTCTGATGTCATCAGCACTGATTCCTGCAACCTCAGTATCACGCGCTACAAACGATTCATATTCATCCCTGAAGGAGCATGCTTCGGCGGTACATCCTGCCGTATGGTCCTTAGGGTAGAAAAACAAAACAAGATTCTTCTTGCCTTTCAATGATTCTGTTTCAAACCAATTGCCCCGTTGATCTTGCAAGCGCAATGGCGGCAGCAGATCTCCTACATTAACTTTTCCCATAATGAGTTAAACGCCCGGAGTGCAAAAGAGTTTGTTATCAACTGTTAAGCAGCACATCCTGCACCTTGCGCAGAATTTCTTCTACCCGCTCAGGAGATGAAGCTTCTGCATAGATGCGCAGCACAGGCTCTGTACCGCTGGGCCTAATCATAACGGTTTCTTCGTCGGCCAGATAATACTTAAACCCGTCGATGGTTTCCAGGCCGCTCACAGGAATATCGTGGAATGAAGTGTATTTACCCGCCTGACAATTGGCAATGATTTGTTGTTTGAGTTCTTCTTTCAGATGAAGGTCATTTCTGTTGTATGAAAACCTTCCAACAATGGCATATACTTCATCAATAAGCTGCTGCAGATTTTTACCGCTTTTGGCAAATTGTTCGATCAGCAGCAAGCCATTCCACACGCCATCTCTTTCAGGAATATGGCCCTTTACAGCAATGCCGCCGCTCTCTTCTCCGCCCAGAAGTACATCTTCATTAACCATAACCTCACAAATGTATTTGAAACCGATTTTGGTCACCTGAACCGGAAGTCCGTATGCTTCACAAAGCTTCTTGACTTTATTGGAAACGGAGAAAGCAATCACCACTTTGCCGCTCATTCCCTTGTATTTGTGGAGTATGTGGATGAGCAAGAGGATCACGTGATGCGGATCCACAAAGTTTCCTTTGCTGTCATAAACACCAATGCGATCGGCATCGCCATCGGTGGCAAAGGCGAAATCTATGTGCTTGGAAGACTTGATATAATCTGATAGTTCCTTCAGGTTTTTGTGAATGGGCTCAGGTGCAACTCCATAAAAAGAGGGATTGTAATCGCAGTGAAGAAGCTCGGCATGAGGAAGAATTCGAGGAACTATACTTTGTCCTGCCCCGAACATTGCGTCATATCCAACAACGAAGGGCATTTCCTGCATGGCATTCATATCAAAAGATTCTGACACATGCTCAAAATACATTTGTTCTAAATCCACCAATTCCAGCAGACCTTCCTTTACCCATTCTTCAACAGATTTTTCTTCTGCTGCGTATTCTGCGGGAATCATGTTTTCTATCTCTGTTATGTATCTCTGAATCAATGGACCACCTGCCTTAGTTTTCAGTTTATATCCATTGTATGAAGGAGGATTATGGCTCGCTGTAAGAATCACTCCAAGTTCGCAGTTGAGTTTCTTGGCTGCAAGAGAAATCATGGGTGTAGAAACGAAAGAAGGATCATAATAAACCTTCATACCCATTCCGCAAAAAACATTGATGGCTGCCGATGCAAATAGACTTCCGCCAAAGCGACAGTCGTAGCCTACCACAATGGAAGCTGCAGGATCTTGTTGCCTTGCCCAGACGGCAGTGGCATAGGCTACCCTCTGTACATTTGCGGTAGTAAAATCTTT
>CAZUHX010000242.1:0-2012 GCA_964620795.1 uncultured Chitinophagaceae bacterium
GAGTTTTTTGAAGGAATTGCAAAAATCACCATTGACAGGCCCCGCTATCGAAATGCTTTTACCCCGCTTACCGTAAAAGAAATGATTGATGCCATGCATCACTGCAGAGAAAGTGCCGAAATCCGCAGTATCATTCTCACAGGTGAAGGCGACAAGGCTTTCTGCTCCGGCGGCGACCAGAACGTGAGAGGTGTGGGCGGCTATGTGGGTACCGATGAAGTGCCCCGTCTGAATGTACTCGACCTGCAAAAAATGATTCGCTCCATCCCCAAAGTGGTCATCGCCATGGTCAACGGTTTCGCCATCGGAGGAGGACATGTCTTGCATGTGGTCTGCGATCTTTCCATTGCCTCAGAAAATGCCATCTTCGGACAGACCGGGCCGCGGGTGGGCAGTTTCGACGGGGGATTCGGTGCCAGCTATCTCGCCCGCGTGGTGGGGCAGAAAAAAGCCCGCGAAATCTGGTATCTGTGCGAACAATACTCTGCTGCCGAAGCCCTGGAAATGGGATTGGTCAACAAAGTCGTTCCCCTTGAAAACCTGGAAGATGTAACCGTTGAATGGTGCCGGAAAGTGATGGAGAAATCGCCGCTTGCGATCAGAATGCTGAAGTCATCCTTCAATGCCGAACTCGACGGGCAGGCGGGTATTCAGGAACTGGCTGGCAATGCCACTTTGTTGTATTATCTCTCAGCCGAAGCCATGGAAGGCAAACAGGCTTTCATCGAGAAAAGAAAGCCCGACTGGAGTAAGTTCCCCAAATTCCCCTGAGTACCGTATCTTTAACTCAATGAACCAGCCCGGGTACTACGATACCGTCAGGTACATATACCATCACATTGAATTTCATATTTCTGAAGACGAAGCCTATGAAGTTCTGGATGCCTTCATTGCATATTGGAATACCAAAAGCGGTCAACTGGTCTATGAAGAGGAATTCAAATCTGAAGTACTGGATAGATTAAAATGGAGTCTTTGCGGCAAATTGGGCAATGAAAAAGTTTTGAGGATTGTGGATCTCATCATCTCTTACCTGCGCGAAAACGGCTTTTATCAGGCTGCCGCCTGAGCCCACCTCAAGCCATGCATTTTCAGAATATACCTGCCGCCTCTCTTCTGTCATTTGAAGAATATCTGCAACTGAGCCGGGATATTGTTTCGGGCAAACTGAAAGAAAAAATATATGAGCCTGAAAGCATGCTCAGATACACCCGCTCCAATCTGGAGAGAATGGAATATGTGTTGCGGGAAATGACCATAGAAAAGAAACTCTATAACCGTTTGGCAGAAGACCTGCCACCCATGCACTGGGTTGTAATCACCGAGCCCTGGTGCGGCGACGCATCACAGCTGGTCCCGGTTTTGTATCTGATTGCCTGCTGCAATCCGGATATCCGTTTCAGCCTGATCCTGCGAGACAAAAATCCGCAGATTATGGATCAGTTTCTCACAGATGGAAGCCGCTCCATCCCGCTGCTCATGGCTTTCGACGAAAAAAGCGGAGCCTGTATCGGCCGCTGGGGACCCAGACCGCAAAACCTTCAGCAGAAAATTCAGGATATGAAACTGGATGAAACTTCCGACTTTCGCACACTGGTGCGAAGCATACACGACTGGTACCGCCAAGACCTCGGAAAAAGCTGCCAGCAAGAATTAATTGATCTCATACCTCAATGGAAAAAAAATGCCCAAGACCTCTGAAATCCGATTCAAGATCAGCCTGAATGATCAGAAAATTCCTACAGACATGAAATGGATGGCTACCGACAGCCAGAATCAGGAGCTCAAAGATTGCAAATCGGTCATGATTTCGATATGGGACACCGTGAAACAGGAAACCCTGAAAATTGATCTCTGGACGCCTGAGATGACCACCGATGAAATGCATTCTCATTTCTTCCAGACCCTGTTGTCTATGGCCCAGTCATACCAAAAGGCAACCGGCAATCCGTTTGTGTTGGAAGAAATGAAAAAGTTTGGGCAAAATCTGGCGCGCCTAACTGCAGAATGGG
>CAZUHX010000243.1:0-1999 GCA_964620795.1 uncultured Chitinophagaceae bacterium
CCCCGCATTTCTGCTCCCGAAGAAATCTCAACAGACAGTATGAGACTGAATTTGCTGACTTATTTAAAGCTCAGCGGTGATCTTCAATCCGGGGCTGGAATAGATTCTTTAGAAGATGGCTTGAAAAATTTTCAGCGGAGGATGGGTCTTAATCCATCCGGTTTTCCCGATTTGCCTACCATCAGGCAGATGAATGTTTCTGTTGAAGAAAGGATCAGGCAAATCATGATCAATCTGGAGCGCCTGAGGTGGATGCCCGATTCATTGCCGTCGTATTACTTATTGGTCAATATTCCTGACTATCATTTGTATCTGTTGGATTCAGGCAAGCTGAAATGGAAAATGCGTGTGGTGGTGGGTAAAGAAGCAACATCAACAAGTATTTTTTCTGCCAGTCTGAGCCGGGTGGTTTTTGCTCCCTATTGGAATGTGCCCCGGAGTATAGCGGTGAATGAGATTTTACCTAGTTTGAAAAGAGATCGCAGATACCTGGAACGAAACCACATGGAGCTTTTGCGCAACGGCAAGCCGGTAAATGCACATCATATTAACTGGAGACAATATCATAGAAACTTTCCTTTTGAAATCAGGCAAAAACCCGGCCCATGGAATGCGCTTGGACGCGTAAAATTTCTTTTCCCCAATGAGTTTCATATCTATTTGCATGATACTCCCGCCAAGGCTCTGTTTGACAGAGAAAAGCGCGCATTTAGTCACGGTTGTATTCGGATGGCTGAGGCAGGGAAATTGGCAAATGAACTCCTTATTCCTTACGGATATAAGACACAACAGCTTGATTCGCTGATGAATCTAAAAGAGGAAACAACGGTCGTTCTTAAAAAGCCGGTCCCTGTGTTTATCGGATATTTTACCTCATGGGTCGATGCTGCGGGAAGAATTCAATTTAGGGAAGATATTTACGGACTTGATGCAAGATTATCAAGGGAGGTATTCGGGAAGTAATTGTTTTGATAAGAATTCGCAGAACTGAAAGTTGCTTTCTGAGGCTAAAAGTTGAGCAGCTTTGGTTATCGTGCAATCAGTCTACAGCGCAATTCGGTTTAGCTCCTCTGCCAGGCGGCGAGTCAGTGCTCTGCGATGAAATGCATCAATCTCACTGCTTTCCGGCAATTTTCTTTCCAATAGCATTTGCATTGCCCTTCCCATCGTTTCTTTGAAGCCGGGATCTGTTTCGTCGAGCACCAAGCCGCTTTGGGTTTCCCTCACCAGTCTTGAGGTATCATTGTTGCCGGAAGCTACACACCAGATCATTCTTTTTGCCGCCATGTATTCAAAAAGTTTACCCGGAATCAGGTAACTGAATTCATCGGCTGCGGGTAAAAAAATCAGGAGCCCGTGCGCGCTACCAAGCAACTTTACGGCCTCGCGGTGTGAAATATATCCGTGCATTACACAAAAAGTATTCAGCTTATATTTTTCCAGTGCATTTAGGGTAAGCGACTGGACTTTACCCGCAAAATGAATTTCAAGATCTTTTTTTGTAATATTTTTATTTTCAATATGTTCTGAAAGTGTTTTCCAGAATAATTCGGAATGAAGTTTGTCGTAAAGTATTCCGGAGAATAGCAGCTTCACCGGTCCGTCTTGAATCACTTCTGCGGGTTCAAAGTCACTGCTGTCAAATCCGTTGGTGATGGATAGCACATGTTTGGCTCCCGCATTTCTGAATTCATCGGCCATGGCCGGATGAGCCACAGTGATGGATTGTGTATTGAGCAGCACTTTCTGAAAAAGAGCCTTTTGTCTTTTGATTGCCCATGAATTTTCACTGAAGCCGTGAAATTTTAAAAATTGAAGCCAGGGGTCCCTGAAATCTGCAAGCCAGGGAATTCCGGTAAGTGCATGCAGCTGCTCGCCGATGAGATGCATGCTTTGCGGCGGACCGGAGGTAACCAGAGCCTGCACAGGATTTTTCCTCAGATACCTGGTGACCTCTGTCGCCCTACCGATCGAGAACAGAGCATCTGAGTTCAACCTG
>CAZUHX010000244.1:0-1998 GCA_964620795.1 uncultured Chitinophagaceae bacterium
GTACGGTAAAAAGCCAGGTGGCCTACGCATCCATCTCTCAGATCGGTTTGATTTTTCTTGAAGTGGCACTTGGTTTCAACACCCTGGCACTCATTCACTTTGCAGGAAATGCTTTTTTGCGCACCTATCAGTTGCTGGTTTCGCCTTCTGTAGTGAGTTACAAGATTCGTGAGCAGATTTATCAATTCCGTGATTCAGCTTCGATACAGGGCGCACAATACTCCAGGCTTCGAATCCTGCTTTATGTGTATGCGCTCAAAGAATGGAACCTCGATGCATTTGTAAACAAACTTCTTTTTGCACCGCTCAAAAAGCTGGGTCATCGTTTAGATTTTCTCTCACTGAAACTCCTGATTAAGATAGGTATTCCCGCTTATTTACTGGCAATGGCTGCCCTTTATTTTCAGGCTCAATTACCTTCTGTACTTTTTCAGTTTTTGCCGGCAAGTCTTGCAGGGCTGGGCTTGATGCTGGTACTGAAAGCTTTCAGTGAGCGGCAATCTCCTATTCTGAGCTGGTGGCTGGTCTTTTTTAATCATTGCTGGATTGCGCTGGCAGTATCCTTCAATGCCCAATTCAACTACAGCGAAACCTTTCTCTATCTTTTTGGAACCGGAATATCGGCACTGGCAGGCCATTTTCTCCTGATGCGTCTTCAACAGGCTGAACCGGATGCATTTGATCTTAACCGGTATTACGGACATCAGTACGAACACTCCTCTCTTGCCCTGTGGACACTGATCTGTGCCCTAGGCTTGATGGGGTTTCCCATTACCACAGCTTTCATCGGAGAAGACTTGCTATTCAGTCATATCCGGGAGCAGCAGTTTGTGATGGCATTTTTCTATTCACTCAGCTATATACTGGGAGGCATTGCGCTGATCAGATTGTATGCACGCTTGTATATGGGTCCTCATGTGAGGACATCACATTCTCTTCCTTACAAATCATCTTAAAAACAAATTATGAAAAAAACTATATCAAACGACATCCCCTGGTTCGGACTTGAGGGAATGAGCAATAATCTAAAAAAGGATATTGTTTCAGGCTTTTTGGTTTTTCTGATTGCACTTCCGCTTTGCCTTGGTATTTCATTGGCAAGCGGCTTTCCTCCTATCGGCGGGATATTTACTGCCATCATAGGCGGTATTCTTGTTCCATTCCTCGCCGGCCGAAATGCACAGCTCACCATCAAAGGTCCGGCTGCAGGACTGATTGCCATAGCCATTGCCTGTGTTACGGAATTGGGAGCGGGAGATCCGGTTCAGGGCTACAAGTTTGCATTGGCAGTAGTAATGGTTACAGGCATAATTCAAATGCTTTTTGGTCTGCTAAAACTTGGAGATCTGAGTGATTTCTTTCCGCTGTCTGTGGTTCATGGCATGCTGGCAGCCATAGGTTTGATTATCATCTCGAAACAGATTCACACCCTTGTGGGAGTTAAGCCGGAAGGAAAAGAAATCATGGAACTGATTGCCGAAATCCCACACAGTTTATCACATATGAATTATGAGATAGCCCTGATTGGATTTGTTAGCCTTTCTATTCTTTTCATTTTACCTATGATTAAAAACAAATATGTGAAAATGATACCCGCGCCCATGCTGGTTATTCTGCTGAGTATTCCTATGGGCCTGTGGTTTGATCTTGAGCACGAGCATGTTTATCGTTTCATGGGTGCCGATTATCATATCGGTCCGAATTTTCTGGTCACACTACCTGCCAATCTTTTTTCTGCCATCACACAACCTGATTTTTCTAAAGTGTTTTCTGCTGTATCTATAAAGTTTATTGTGATGTTTGCTTTGGTTGGCAGTTTAGAAACCTTGTTGAGTGCAAAGGCGGTTGACCTTCTGGATCCATGGAAAAGAAAGACGAATTTTAACCGGGATCTTTTTGCGGTAGGTGCAGGAAACACCCTGGCAGGATTTGTGGGCGGCCTTCCGATGGTTTCTGAAATTGTGCGGAGTGCGGCGAATGTAAACAATGGCGCGCGCA
>CAZUHX010000245.1:0-1988 GCA_964620795.1 uncultured Chitinophagaceae bacterium
TGCTCGTATGGGTCAATGAATATGGGGGTGCGGTAATTGTATCGGTCGTTGAACGGGAAAGCCCTGCTGATGCGGTATTCGCGAAGTGCATCGAGGGCTTTGAGCCTGTTGTTTGACTGCATCCTGCTCAGATGAGACCTGTCCCGGCTGCGCAGAATTTGCTCAACCAATTCCAGGTGTGTGGCAATCCATTCTCTTTCTGATTGGATTTTCCAGGCCGGGAGTGCTGCAGTTTCAGGCGCGGCTTGTTCCTTCCAGAGCGCATTTACTTCTGCAAGCTTGTTGAGCGTTCGATCTTCAGCCTTAATTGAAACTGCAATAAAAGCACAGATGGAGAAAAGCAGAATTTTTCTCATGATCGTTTTTTTTATAGACGAAAAAAGCTTCGGTTTCGGTTGTCAGAGTTTGACCTTTTTCTCTTCCAGCAGGCGGTGGTACAATGCGGCCATGTCGCGACAAAGGCGCTGGTAAGAAAAATGTTCCATCACATAATCGGTACCGGTGCTTGCCATTTGCTCACGAACTGACGGCTGATCAACCAGTTGAAGGAGATTTTGCGCAAAGGAAAGTACATCGCCGGGAGGGGAGAGTAGCGCGCTTTTTCCCGGCAAGACAATGTTTTCAATGCCGCCTACATTCGTACTTACAATGGGTTTGCCGGAGGCCTGGGCTTCGATCAGACTTACCGGTGTGCCTTCGTTGTGAGAGGTAAGGGCGATGATGTCCATTCCGGCATTCGAAATGTCAATTTCTTTGATCCAGGAGGTAAAAGTAAGGGGGTTAGGTTGTTCCGGATTTTCGCTGTTGAAAGGAAGGTTCAGGCTGCGAGCCAGGGCTTCCAGTCGTGGCCTTTCTTCACCGTCTCCGATGATAAAAGCCCGGATTTTATGCTTTGATCTTTCACTCACCCACCTGATGGCTTCCAAAAACAAATCGTGATTTTTGACGGGTACCAGTCGGCCTACAATTCCGATGGCCACTTCATCGTCTGCAATCGCATATTGTTTTCTGAAAGCGGCGCGTTTGCTTTCCTTGTCTGAGGCAAACTTATTGAGATCAAATCCGAGAGATACAATTTCAAACTTGGAGGCCGGAGCAATTTTGAAGTCCTCTACCAGTTCCTTTTTCTGCAACTCGCTGAGCGCAATCATGCGGGTCGACATCCTGGCCAAAGCCCTTTCAATTTCAATAAAAACGCGTGTTTTGGCCGGACTGAAGTAGGAGTGAAAAACATGTCCGTGAAAAGTGTGAAGAATCACCGGCACTCCGCAGGTCCATGCGGCAAATCGTCCTACGGCTCCGGGTTTGGCTGCATGGGTATGTACGATATGCGGCTTAAAGTCCCGAATCATTTTTCTGATTTTGAAAAATGCCTTGTAGTCGCGCATGGGATTAAGTTCCCGATACATTTCAGGAACATAAACAGGATGCAGATCCAGGTCTTTGACGATGAATTCAGAGCTCATTTCTGTTTCATCTTTCATGCCCGAAACGAGCATGGTTTCAAATTCGGGCGGAAGGTAGCGCGTGAGGTAGGCTGCGTTGAAAGTGGGCCCGCCTAAATTCAGGCGATTGATGATACGGAGTACGCGAGGCATCAGGCAAAATACTTTTTATACCAATACTGAAAGACAAGCAAACCCCAGATCCTGGCATGTACTTCAGCAGGATTGGATGAATGGAGTTGTTGTTTGAGCGAGCGGATGGCCTGCAGATTAAAGATCCCCTGCGACTCGATGAATCCGTCTTCCAGCAGATCGTCGTGAATCATGCTGTTGAGACCTGTTCTGAGCCACTTCAGCAAGGGTACTTCAAAACCGCTTTTGGGTCTGGTAAAAAGCTCTGCGGGCAAATCGTCTTTAAAGCTCTCCTTCACGATTCGCTTGGTGATGCCCTGATGCAATTTAAACTCTTCGGGCAGGGAAAACGCAAAATTGACCACGGTATAGTCAAGGAAAGGAACTCTTACTTCAAGACTGTTGGCCATA
>CAZUHX010000246.1:0-1957 GCA_964620795.1 uncultured Chitinophagaceae bacterium
TGTAACCAACCCATACACGGCAGCTGTGAGCAGAAGCCGCGGATTTGTTTCCTCTTTGGAAGAAGGCGGCCTTCAGCGAAAAACCCTAAGCGATAGCAGCTATATTTTTGCAGTAGGCTCCAATCTTGGGACTACACGCTACAGGCCGGTTGAGCTCGTTCCCACTTCAGCCTCTGAAAATCATTTCCGTGTGAGATTTGCCAATACAGATCCCACCAACGAAGGTTTCGACCGGGATCAGAAATTTCATCTGGTTTGCAAAATCAATCCTGAATGGTATCATCGCATCGCTCATCCTTTCGGCACGGATTCTGCTCAGATCAGTTTGTTTTACGACACTACGGCCGACGGAAGCTGGAATGATATGGTTCACTGGCAAAATGTACCGCAATGGGAATCTATGTTCCGCGACAGCCAGATCACCTCGAGTCCTTTCAGCAGCATGATCAAGTTTCGCTGGTCCGATTTCAGTTATACCCCCTTCGCTCTGGCCATCACCTCCCCTCCCTTTGCCGTGGCCGGTGTTGACACCATGATCTGGAGAGAGGACACCATCAGACTGAGCGGCTGCTGTGGCGTCACCTACGACTGGACTCCGGAGTACAATATCGGTTGCACTTATTGCTCAGATCCGCAAGTATGGCCAATGACCGATACGCTTTACCGGCTCACAGTTGAAAATGACTTGGGGTGTTTTGACTACGACAGCGTCAAAATTCTTGTGCGCGACAAGCCTTTCGCGCTCTTCTTCATACCCAATGTCATTACTCCCGGGGCAGGCGACGGATTCAACGATATCTGGTTTATTCGGGATCTGGAACGCTATCCCGACAATGAAGTAAGAATCATCAACCGATGGGGCGACGAAATTCTCTTTGAAGCTCCATACTCCAACACCTGGGCCGGAACATGGAAAGGCAAAGAATTGCCCGGAGGAACCTACTACTACATTATCAAAGTGAAGAATAAAGAAGGCGAGCAGACACAGTTTGACGGACCTCTGACGGTAGTGAGATAAAGCAGGAAATCATGAGAAACAGATTTATATTATTTTTTCTGATACTTTCTTCGATACTGCATGCTCAGCAGACGGAGCAATTCAGCTTTGTAAGAGAAACTGCTTTTATGGAAAATCCGGCGGTAGCCGGAACCAAGGGGTTTCTGTGGGGAATGGCAGGTTTTCGCAAACAATTTACGGCCATCAATTCATCCCCTTACACCACTTATCTGGGCTTTCACGGACAAATTGAAGATAAAAGCATAGGACTTGGAGGATATCTGCTGCATGATGTTGTAGGACCTACAGGAAGGACTGGAGCCAACTTTTCTTTTGCCTACAATCTCAAACTGGGAAAAAAGAATCCCTTCAGATTCAATGAAGAAACATCGCATCTGATCTCTTTTGGATTGTCGGCCTCGCTGGTACAGTATCGCCTGGCAGGCAATCAGCTGCGCCCCAAAGACGAAGGCGATCCGGAACTGTTTACCTCCCGTTCATATAAGTTTTTCCCTGATGTTTCTTTCGGAATCTGGTACAAATGGAAACAACATCTGTATGCGGGAATCAGTGTGCCGCAAATCATGGGACTTGATGTTAACTATCAGGGCCGTGACGGTGAGGGCAGCATCAGAAGAATACAGCACCTGTATTTTATTGCAGGCGGCCGCTATGGCTTTGCCGATGATAAATTCATACTTGATCCCGTTCTGGCCATGCGCTGGGTAAACGGTGCACCGTTTCAGGCAGATGCCGGCATTCGAATGCATATTATGAAATATGCCTGGATAGGAATGAATTACCGCACTTCCAACTTCCTTACATTCGAAGGAGGAGTCAATATCAAAGACATCTGTTACCTCGGTTATGCCTACGATTTCTTTTTTGAAATGTTCCGGAGACCACCTGGATCTACACATGAGGTTACCCTTTCATACCGTTTTCATAAGCGGTTCACCG
>CAZUHX010000247.1:0-1920 GCA_964620795.1 uncultured Chitinophagaceae bacterium
CGGAGGCCTGCCTCCGTAATGGTTCCCGCGGGAGCCGCAAGCAACTGATCCTGATTTATCTGATCACTTTCTCTCGTAATATGATAATTGTTGGGCGTGGGCATAAACTCATTAAAAATATCCATCGCCACTCCAACCAGTCCGGGATGCGCCACCCATGTTCCGTCGTGTCCGTTCTTCACTTCCCTGAGTTTGTCCTGACGCACTTTTTCGATGGCAGCCTGATTGGCATCTTCGTTGTTTTTGATGGGAATGAAGGCACTCATTCCGCCCATGGCATGTACGCGGCGCTTGTGACAGGTTTGAATCACCAGACGGGAGTAGGCATCCATAAAAGGGACAGCCATTGTGACCTGTCCGCGCTCAGGCAATACGAAGCCCGGAAGATTTCTGAGTTTTTTGATATATGAAAATATATAATCCCAGCGACCGCAGTTCAATCCTGCCATATGTTCGCGGAGTTCATATATGATTTCATGCAATTCGAAGGTGGCGGTGATGGTTTCAATGAGGCAGGTTGCCTTAATGGATCCCTGAGGAATACCGAGTGTTTCTTGTGCAAATACAAAAACCTGATTCCACAGCCGCGCCTCGAGATGGCTTTCCATTTTGGGGAGGTAGAAATAAGGGCCTGATCCGCGGGCCAGCAGTTCGGCAGCATTGTGGAAGAAGTACAAACCAAAGTCGAAGAGGGAACCGCTCATCACGGTACCGTCTACCGTGACATGCTTTTCAGGCAGATGCCAGCCGCGGGGTCTCACAAGAAGTGTGGCCGTTTTCTCATTCAGCGCATAGCTTTTTCCGGCCTCGTTCACGTAAGAGATGTTGCGGCGAATGGCGTCACGGAGATTGATCTGCCCCTCGATATTGTTGCTCCAGGTAGGTGAATTGGAATCTTCAAAATCGGCCATGAACATTTTTGCGCCGCTGTTGAGTGCGTTGATGATCATTTTGCGATCCACGGGTCCGGTGATTTCCACACGGCGATCCTGCAGATCGGCAGGAATGGGAGCCGCGGTCCAGTCGCCCTCGCGGATATTCCGGGTTTCAGGAAGAAAGTCGGGCAAATTCCCGGCATCGATAGACGCCTGACGGTCTATCCGGGCCTGAAGCAGCCGGACTCTTTCCGGATTGAATCTTCTTTGCAGTTCAGCCACAAAGCGGAGAGCCTCCGGAGAAAGGATTTCGGCATAAGCAGGGCTGATTGCGCCTGATATTTCCATGCCGGAGGGAAGTTGAAATGCGGTCATCGGGTGGCCTTTTTCGGTGAATCCTGCAAAATTGCATTAAGCGGCTTGAAAAATCAAGCGAATTTTCGCTGGAAGGTAAAAAATGCAGGGTTTATATTTGTGGTCCAAAACGGGCACAAATGGAATTTTCTGCGGAAGGGAATGTAAAAATCATTTTTGGCTTAAAGGTGCGCAAGCTGAGATCTGACGCGCGCCTGTCACTTCAGCAACTTTCTGAACGCACCGGCATTTCCATTTCATATCTCAACGAAATCGAAAAGGGGAAAAAGTACCCCAAGAGCGACAAGATTGCCGATCTGGCAAGAGCCCTGGGCGTGGGATATGATCAGCTGATCTCACAAAAGCTCAATAAAAATCTGGCTCCCGTTGGAGAAATTCTGGCACTGGATGTATTCTCAGATCTGCCATTCGATAATTTCGGAATCGACCGGAATGTATTGTTCGGAATGATTGCCAATGCCCCGGCCAAGATGGCGGCATTTGTAAATACCATCATCGAAGTGGCCCGATATTACAATCTGAAACAAGAGCACTTTTATTTCTCCTGCCTGCGCAGTCTGCAGGAAATGACAGACAATCACTTTGAGGATCTGGAACTGGCGGCAGATCAGTCCTGGGCCATTGAGCTGGCTGCATCCGCAGGATTGCATTTACGCAGGCTGATGCAGGT
>CAZUHX010000248.1:0-434 GCA_964620795.1 uncultured Chitinophagaceae bacterium
TACAACTCGAAGAACAAACGTTTCTGGATGTGTTTGAAGGCGTTCCCTTGTTTCAGATTTCAGGTGAAGAACTGAAAAACGGTATTGGCATTGTAGATTTGCTGGCCGAAAAAACACAGATTTTCCAGAGCAAAGGCGAAGCCCGTAAAATGCTGCAGGCAGGCGGACTGAGTTTAAACAAACAAAAAATAGAAGATCAGCAGTTGGTGGTGAATATTACGAACACCATTAACCACAAATACATTCTGATACAAAAGGGCAAGAAAAATTATTTTCTCTGTCATGTGAATTAAATATGGCTCTTAAACAAGGACAATATTTAAAGCAACAGCAAAAATTATTACCGCAACAAATTCAGCTGATGAAATTGCTGCAGTTGCCTACTCTTGCCCTGGAAGAGCGCATCAAAGAAGAACTAGAATTGAATCCTGCGC
>CAZUHX010000248.1:444-1879 GCA_964620795.1 uncultured Chitinophagaceae bacterium
TGAAAATTACGAAGAAGAGGAACTCTACAGCAATGAAGACAATGAAGAGGGAGATGATTACGAACTGGATGAAAACGGTGATGTAAAAGAAAAGGAAGTTGATCGCATTGATGATGGTGTGGAGATGGAAGACTATATGGGCGATGAGGAATTGGATGCCTATAAGTACGAAATCAGCAACAAAGGGTCTGATAATGAAAGTAGAGAATTTGTAGTAGTGGAAGGCCCCGATTTTCACAGTCAACTAGAACAACAGCTGGGCTTAAAAGAACTCAATGAAACCGAATACACCATCGGTATTTACCTGATTGGCTGCATCGACGAAGATGGCTATCTGAGAAGAGATACCGAGCTGATTACTGACGACCTGGTTTTTAACTACAATATCAGCGCCAGCATAGAGCAAATTGAAAGAATCCTTTCCATTATTCAAAGCTTTGATCCGTCGGGAGTAGGTGCCCGCAATATACAGGAATGTTTACTCATACAGTTACAGCGCAAAAGTGAACACACAAAAGATGTGCTGCAGGCCATTGAAATTGTGAAACATCATATGGAAGAATTCAGTAAAAAACATTACGAAAAAATACTGAAGCGTCTGGAGATTAGCCACGACGAACTGAAAGAAGCCATTGATGTGATTACGCATCTTAATCCGAAGCCCGGTGATTCAGGCACGCAAAGCCTGGGGCAAAGTGAAATTGTTCCGGATTTCATCATCAGTGTAAACGATGGCAAACCTGAATTTGCGCTGAACTCCAGAAACATGCCTGAACTGAAAGTCAGCAAGGAGTATCTGGAAATGCTCAAGGAATATTCCAGACAAAAAAATAAAGACGGTAAAGAAGCAACCACCTTCATTAAAAGTAAAATTGAAAGTGCCCAGTGGTTCATTGAAGCCCTTAATCAGCGCAATATAACCTTAATGGTGTGTATGCAGGCCATTCTTGAGTTTCAGGAAGACTATTTTGTAACCGGCGATGAAAGTAAACTGAAGCCCATGATCCTGAAAGACATTGCCACCAAAGTGGAAATGGATATTTCAACTGTATCAAGGATGGCCAACAGCAAATACGCGCAAACCCCTTACGGTACGTTTCTACTGAAAACATTTTTCAGCGAAAGCATGAGCACTGAAAGCGGTGAAGAGGTAAGTTCGCGTGAAATCAAAAAAATACTGAAAGACTGCATAGACGCAGAAGACAAACACAAGCCGCTGACCGATGATGCACTTTGTGATATTCTTAAAGAAAAAGGCTATAACATTGCTCGCCGCACCATTGCCAAATACCGAGAGCAACTGGATATTCCGGTAGCAAGAATGAGAAGAGAGGTTTGATTTCAGAGACTCTTTTTTTCTTCCATCTTACTTTTAAGCAAAGCCATTTCCTGAGTCAGTTTTTTAATCTGCTCATGCTGTCTGGAATTCACCACC
>CAZUHX010000249.1:0-1152 GCA_964620795.1 uncultured Chitinophagaceae bacterium
CCCAAGACATCGGTCCCCCCGGGGAAGCCAACGATTTCTTTTTCTTAATGTTCCGCAGACCCACTGGATCTACACATGAGGTTACCCTTTCATACCGTTTTCATAAGCGGTTCACCGACAAGTAAAACAAGTTTCGGGATATGACCTGGCAGGAAGCCACGGACTATCTTCTCAACAGGCTGCCCATGTTTCAGCGGCAGGGACCTGCAGCTTACCGGGCAGATCTGAGCAATATTCATGCTATTTCGGAAATACTTGGAAACCCTGAGAAAAAACTGAAATGCATACATATCGCAGGAACCAACGGAAAAGGTTCAGTGACCCATCTCATAGCCGCAGCGCTTCAGACTTCGGGGTATGCTACAGGAATCTATTCTTCACCCCATTATGTGGACTACAGAGAGAGGTTCAAGATAAATGGTGCAATGATTACCGAGGATGCCGTAATAGAATTCCTCAAAACCTACAAAAACCGTCTCGAGAAACTGGACGCCTCTTTTTTTGAAATCACCACAGGCATGGCCTTTTGGTATTTCAGGGAAATGAAAACCGATTGGGCTGTGATTGAAACCGGACTGGGCGGGCGGCTGGATTGCACCAATATTATTCAACCGGCACTGAGCGTGATCACCAACATCGGCTACGATCACATGAATATACTGGGTGATACACTTCCTGCCATTGCCTCTGAAAAAGCAGGAATCATTAAGGGCGGCATTCCGGTGCTGATTGGCGAAAAACAGGAAGATCTAAGCTACGTATTCGAATCAAAAGCGAAACAGCTCAATAGTCCGTTATTCTATGCCTCAGAAAGAGTACAGATTGAAGGCAGTTTCACTTTCGGTGACCCTCACTTTTCGCTGACTTGCCATGATTTTCCTGACTGGAACGGAAGTTATGAAAGTGGACTTTGCGGGGCATTCCAAAAAAAGAATTACAGCACCGCCATTGCCGCACTTGGTCTTTTACAGGAAATAGGGATCACAGAGATTTCACAACCGGCCCTTACGAAAGGATTTAAAGAGGTCTCGTCACTTACTTATTTTATGGGCCGATTCATGAAACTGAGCGGGCATGATCGTTTTTTTGCCGACAGCGCTCACAATGAATCGGGTATCAGAATGCTGATGGAAAGCATTCGTTTGATGCCGT
>CAZUHX010000249.1:1162-1776 GCA_964620795.1 uncultured Chitinophagaceae bacterium
GAACTGTTGCAGACAAAGATCCCGGATTGGTTTTGCAACATTTACCCAAAGAAGCAGCATACTATTTCTGCCGGGCCGATCAGCCGCGCGCCATGGATGCCGAACTGCTTAAGGAAATGGCATCAAGCCTGGGGCTTCATGGTCAAGCCTTCCCTGATGTAAATTCTGCGATCAGTGCCATGCTCCGTGAATCAGAACCTGACGATCTGCTGCTTTTGACCGGCAGTGTCTTTGTAGTGGCCGACGTACTAAAAACTCAGCAACCGGGTTTGAATGCATCTCTTATCTTTGGGTCATGATTCAAAAAGCACTTATTGCCGTAAATGCAGCACTTCTGCTCGCCGTAGGCGTATTGTTCTATTTCCATTTCTCAGCCCAAAATCAGCAAGGTCCTTCAGCCGGAAGCAGCAAGCTTGATCCCGCCGCCATTGAAAAAGCGCGAAAGCAGGGACAGTTGATTGCCTACGTGAATGTAGATACCCTGGAAGAACAATATCTTCTTTTCAAGGAAAAGAAAGCCTCACTCGAAAAACGACAGCAGGCCATTGAAAGCACCCTTCAGGCCAAGGCTCAGGCCTTTCAGCGGGAAGTAGCAGCATTTCAGGAAAAAGCCC
>CAZUHX010000250.1:0-343 GCA_964620795.1 uncultured Chitinophagaceae bacterium
AAATAGGCCAGTTTGATATGCTCCGGCAGTCGGTCTTCAAATTCAGAAAGTCGGGCAGCAATTTGAGATTCGCCAACACCTGCTGTCATCAGCACACGGTATTGGATACCCTGCAGATTGAACCGTTGACGAATGGCGGGAATGACCTGTTCGTCCATCAGATGTTTCATTTCATAAGGCACACCCGGCATACTGACCACAATGCAGTTGTCAATTTCAAACCACATGCCTTGTGCAGTTCCTTTTTTATTGGGCAAAACCTTGCAATTGTGCGGATAGATGGCCTGAGAGCGGTTCATTTCAAGTACTTCCTTTCCGCGGGAAGTAAATATCTTGACCATGA
>CAZUHX010000250.1:353-1719 GCA_964620795.1 uncultured Chitinophagaceae bacterium
CTCCCAGATGTCCTCATGAAATACAGGTTCCGACTTAAAGAACTCCATGAGGGTATGTTTGGTGATGTCATCGCGGGTTGGTCCGAGGCCTCCGGTGAGCAGTAGAATCTGATTGGCAGACACTCCTTTTGTCAGAGCGCTAAGGATGGCCTCCTTTGAATCGGCAACGATACTGATTTCCCGGAGTTTTACACCAAGATCTCTGAAGCGGGCACCGATCCAGGAAGCATTGGTATTGATGGTTTGGCCGAGCAAAAGCTCATCGCCGATAGAGATTACGGATACTTGAAGCATATCAGAAAGTGTTTTGAAGTAAGCTCCGTCTTCGGGTAAGCTTGAGATCCTGAAGAACGGGAGATTTTATTTTTAGTTCAATCATGAATTGCTGTGAATTAAGCGGAAAGGCCGTCCAGTTGAAATTCAGTTCCCAGCAATGCAGGTCCCTGATCACGCGCACATTGGTCAGTGAGGGCATTTTTGTCACAAAGTCGAAGCCCGAATCGAAGGCCAGCTTCCATTTGGGCGTGAGATTGAAGTCGCCGGTAAAGCGCATGCCCTGAACAATAAGGATGGTATCGGGATTGAAGCTTGTTCCTCTTTGCAGGTTCAGGTTGTAGTTAAAGCTGAAGGTCCATGGGATATTGAAATCGTAATAATCGTTGGGATCATAAGACACATAATCTGCAACATACTGAACTCCTCGGGGCTGGGCATTGGCATTGGTTGCTCTGGCTTTAGACTGGAACACGGCATTGAGGGCAAAGCCGGCAGACGTCAGTCTGAGCAGTTTTCGATTGGTTTGCCAGTAGAAGCGATTAATTCTTCTGTTGATAGAATCGGTGCCATAGGGATCGAAAGAGGCATTGAATGCAAAATTGATATTGTCGGTAATGCGGGATGTAGCGAGCAGATTAAAAACTTCGAGTCGGAGTGAATCTGCAGCAAAGTTGTATCCTCCTGAGAAGTTCAGGCGATCGATAAAACCAACCTTCCGCTCGTTATTCACCGTGTCTTTTTTTGAAAAGACTTTCATATCGAAGTTATTGGCAAGGTTAAACCTCAGGGCTCCTACCCTTCCGCCTCCGGGCAGGCCGTAAACCTGATTTCCGAGCTCCCAGGGTGAAAAACGCTGAGTGGCTCCGGATGCATTTGTTTGTACTGTTTTGAAATAACCCCAGCGTTCGGAAGAAAAATCGGGATTCCAGTTTGCGCTTACAGAAGGTGTAAATATATGCCGGAGACCTTTGAGGTATTTGCCTTTGAAATTGAATATGCCCACCACCTTGGTTGAAAGCGAGATGGATGCTCCAAAGTTCCGCAGTCCGCCGAAAGCGAAGCTGGTATCGGTAGACAGTCGGCCATAGAT
>CAZUHX010000251.1:0-1667 GCA_964620795.1 uncultured Chitinophagaceae bacterium
TGCTCCCACCGATGTTACGGCCACTCCCAATCCCATCTGCACCCAACAAACGCTTACTTTAACTGCCACAGGCAGCGGTTTGAGCTGGACCGGTCCTGCTAATTTTTCAGCCTCCGGTTCTCCGGTTACCCGTTTCATCAGCGATACTGCGCAGGGAGGACTTTATTATGTTACCCAAACGGCCAACGGCTGTACCTCTGAGTCTGCATCTGTGTTTGTTACGGTGAATCAGACTCCCGATGCACCCTCGCAGATCACGGCTGCTCCCAATCCGGTTTGTGCCGGAAGCACCCTGTTTTTAAGTACAGGATTAACCGTAGGTCCTGTCATCAAATACTATGGTCCCAACTTTTGGATGGCTTACGGAAATCCGGGGGCATCACGTTTCATAACAGATACAACCAAAGCAGGGATCTATTCCGTAACACAGACCGTAAATGGCTGTGAGTCGGAACGAACCTCGGTTGATGTTAAAGTACAGATACCACCTAACATAGGTGCCTGGATTCAAAGTCATCCCACAAGCTGTGGAGGAAGTGATGGCATTATTGGTATCGGTGGCCTAAAACCAAATCAGTTTTATGGTGTCCGATTCAGGAAAAAGGGTGGTCCCTTAATTCATTGGGGGGGCTTCAGCAGTACATCCGGGGGGGGCTTGATGCTTGACTTTCTCAGTAAAGGATATTATACCGATATTCAGGTGGGAGATACCGTATGCCAATCTAACATCGTAGACGGTCCGTTTGTGTTGGTAGATCCCACACCTCCTGCAGCCCCAACAGCTTTACTTGCAGAGCCCAATCCGGTTAATACCGGAGGAACGCTGACTCTTTCTGCTACAGGCGTAAACCTGAACTGGATTGGTCCGGATGACTTTTTTGAAAGTGGTTCACCGGTTCTAAGAAGCATCAGCAGTAAAGCACAAGAAGGAATGTATTATGTGACACAAACCGTTACCAACTGTACTTCTCCGGCTGCCTCCATTTTTGTTTCAGTACAGGGCGGCGCTTTGCCTATACTTCTTGATCAGTTTACTGCCCGGTGCAGCGATGAGGGCGTTGAGTTAAATTGGAACAGCAAGCTTGAGTTTAATAATGCGTACTTTTCAATCTACCGGTCTTCAGATATGGTAGAATGGACCGAAGTTTCGCATGTAGAAGGGGCGGGCAACAGCAGTTCTGAGAGATTTTACCGGGCCACAGACCGCAAACCGTTGAACGGACAGGCCTATTACCGATTGATACAAACAGATTACGATGGCAGCCAAATGAGTTTTAATGCAGTTGCTGTTCGCTGTGAGGAAAATGTTCACGGGGAGATCGATATTCAGATATTTCCCAATCCTGCAGATGCCCAATTCACTTTGCTTATTGAATCTGATTGCAAAGAATCTACCGATGCCGCAATAAGAATTACAGACATAAGCGGACGCATGCTGAGCAGCCGTGAGATTAATTTACCGGCAGGCAGCAGCAGACATCTATTTGAGGGCTCAGAATTAGTTCCGGGAACCTATTTGCTAAATATTATTTCAGAAGGCTGGCAAAGCAAACCTGTCAAGCTGATGATCAAATAAGCTTCAGAAAACTTTTCAAAGCATGCAGTTGGGGGACTGCTTGCTGAGGCGGGCCATCGTGCCCGCCTCATTTTTTTTCTAAAGAGTCAAC
>CAZUHX010000252.1:0-1656 GCA_964620795.1 uncultured Chitinophagaceae bacterium
TCGCGGAAGGCAGCCGTGACCACACAGCTTCCCGGCGGAATGGGCGAACTTCCCTGAATGGGATTTACCACCGTGGTTGCTCCTGCAGGCGCCTGACCTGAGCTCACAAAACTGTATGGGAAACCCATGATGCTTCCGCTGCTTTCAAAGCCCCAGAAGCCCTGCAATCGGTTGCCGTTTACCGCCAGCGACTGACTGCCAATCCGAAAGCTTCTGATGTAATTGTTGAAGCCCACAAAGCCCGCAATGGTGCAGGGAAACAACTGCCTGATCTGGAGCGGTCCGCCCACGGTATTGATCAGCGAATCCAGATACAGCTGCACAGACATGTTTTGATAGGCCAGAGAAACCCGCAGATATTCATATTCGCCGGGACTCACATCCTTGAGCGGAATGCGGAAAAACACCTGGTTGTCGGAGGCTTTTACGGCCTGATCAAAATCTATGGCCAGAGCGCCGCCGGCTGTGGTTTCGGCTGCACGGTAAACCACTTCTCCCGATCCCAGCGGCGTAAAAGCCCCGGGAGCCATCTCGATGTAATGCGCACTCATCTCGTTCATCACGGGGCTTTGCGCGGCATTGGAAGAAGGAACCACCGACAAGCGACCTAAGTTATCGAGCCGCTGCTGGTTGGGGTCAAAGCGATACAAAAACACAAGCTCGGGAACCTCATCGCCCGTGCCTTTGTCTTTGCTGCAGGAAGAAAGCCCGCCCAGCAAGAGGCAAAAGGCTGAGATGTAAAATATAAGCCGCTGCATTGTATTGAATTTGTGCGAAGATAAAAGGATTGAATAAGCCGCTTAGCATGATCCATTTTCAATATCAATAGAGGGCATGCCCTTCGGGCACCGCGCTATCCGCTCATAGTCCTCGCCCCGCAAAAAACTTACAAGCGTTCGTTGCTTGCAACGAAACTGTGCTTGTTGCGGGGCTGCGGGCTATCCGCTTCTATCGCTTGCCCGGCTTTGATGTTCGTATTCGCTTCAGGCAATGAACCTACCGATCTGCAATGCTAAAACCCAGATATATGACCTTGTTTGAGTTACTGACCAGACTCTTTTTTCCCCGCTTCCTGAAATGAATTCCCATTTTTCTAAATAGAAACTCTAATCCGTACTTGATCTGACCCAATACCGGCCTCACCACTCCCAACTGATAACCATTGTATGCCTGTGCTTCTCCCCTGTTTGTTTTAAAACAAAATGTGGTGGTGCTCCATGACGGCAAACTGGCCAGAATTGCATCGGGTGTTTCTATGTATTGAATGTTTCGGTGGTAAGTCCAGCCTGCCGGCTCTTTTCCCTTCTTTCGTTTCATCCATGATTTCACGGCCCGCCAGTTTTCAGCCTCAATACTGCTGCATAGTCTGCAATTTGCTTTGCAGTGCAGGGCCGTTGAACCACTGTCTTTCATTCCCTGAACAGAAAAATGCATCTGTTCAGAATAATCCTCCAAGCGCTCATCAAAACAAGTGCTTTGCATTTCCTCAACGGTGTTCATTCCGTAAAGGCTTAGTCCGGAACAGACTCCACCAAAAATGATCATAAAGAATGCCGAAGCCCGGCAACGGAACAGGCTCATCAATCACAAAGTTTACCTGCTCCTGCTCACCGGATAATTCCCCTCTCCTACTCCCCATTTCAGATGAGGTTCGGG
>CAZUHX010000253.1:0-1576 GCA_964620795.1 uncultured Chitinophagaceae bacterium
CGAAATCCGCAACAAGGTATTTGGCTTCTGGGCGCACATACAGATTCTTCCCTACTCCCTCTCACAGTCGTTGCTCGAAGAAGGAATTTACCGATATCCCGAATGGCGCAAAGGCCCTATGCCGGAAGGCGTAAAACACCTGCAGGTTAGCGCGCTCAAGGGTGGGCTGCTCCGCCATAAAGACGGATTTGAGGGGGTGGTCATTAAGGGTGCGGGCAACGATTTTGGGCGGGAAGCATTTTTACCCTACCTCAAGGCGGGTCAGCTGCCGAAATGGGGAGACTCCTCTGCCTTGAAATCCATCGTCCTATCTTCTTCCACCTGCAGGCGGCTGCAAATCGATACGGGCGACAAGCTCATCGTGAATTTCATTGGAAAAGACATCCGCAGCAGGGCATTTCGGGTGGCAGGGATCTATGAGACCGGTGTCGAAGAATTTGACCGGAGGCATGCCCTCACCGACATTGCCATCATCCAGCAGCTCAACGGCTGGGGGCCGGATACGGTGGGAGGTTTTGAAATATTTGCAGAACCTCAATATGTTTTTCAGGGATCTGGCTTTGATCTCAGGCAAATTGCCGGCTTGCAGCAGGAAAAAGAACATGGGCTGGACGCACTGGTAGATAAGCTCTACCGCACACTGGCCGGAGCCAATCTCGACATCCGTACCGTTCGCGATCTTCATCCCGGCATTTTCGACTGGCTCGAATTGCAGAACATGAACGAAGGCATTATTCTGATATTGATGATGGTGGTAGCCGTCATGAACATGATCACCGCCCTGCTCATACTCATCCTGGACCGCACCGAAATGGTGGGGATTATGAAAGCCCTTGGAGCGAGCAACGCCAGGCTGCGCAGGATCTTTGTGTATTACGGGCTTTACATCACGGGCTGGGGGCTGTTGTGGGGCAATCTGGCGGGTCTTGGCCTATGCTGGCTGCAATATCAGTTCCGCATCATCACACTGCCGCAGGAGAGCTATTATTTGAGCTATGCGCCTATTGAGCTCAGCGTATGGATGGTGTTGGGTATCAATGTGGCCTGCATAATCGTCTGTTTTCTGTCGTTTCAACTGCCCGCATTGCTGGTGCGAAGGATCAGTCCGGTGAAAGCCATCAGGTTTTCATAAATAATATAAATGTGTATATGAATATGATGGGCCAGCCCGCCTTATTCACAACAAGGATCAGATTGCGCTTGTATGTTGGCGGGCCCGGGCTCTACGCTATTAGTCCTCGCCCCGAAGGGAAAGAGGAAGGCAAGAAGTGAGGCCCATGTTTCGGGGCTGCGGGCTAGCCGCTTCGATCCCTTGTCCGGGATTCTTCTACCGGCGAGTGGCTTGGTGAAAAAGGACGCAGATTCACCTTCGTGAAACTTGCGGTATGATGTCTTTTTCCTCAGATTGCGCAGATCACCGCAGATTTCCGCTCTTGCTGGTGTTACCACCAATAAGCTTTTGATCTCATAGCCAACAGGGTTTTAAAACATTCGCGAAAATCAGCGGGAGTTATCACGGTTTTTTCTGAACCACAAAGGGCACAAAGATTTTACACAAAGGGCACAAAGACATTCT
>CAZUHX010000254.1:0-1565 GCA_964620795.1 uncultured Chitinophagaceae bacterium
TTTCAGTGTTCCGGGTACCGACTTGTGTTGCTCCGCTTCAAAATGAGCTTGATAAATTTTAAATATTTCATTTTTATATATGGTGAATGCACCCGGATACGGACTCAGCCCTCGGATGTGATTCACTACCTGCCGGCCCGGTTTTGCCCAGTTGATTTCACAGAATTCCCTGAAGATCTTGGGTGCCTCATTCAGCTTTTCCATGATTTCCTGAGGCTTCGCCTGCAAACGCCCGTCGGCAAATCCGTTGAGCGTTTCCACGATCAGTTCTGCTCCGCACTGCATGAGCTTGTCGTGCAGCTCTCCTGCAGTTTCCTCCGTACCGATAGACACTTCTTTTTTCATCAGCCACTTGCCCGTGTCTATGACTTGCTCAATCAGGAAAGTGGTTACCCCTGTTGTTGTTTCACCATTGATGATGGCGTGATTGATGGGCGCAGCGCCCCGGTATTGTGGCAGGAGAGAAGCATGCAGATTGATGCTACCCATCGGGGGCATTTCAAACACCACGGCAGGCAGCATGCGGAAGGCGACCACCACAAAAATATCGGCATTCCAGGCTTTCAGTGCTTCAAGAAATTCGGGATTTCTCAGTTTTTCAGGCTGCAATAAGGGGAATTGATGTTTGAGTGCAGTTTGTTTTACCTCGCTGAAACTCAGTTTCTGCCCGCGGCCCGAAGGCTTGTCGGGTGCCGTTACCACACCCACAATCCTGTGTCGGGAAGTAAGCAGTTCCTCCAGACAGCCCGCCGCAAATCCCGGCGTTCCCATAAATACAATCCTCAACTTTCTTTCACTCATGGATACAATAAATATTTATTTCTGATCTTTTGATATGTTTCAAGTCCGGACTTCCAGCTTTCGCGGATAAACACAGATGAGGCCTCTTCCCTGATCTGCAAACGCAGGGCATCTGTTCCGGCCAGCTTGTCGAAGAAACCATTGGGAAGAAAGAAGTTCTCCTGATCCGGTGTTAGTTTCCATGCGCTCAGGAGATATTGCAGATCGAGCCCGGGCTTACAGCTTTTCTTTTGCAGATCAAAGCCATGGCAGAGTTCGCCTTCCAGCAAAGGATTCTTGTTTCCGGCAGTGCGCGAGGGTTTGAAAGAAAAGGGAGCCTTGGCTGATGGAAAATCGGGATGGCCGTATACCTGAAACGGCATGGCTGTGCCGCGTCCCACACTGATTCGTGTGCCTTCAAAAAAGCAGAGTGAAGGGTACAGACAGATGGCCTGTGCATTCGGTAAATTGGGAGAGGGATTCACCTTCAGCGGCCAGGGATCCGCATGCTTCCAGCCGCTGCACTCAATCACTTTCAGCCTACTTCTTCCGCGGCTCTCGAGCCAGCCTTCTCCATTCACCATCATGGCAAATTCTCCGGCGGTGAGGCCGTGAATCACTGGGATGGGCACTACGCCCACAAAAGACTTAAAGGCAGGCTCCAGCACCGGGCCATCCACTCTGCTGCCGTTCGGGTTGGGTCGGTCGAGTACCCAGATTTCTTTGCCCGGGAGATGGCAGGCATCCATCAGGTAATATAGCGTGGAGAGATAAGTGTAGAATCG